>DATAQD010000157.1:0-3908 GCA_036264855.1 Jatrophihabitans sp. | reverse complement strand
GTACCCATGCAGCGCGGCGGGATGGCCGCGGGCGCGGTCAACACCGCGCGCCAGCTCGGGTTCGCGCTGGGTATCGCCGCACTCGGGTCGGTGTTCGCCGCGCGGGCCGAGCACGTCCTCAACGGGGCCGGTGTGCCCAGTGCCGCCGGTGTGTCCCGCGCGCTCGCCGGTGGCCAGGCGCCGATCGTGCTGCACGCGGCGCCGGTCGGGGTGCGCGCCGCGCTCAACCACGGTCTGCACGCGGCGGCGGTCGACGGCGTGCAGTGGACCTTCGTCGTGTCCGGCATCGCCAGCGTGCTGGCCGGGCTGCTCGTGCTCGTGCTCGTCCGGCCGCCGCGCGGCTCCGGGGCGCCGGCCGACGCCACGGGCCGCCCGGCCGAGCAGGGCGAGCCGGCGGCGGTCTGATCCGGCCCACCGGTCGACCGGCTCACCAGCCGACCGGCTCACCGGCCGACCGGCCGACCGGCTCACCGGCCGACCGGCCCACCGGCGGACCGCGGTCGCCCGCCCGTCGAGCCGGGATTAGACTTTGCGACGTCTGCTTGTGAAGGTGTTCACAAAGTCCTGTACCGGCTCGACGGGAGCTTGCGATGTCGGCACGCGGCGCGGCGGCGCCTAGCGGCATCAGTGCCGAAGCGCGGCCTGAGGCGCTGACCCCTGACCTCGGCAACGACGCCGACGTCGTCGTGGTCGGAGCCGGGCCGGCGGGCAGCAGCGCGGCCTACTGGCTGGCCACCGCGGGCCTGGACGTCGCCCTGATCGAGAAGACGTCGTTCCCGCGCGAGAAGGTGTGCGGCGACGGGCTCACCCCGCGCGGGACCCGGGCCCTCGTCGACATGGGCATCGACGTCAGCGAGCGCAACGGCTGGCTGCACAACCGCGGCCTTCGGGTGATCGGCGGCGGGCAGCGGCTGCACCTCGACTGGCCCGAGCTCACCAGCTTCCCGCCGTTCGGCCTGGTGCGCCCGCGCGCCGACCTGGACGCGATGCTCGCCAACCAGGCCGTGAAGGCCGGGGTTCGGCTCTACGAGCAGACCTCGATCACCGAGCCGATCCTGGACGCGTCCGGCCGAGTCGTCGGCGTCACCGGCAAGACCGCGGACAAGCGTCCGGTCAGCTTCCGCGCTCCGCTGGTACTCACCTGCGAGGGCGTGTCGGGCAAGCTCGCCCAGCGCCTGGATGTCCACCGCAACGACAAGCGTCCGCTCGGCGTCGCCGTCCGCCGCTACTACGCGAGCCCGAAGACGAACGACGACTACCTCGAGTCCTGGCTCGAGCTCTGGAGCGGCAAGCCCGGCGAGTCCGAACAGCTGCCTGGCTACGGCTGGATCTTCGGCATGGGTGATGGCACCGTGAACGCCGGCCTGGGCGTGCTGAACTCCAGCGCCGGCTTCCAGAAGACCGACTACCGCGAGCTGCTCAGCCGCTGGCTGGACAACACTCCCGAGGAGTGGGGCCTGCGCGAGCAGAACGCCACCTGCCCGACGCGGGGCGCCGCGCTGCCGATGGGCTTCAACCGCACCCCGCACTACCTGCGCGGGCTCATGCTCGTCGGGGACTCCGGCGGTTCGGTGAACCCGTTCAACGGCGAGGGCATCCCGTACGCGATGGAGTCCGGCAAGTTCGCCGCCGAAGCCGCCGTACAGGCGCTGGCCCGTCCGCAGGGGCCGAGCCGGGAGCGGGCCCTCGAGGCCTACCCGGCGCGGCTGCGGGCCGAATGGGGGGCGTACTACCGCCTCGGCGGCGCGTTCGTGAAGCTGATCGGCAACCCGAAGGTCATGCAGGCCTGTACCCGACACGGCCTGCCGCACCCGGCGCTGATGCGGTTCGTCCTCAAGCTGCTGGCCAACCTCAGCGACCCGCACGACGGTGACGTCTCGGACCGGGTGATCAACGTTCTGACCCGCCTCACCCCGTCGGTCCGCTAGCCATGTCGCTGGGTAACTTAGGGCAACCTAAGGCACGGACGATTCGGACCGCAGGACTAGCCTGTGCAACGCGTCCAGGCACCCCGGACGAGAAGGGAGAACACCGCTAAATGCTCGCGCCGTACCTGCCGATCGTGCTGCTGTTCGCGCTCGCGTTCGCGTTCGCGACGTTCTCCGTCGTCATCGCCCCGTTCGTCGGTCCCAAGCGCTACAACAAGGCCAAGTTGGACTTCTACGAGTGCGGTATCGAGCCCGCGCCGCAGCCGACCGGCCCGCAGCGTTTCCCGATCAAGTACTTCCTGACCGCGATGCTGTTCATCGTCTTCGACATCGAGATCATCTTCTTGTACCCCTACGCCGTCGCGAACAAGGCGCTCGGCCTGTTCGGGCTCGTCGAGATCATCCTGTTCATCGTCACCGTGTTCGTCGCGTACGCCTACGTCTGGCGTCGCGGCGGCCTGGATTGGGACTAGCGACGTGGGTCTGGAAGAGAAACTGCCGGACGGCGTCCTGCTGGCGTCGGTGGAGAAACTCGTCAACTGGACGCGCAAGTCCTCGCTGTGGCCGGCCACCTTCGGCCTGGCCTGCTGTGCGATCGAGATGATGACGTTCGGCGCGCCGCGCTTCGACTCCGCCCGGTTCGGCATGGAGGTCTTCCGGGCCTCGCCCCGGCAGGCCGATCTGATGATCGTCGCCGGCCGGGTCAGCCAGAAGATGGCCCCGGTCCTGCGCCAGATCTACGACCAGATGCCCGAGCCCAGGTGGGTGCTGGCCATGGGCGTCTGCGCGTCGTCGGGCGGCATGTTCAACAACTACGCGATCGTCCAGGGCGTCGACCACGTCGTCCCCGTCGACATGTACCTGCCCGGTTGCCCGCCGCGTCCTGAGATGCTGATCGACGCGATCCTCAAGCTGCACCACAAGATCATGAACGAGCCGCTCGGTCCGAAGCGGGCCAAGCGCCTAGAGGACCAGGTCGTCGAGCTCGTCCCGTCGTCGTACAAGTACGGCCGCTGATGAGCGAGCGCCAGCGAGCGAGGAGCGCAGCGATTCCAGCGATGAGCGCTCGCGCGAAGAGCGGGGTCGTCTGATGGGCGGCCCCATCGAGCGACCCGTACCCGCCGACTCGGCCCCGGAGCAGAGCGCGGCCGACATCCAGCGCGCCACGCCGCCGCCGGAGTCGACGGTCGACCGGATGACGGACTCGCCCTACGGCACCGAGCAGCGCGGCATGTTCGGCGTCGCCGGCAGCGGCGACACCACCGGCTTCGGCGGCCTGGTCCGCGAACCGTGGACCGCGCCGACGGCCGAGCGGCCCTACGGCAGCTACTTCGACGACATCGTGGACGCGCTGTATGAGGCCTACCCCGACGCCGGCGCCGCGATCACCAAGGTGGTCGTCGACCGCGACGAGCTGACGCTGCACATCACCCGCGAGCACCTGATCGGCGTGGCCACCGCCTTGCGCAACGACCTGTCGCTGCGCTTCGAGCTGTGCTCCAGCGTGTCCGGGGTCGACTACCTCGGCTCGACCAACCGGCTGCACTCGGTCGCCCACCTGACGTCGATGACCTACCGCCGCCGGATGCGCCTCGAGACGTCGGTGAGCGTCGAGGATCCCCACCTCCCGTCCCTGACCGGCCTGTACCCCGGGACGGACTGGCAGGAGCGCGAGACCTACGACATGTTCGGGATCGTCTACGACGGCCATCCGGCGCTCACCCGGATCCTCATGCCCGACGACTGGGACGGTTTCCCACAGCGCAAGGACTACCCGCTGGGCGGCATCCCGGTGCAGTACAAGGGCGCCACGATCCCGCCGCCGGACGAGCGGAGGGAGTACCGATGAGCGACACCGGAACGGGCCTCGACGACGGCACCGACGCCCGCACCGACGCGCCCACCGGTGCGTACGCACCGTCGCGGCGCACCACCGAAGGGCGCGTCTACAACCTCTCCGGCGGCGACTGGGACCAGGTG
>DATAQD010000156.1:0-8601 GCA_036264855.1 Jatrophihabitans sp. | reverse complement strand
GCGGCCCGACGGGTCCTACCCGCAGAACAGCCGGCTGTCGGGCGAGCCCGTCTTCGGCGGTCTGCAGATGGACGAGGTGTCGTTCCCGACGGTGCTGGCCTGGCAACTGGGCCGGACCGGACCGGCCGACTGGGATCACGTCCGGCGAGCTGAGGACTTCGTTCTGGCGAACGGCCCGAGCACCCCGGGCGAGCGGTGGGAGAACGCGTCCGGCTACTCGCCGGCGACGATCGCGGCCGAGATCTCCGGGCTGGTGCTGGGCGCCGAGATCGCCCGCCAGAACGGCGACGACGCCCGCGCGCACCACTACTTGCAGGTCGCCGATTCGTGGCGCAGCGAGTTGGGACCCTGGACGGTCACCACGAACGGGCCCCTCAGCGCCCAGCCGTACTTCCTGCGCATCAGCGACGGCGACGCGAATGCCGCGACGCCGATCCAGCTCTCGGACGGCGGGCCGCTGATCGATCAGCGCCAGGTCCTGGACCCGAGCTTCCTCGAGCTGGTCCGGCTCGGCGTGCTCAGCCCGGACGACCCCCGGGTGCTCAACACGCTGGCTCTGGTCGACCGGTATCTCGGCTACACGACGGCCAACGGGCCGTTCTGGCACCGGGCGAGCTACGACGGCTACGGGGAGAAGTCGGACGGCTCGCAGTGGGAGCCGACCCCGACCGGGTCGGGCATCACCCATGGCCGCGGTTGGCCGCTGCTGACCGGTGAGCGCGGGGAATACCAGCTCGCGGCCGGATCGCCGGCTCAGAACGACCTCGACACGATGGCCCGCTCGGCCGACAACGCGAGCTGGCTGTTGCCCGAGCAGGTCTGGGATCACCAGCCGCCCGCGGGCACTGCACCGCAGTTCCGTCCGGGTGAGCCGACCTTCTCGGCCACGCCGCTCGCCTGGACGCACGCGCAGTTCATCCGGCTCGCCTGGTCGATCGACGCCGGCGCGCCCGTCGAGACCCCGCAACCCGTCGCCTGCCGCTACTCGAGCCCGCTGTGCGGTCGGTGAGCCGGTCGCCCCACCCTGCGCCCCGCTCAGGCGAGCGGCAGCACGTTCTGGTTGCCGGCGAACACGTTGTCCGGGTCGAAGGTCCGCTTGAGCGCCGCGAGCCGCAGGTAGCGCTCCGCGCCGTACGCCTCCACGCTGGACACCGGCGCCGAGTTCAACCCCACGTGGGGCCCGCCCACCCGGTAGGGGCGCACCCGCTCACCGGTATCGCGCAGCCACTGGCGCAGCGGACGGCCGTCGGCCGGCTCCGTCCATCGTGCGATCGCCGAGAGCAGGAATTGCGCGCCCCGGTTGGGCACTGCGGTCGACATGCGGGCGACCCGGCCAACGGCGCCGCCCATGTGGTGCAGCTGCAGCTCGGCCGACCCCGCCGGCATGGCCGAATGTCGCTCGCACAGCGCGGCGATGAGCTCGTCGTCCAGCCCATCGACGTAGTCGGACGCCACGTCGGCGTGGCCCCCAGGTGGGTACACCTCGTCGCCGCGGGCCTGCAGCCGGACGTAGGGCTGCGGGGCCACCCGGTCGGCCAGAACCGGAGCCGCCTGGCGCAGCGGACGCACCAGCGCCTCGGCCTCGACCGGGTGACCGATGCAGGCGACCGTGATCGACACGACTGGCATCGGGGGCATGACCCCCACCGTCTGGGTGAGCTGGGCCGAGTGCGGGGCGCCGAACAGGCTGAACTTCGTCGTCACGTCGGGGCGCAACCCGGCGGTGTAGTCGCGGTAGAAGCGCAGCAGCTCGCCGGCCCGTTCGCCGGCGTAGATCACGGAGCCGGACAGCACCGGCTCGGGCAGCGGCCGGAGCCGGAACCCGAGCGTGGTGACGATGCCGAAGTTCCCGCCGCCGCCGCGCAGCCCCCAGAGCAACTCCGAGTGCTCGTCACCCGAGGCGGTGATGCGGATCCCGTCCGCGGTGACGAGGTCGGCGCTGGTGAGGTTGTCGCAGGCCAGGCCGTAGGCCCGGCGCAGGTGCCCGAAACCGCCCCCGACGGTCGAGCCGGCTACCCCGATGTGCGACAGCGGTGTCCCGGGGACCGCGTACCCGAACCGCTGCGTCGCCGCATCCACCAGGCCCCAGGTCGCCCCGGCCTGCACGCTGGCAGTGCGGCCGAGCGGGTCGACCCGGACGCGTCGCATCGAGCGCAGGTCCAGCACGATTCCGCCGTCACACGTGCTGGACCCAGACGGTCCGTAACCGCCGCCGCGAACGGCCAGCGGCAGCCCATGCTCGCGGGCGAACCGCACCCCCGAAGCGGCGTCCTCGGCGACGGCGCACCGGACGATGATCGCGGGCCGGCGCTGCCGGTCCTGGTTCCAGATGCGATGGGTCGCGGCGTAGGCCGGGTCGTCGGGCAGGACCACGTCACCCGCAATCCGTTCGCGCAGTCCGTCGAGTGACGATCGGCTGATCGGCCGCCGGTCGTGAAGATCGAAGTCGGCGCCGCGCGCGCTGAGGCTCGCCGTCGGCGCGGCGTGCTGGGCAGATCCCGTCTTGCTCGACATCGTTGGACGGCCTTCGGCAAAGCCCCCCCGGGCGGCGGCGTCGATCCGAAGCATAAAGGAAACGTGAGGGAATGTGACTGTCTGTAGTGATGACTAGCCTGAGATCGTGCCCGACCCGTCCACCTATCGCCCCGCACCCGGGACGATTCCCCTCGAACCCGGCGTCTACCGATTCCGGGACGAGCGAGGCCGGGTCATCTACGTCGGCAAGGCGAAAAGCCTTCGCCAGCGGCTGAATTCCTACTTCGCCGACCTCTCCGCCCTGCACGCCCGGACCCGGCAGATGGTCACCAGCGCGGCGAGCGTCGAGTGGACGGTCGTGCGCACCGAGGTCGAGGCGCTGCAGCTCGAGTACACCTGGATCAAGGAGTTCGACCCGCGCTTCAACGTCCGCTATCGCGACGACAAGTCCTATCCGTCGTTGGCCGTGACCCTGTACGAGGAGTACCCGCGGCTGCAGGTGATGCGCGGCGCCAAGCGCAAGGGCGTGCGCTACTTCGGCCCCTACTCCCACGCCTGGGCCATCCGCGAGACCCTCGATCTGCTGTTGCGGGTGTTTCCGGCCCGAACCTGCTCGGCCGGCGTGTTCAAGCGGGCCGGCCAGGTCGGTCGGCCGTGCCTGAAGGGTTACATCGGCAAGTGCAGCGCACCGTGCGTCGGCCGGGTGAGCGCCGACGAACACCGCCAGATCGTCGACGACTTCTGTGACTTCATGGCCGGCAAGACCGATCACCTGATGCGACGCCTCGAGCGGCGGATGGCCGAGGCGAGCGCGGACCTCGAGTTCGAACGGGCCGCTCGGTTGCGTGACGACCTCGAAGCCCTGCGCCGGGCGATGGAGAAACAGGCCGTCGTGCTCGGCGATGGCACCGACGCCGACGTCGTGGCCTTCGCCGAGGACGAACTCGAAGCGGCCGTACAGGTCTTCCACGTGCGCGGCGGACGCGTGCGCGGCCAGCGCGGTTGGGTGGTCGACCGGCTCGAGGAGATGTCCACCGGGGATCTCGTCGAGCAGTTCGTCACTCAGTTCTACGGCGACGAGAGCGAGGATTCGTCCGGCATCCCGCGCGAGGTACTCGTGCCGGTACTGCCCGACGACACCGCCGCGCTCACCGAGTGGCTCACCGACCGGCGCGGGTCGCGGGTGCAGTTGCGGGTGCCGCAGCGCGGCGACAAGCGGGCGCTCGCCGAGACCGTGGCCCGCAACGCCGCCCAATCGCTGAACCAGCACAAGCTCAAGCGCGCCTCGGACCTCACCGCTCGCTCGCGCGCGCTCGGCGAGTTGCAAGATGCGCTGAACCTGCCGACCTCACCCCTGCGCATCGAATGCTTCGACATCAGCCACGTCCAGGGCACGAACGTCGTCGCCAGCATGGTCGTCTTCGAGGACGGGCTGGCCCGCAAGAGCGAGTACCGCCGGTTCGCGATGCGCGAGGGCACCGGCGACACCGACTGGATCGCCGAGGTCGTGCGCCGACGCTTCGCCCGCTACCTCGACGAGCAGGTCGCGGCCGGTGCCGACGCCGACAGCGATCCCGCGGCCGAGCACGCCGAGCACCTCCGTCCCGGCATCGACCCGACCACCGGGCGCCCGCGCAAGTTCTCGTACCCGCCCAACCTGCTCGTCGTCGACGGCGGCGCCCCGCAGGTGGCCGCTGCGAACGCGGTCCTCGCCGACCTCGGCATCGACGACGTCGCCCTCGTCGGGCTCGCGAAGCGACTGGAAGAGGTGTGGCTGCCGGGGGAGAAGTACCCGACGATCCTGCCGCGGACGTCAGAGGGGCTGTACCTGCTGCAACGGGTCCGCGACGAGGCGCACCGATTCGCGATCACCTACCACCGCCAGAAGCGCTCGAAGGCCATGACGGTGTCCGCGCTCGACGGCATCCCCGGATTGGGCGAGACGCGCCGCAAGGCGCTGCTGCGTCAGTTCGGGTCGCTGAAGCGGCTGCGCGCCGCCAGTGTCGACGAGCTCGTCGAGGTGCCCGGCATCGGCCGGCGGACCGCCGAGACGATCGTCGCCGCGCTCGCCGAGGCCGCGGCCCCGGCTCCGGCGGTGAACGTCACCACTGGAGAGGTGCTCGACGACGTCGTACGACAAGATGAGGCATGACCGATGCACAGCACGCCGAGCGCACGCGCGACCCGGCGACGGTCGGAGCATTGGAAACCGTCATCATCACCGGGCTGTCGGGTGCGGGACGCAGCGCGGCGGCGAAGTGCTTCGAGGACCTCGGGTTCTTCGTCGTCGACAACCTCCCCCCGGAACTGATCGGAACGCTCGTCGATCTGGGCAGCCGCAGTCAGGGTGCGATCACCCGGCTGGCGGTCGTCATGGACGTCCGCAGCCGGGCGTTCTCGAAGGACCTGCGCGAGGTCATCCAGGATCTGTCCGAGCGCCGCATGCGTCCGCGCGTGCTGTTCCTGGAGGCTCGGGACGAGATCCTCGTCCGGCGCTTCGAGAACGTGCGCCGCGAGCATCCGATGCAGGGCGGTGGCCGATTGTCCGACGGCATTGCCGCCGAGCGCGCGCTGTTGGCGCCGCTGCGCGACGAAGCCGACCTCGTGCTCGACACCAGTGACCGTTCCGTGCACGAGCTGCGCCGGGCGATCGAATCGGCGTTCACCGGCGACGGCGCGGACGGTCCGCCGCGGCTGCGGGCCACCGTCCTGTCGTTCGGGTACAAGTACGGCCTGCCCGTCGACGCCGATCTCGTCGTGGACGTGCGCTTCCTGCCCAACCCCTTCTGGATTCCCGAACTGCGCGACCTCACCGGCCGCGACGTCGAAGTCCGCGACTACGTGCTGACCCAAGAGGGCGCGGAGGAGTTCCTCGACAGCTACACCGACATCCTGAAGATCATCGGCGCCGGGTACACGCGGGAGAGCAAGCGGTACCTGACGCTCGCCGTCGGCTGCACGGGCGGGAAGCACCGCTCGGTCGTGATGTCGCAGCAGCTCGCCGACCGGTTGACCGCCATGGGCGTCCAGACCACCGTCGTGCACCGGGATCTCGGCCGTGAGTGACGATCGGCCGGTTCGGGCGGTAGCGCTCGGCGGCGGGCACGGCCTGCACGCGGCCCTTTCGGCCTTGCGCCTGATCACCGACGACGTCACCGCCGTGGTCACCGTCGCCGACGACGGGGGCTCGTCCGGGCGGATCCGCCGCGAGCTCAACGTGCTGCCGCCCGGCGATCTGCGCATGGCCATTGTCGCCCTGTCCCACGCCGAACCTGGCCCGGCCGCGGACTGGGCCGACCTGCTCCAGCACCGGATCGGGGGCAACGGGTTGCTGGCGGGTCACCCGGTCGGCAACCTGATCCTCACCGCGCTGCTCGAACGGGAGCCCGACCCGATCACGGCGCTGGCCCGGCTCGCCGATCTGGTCGGTGTGGTCGGCCGGGTGCTGCCGATGAGTCCGGTGCCGCTCGACCTGATCGCCGTCGCCGACCGGTTCGACCCCGACCACCCCGATCGCGTCCGGCGAATCCGCGGGCAGTCCTCGATCGCCGCGACGCCGGGCCGGGTCCGTTCGGTGCGGCTGTTGCCGCCCGGCGCGCCCGCGTGCGCCGCGGCCGTCGACGCGGTGCGCGAGGCCGACGTCGTGCTGCTCGGGCCGGGCTCGTGGTTCACCAGCGTCATCCCGCACCTGCTGCTGCGCGAGCTGGGGACGGCGCTTGCCGGCACGGCCGCGCGCCTCGTCGTCGTGCTGAACCTCGTTCCGCAGGCCGGCGAGACCGACGACTACGAGCCGCACCAACTTTTGCAGTTGTTGCAGGAACACGCGGAGTCATTCGGCGGCCTGCCCATCGACGCCGTCCTCGCCGACAGTGATTCAGTGCTCAACCACGATGAGCTTGGAAGCTATGTGAGCAAGATCGGCTCGCGTCTCGTAATGTCTAGCCTCGCTGCAGATGACAGCGCGGAACGACACGATGCCGCGCGGCTGGCGCTGGCCATCCGTGAGGTGCTCGACGACGAGTCGAGCGGAGGGACCACCACATGGCGATGACGGCAGCCGTCAAAGATGAGCTCAGTCGAGTGCCGGTCACCCGGATGTCAGCGCGGAAGGCCGAACTGGCGACGATGCTGCGGTTCGCCGGTGCGCTGCACCTCGTCGGGGGGCACATCGTCATCGAGGCCGAACTCGACACCGGGTCGGTGGCGCGGCGGCTGCGCAAGGAGATCGCCGACATCTTCGGGCACGGGTCCGAGGTCCAGATCGTCGCCGGCGGCGGCTTGCGCCGCGGCAGCCGTTACCTCGTGCGGGTCGCCAAGGACGGCGAGCGGCTGGCCCGCCAGGCTGGCCTGGTCGATCTGCGGGGACGTCCGGTGAAGGGATTGCCGCACCACGTGGTCGCCGGCGGGATGGGCGACGCCGAAGCGGCGTGGCGCGGCGCCTTCCTCGCGCACGGCTCGTTGACCGAGCCGGGCCGGGCCTGCTCGCTCGAGATCACCTGCCCGTCCGCCGAAGCCGCGCTGGCTCTCGTCGGAGTCGGCCGACGGCTGGGCGTCTCGGCCAAGGCCCGCGAGGTGCGCGGTGGCGATCGCGTCATCGTCCGCGACGGTGACGCCATCGCCGCGCTGCTCACGCGCATCGGCGCGCACGAGTCGGTGATCGCGTGGGAGGAGCGGCGGATGCGCCGCGAGGTCCGCGCGACCGCGAACCGCCTCGCCAACTTCGACGACGCCAACCTCCGCCGCTCGGCCCGCGCGGCCGTGGCCGCGGGCGCCCGGGTGCAGCGCGCTCTCGAGATCCTCGACGGCGACGCTCCCGAGCACCTGCTGCAGGCCGGCCGGTTGCGGCTCGAGCACAAGCAGGCCTCGTTGGAAGAGCTCGGCGCCCTGTCCGATCCGGTGATGACCAAGGACGCGGTGGCCGGACGGATTCGCCGGCTGCTGGCGATGGCGGACAAGCGCGCGCTGGACATCGGCGTCCCCGACACCGAGTCGGCCGTGACCCCGGAGATGCTCGCGCCCTGAGCCGGTTCGTTCCGGTCAGACCGTGACTCGCCCGCCGGCCGCGGCCTATCGTGGTCTCACCGAGCTCGTCACCGTCATCATCGGGAGCCGTTCTGTCCAGCGAGACGCCGAAACCGCGCGACACCACGCCCGGCGACAGCAAGTCGGAGAAGCCGACGCCGACGCCGCGCGACGTGATCGCGGCCCGGTTGGCCGCCAGCCCCAAGGCCGCCAAGGCGACCGAGGTGGCGACCGGGCTGTTCAAGTCCGCCCGTTCGCGGCTCAAGGAGACCGTCACCGGATTCAGCGACGGGTGGTCGGCGGGCCAGGAGGCTGAGCCTTCGGCGCCGCCGAAACCCGCGCCGCCGGCGCCCGCACCGGCCGATCCCGCACCGGCCGGCCCCGACGCCGAGCCGCGACGGCGACCCCGTCCGGGCCCGCGGCCGACCCCGCCACCAAGTTGACGTGGCGTACCGGCGGGTAGGTCGTTGGGTCGAAATGCGGCCGGTGCCCACCCGATAGGGTCTTGGCTGCGGGAGCGCGCTGCGCGGCCGCCGACGAGACATCCAGCTGGCTAGGAGCGATAGCAGTGACCGTACGCGTAGGCATCAACGGATTCGGTCGAATCGGCCGCAACTTCTACCGGGCCGTGGCGGCCTCGGGGGCGGACGTCGAAATCGTTGGCGTCAACGACCTGACCGACAACGCCACGCTCGCTCATCTGCTGAAGTACGACTCGATCCTCGGCCGGTTCCCGGGCGAGGTGTCCTCCACCGAGGACGCCATCACGGTCGACGGCAAGGCCTTCAAGGCGTTCGCGCACCGCGACCCCGCCCAGCTGCCGTGGGGCGACCTCGGCGCCGACGTCGTGCTCGAGTCCACCGGCATCTTCACCGACGCCACGAAGGCCAGGGTGCACGTCGACGGGGGAGCGAAGAAGGTCATCATCTCCGCGCCGGCCTCGAACGAGGACGTCACGATCGTGATGGGCGTGAACGACGGGGCCTACGACGCCGACAAGCACACCATCATTTCCAACGCCTCGTGCACCACGAACTGCCTCGGTCCGCTGGCGAAGGTGCTCAACGACGAGTGGGGCATCGAACGCGGGCTGATGACCACGAT
>DATAQD010000150.1:0-7486 GCA_036264855.1 Jatrophihabitans sp. | reverse complement strand
CAGCAGGCCGATTCCGCGTTCGGGTTCGGCGGCGACGACGGACACCTCGATACCCGGTGCCGACTCGCGCAGGGCGGTCACCGCGTTCGACACGACCGACGCGGCGGCGCTCGCCACCGATGCGATCCGGACGGGTCCGGTCACCGAGCCGGCCAGCCGGTCCAGATCGGCGCGGGCGGCGGCGAGCAGGTCGAGCACCTGGCCGGCACGGTCCGCGAGCGTCTCGCCCGCCCCGGTGAGGACAACGCCGCGCGGCGAGCGGTCGACGAGCGCGGTGCCGGCCTCGCGTTCGAGGATGGCCAGCTGCTGCGAGACGGCCGATGGCGTGAGGCCGACCATGCGGGCCGCGCCCGCGATCGACCCGCGTAGCCCGACCTCACGCAGCAGCCTGAGGCGGCCGACGTCGAGCGGGCTGGTCATAAGGAGAACTTACGGCATAAGCTGATGAGACATAAGCATTCACGAGGAGTATCGATGTCCGTACCCACGCACGACGCCCTGGCCGCCGAGACGTCGGCGATCCTCGCCCGGCTGGGCGTGACCGACCTCGCCCATGCCGGCGACCTGGTCGCCCGCACGCCGATCACCGGCGGCGAGCTGGCCCGGCTTCGCTCGCACTCGCCCGTCGAGGTGGCCGCGACCGTTGCCGCCGCCCAGGACGCGTTCCGCGAGTGGCGCACGGTGCCCGCCCCGGTGCGTGGCCACCTGGTGCGCGAACTCGGCGAGTTGTTGCGCGAGCACAAGGACGATCTGGGCGCGCTCGTCTCCATCGAGGCCGGCAAGATCCGGTCCGAGGGCCTGGGCGAGGTCCAGGAGATGATCGACATCTGCGACCTCGCGGTCGGGCTGTCTCGCCAGCTGTTCGGACTGACGATCGCGTCCGAGCGGCCCGGCCACCGAATGATGGAGCAGTGGCACCCACTCGGTGTCGTGGGCGTCATCAGTGCGTTCAACTTCCCGGTGGCCGTGTGGTCCTGGAACGCCGCGCTCGCCTTCGTGTGCGGCGACCCGGTGGTGTGGAAGCCCTCGGAGAAGACCCTTCTGACCGCGCTGGCCTGTCAGGCGCTGGTGGCCGAGGCCGCGCGTCGGGTCGGCGCGCCCGCGGCAATCTCGTCCGTCGTTCTCGGCGGGGCATCGATCGGCGAGGCGCTCGTCGACGACTCGCGTGTGGCGCTGCTCAGCGCGACCGGCTCGACGCGCATGGGTCGCGCTGTCGCGCCGCGCGTAGCCGGCCGCTTCGGCCGTCTGCTGCTGGAACTCGGCGGCAACAACGCCGCGATCGTGACACCGTCCGCCGACCTCGATCTCACCGTTCGCGGGATCGTGTTCTCGGCCGCGGGTACCGCCGGTCAGCGGTGCACGTCGCTGCGCCGGGTCATTGCGCACTCCTCGGTCATCGACGAGCTGTGCTCCCGGATTGCGGCCGCCTTCTCGTCGCTGCCGATCGGCTCGCCGCTCGGCGAGGGCACGCTCGTCGGCCCGCTCGTCGACGCGGCGTCGCACGCCGGCTACGAGTCGGCGCTCGAGAAGGCCGTCGCCAACGGCGGCACCGTGCTCGCCGGCGGATCCCGGGTACTGGCTGACGAGGCTCCGGACGCGTACTACGTGCAGCCGGCGCTGGTCCGGATGCCGACCCAGTCGGAGATCGTGCAGGCCGAGACGTTCGCGCCGATCCTCTACGTGATGGCCTACGACGACTTGGACGAGGCCGTGGCGATGCACAACGACGTGCCGCAGGGGCTGTCGTCCTCGATCTTCACCCTCGACCTGCGCGAGGCCGAGCGGTTCCTCGCGCCGAACGGGTCGGACTGCGGTATCGCCAACGTCAACATCGGACCGTCCGGGGCCGAGATCGGCGGCGCGTTCGGCGGCGAGAAGGAGACTGGCGGCGGCCGTGAGTCCGGGTCCGACGCGTGGAAGGCCTACATGCGCCGCGCCACGAACACGGTGAACTACTCAGCGGAATTGCCACTCGCTCAGGGCGTGCAGTTCGGCTGAAGCTTGTTGGTTGGTTGGGTCATTGGGCGGCCCGGGCTGGACACGACCAGGGCCGGCGGTGCGGGAAGTCGGGGCGAGGTCGGTGGAAGGATCGCCGGATGAAGATTGCCCGACAGGTCGTCGTCTTCGACGCTGCCGACCTGGGCGCCGAGAGCAGCTTCTGGGGTGGATTGCTGGGTGGCACGGTCGACGCCGGTGACGACTGGCACAGTGTCTACGTCGACGGCCAACCGCGGCTGGGCATTCAGCTCGCGCCCAACCACGTGGCGCCGCAGTGGCCCGAGGGGACGCCCCAGCAGCTTCATCTGGATTTGTTCGTCGACGACGTCAAGGCCGCCCATGACGAGGCCATGGCCCTGGGGGCGAGGCTGCTCCAGCCCGCCGGCGACATCGAGTCGAGTGCGGGGTTCCAGGTCTACGCCGATCCCGCCGGCCATCCTTTCTGCCTCTGCTGGGGCTGACGTTCCCGCGCGCCGCTCAGCGGCGGAGGGTTGATCAGAGCAGGTGAGTCAGAGCTCGGCCAGCTTGCGGAAGTCCCACGACGCGATCTTGTTCGGCGTGACGCGAAGCCACCCGTGCCGGCCGTCGTGGAACATCTCGTCCGCACCCCCCATGTACTTGTTGGCGAAGTGCTTCTCGATTGCAGCCAGCGCGGCGTCGGGCTCGCCGGTGCGCGGCACGCTGCCGACGATCTCGACCGTGCCCGTGATCTCGACCCCGCGCAGCTCGAGGTAGTCCACGCCCGAGTCGATCGTGACCCCGATCCGCGGGTCGCGGGTGAGGTCGGTCCACCGCTGGCTCTTCACAATCGAGTACAGCCACAGCGATGTGCCGTCCCAGCCGAACCACAGCGGCGTGGCATGCGGCCCGTCGACCCCGACCGTCGCCACCCGGCAGATGCGCTCCTCGGCCAGAAACGTGCTGAGTTCGTCGGGGGTCATCGCGATCTTGCGGCCCCGCCGCTGCGGTCGCAGAGCTGAGTCGGTCATGCGGCTCCTTCGGGCGATACCGGACGGGCTGGGGGCTCGTCCGGCTATACGATGTCAGATAATCAATGTCGGAACCGGACGGGGATCGCGGGCGAGGGCCGGCCCACCGCTCACCCCTGGTGCCAGCGCCGACGCGACTGCCACTGGATGAGCAGCGCGGCCGGGCCGGGTCGCAGTGGCGGCGGAACGAGCCGGCGCAGGAATGCGATCAGCCGGGTGATCCGGTGCAGCGACCGCGCCTGCGCGTCAGTGAGGCGCAGTTCGAGTGTGTCGGCCAGCTCGGGCGGGAGCGCGCCGATCGTCACCAACCTGGCCACCCGACCGGCCGGCTTCGCCACGACCGTCCACACCGGTCCGATCGGCCGCAGCCAGCGCGGCGGTGGTACGTCCGAAATGGCCGCGACGACGTCGCGCACCGACACGTTGTCGCCGAGCTCGGTCCGGGCCGCGTTCCCGACAGCCGTCTGGAACTCGGACCAGGTGGCCGGCAGGTCCCCGTCGCGCACACCGAGCAGCCGGCCGACGTCGAGCCACTCGGTCCAGTACTGCTGTTTCTCCTCGGACGTGAACGGGGTACCGAACAGGTCATTGGCCCGGATCACATGCCAGGCCAGTGTGCCGTGCACCCAGGCCCACGGCGCGGGGCGCAGCGCCGCGTAGCTGCGCCCGGCCTCGTCAACCCCCTTGATCGAGCGATGCAGGTCGCGCAACCGCTCGACCTCGCGCCGGGCCTGGGCGGGCGAGCCATACACGATCGTGGTCAGCGAGACCAGCGTCCCGTACAGCCGGCGCCACGGCTCGGCCTTGAAGTTCGAGTGCTGCGCGACGCCGGCTCCGACCGCAGGGTGGGCCACCTGCAGCACGAGCGTTGCGCCGCCCAGCAGGATCATCCGATCGTCAGCCATCCGCTGCCAAACCAGCGACTCGGGGCCGGGCGGCGGAGGTCGCTCGGACTTGTCATCAGACGCCTGCTGCCGACCCCGCGACCTCGGCCCGGGCCGCCGCCGGCATGGCCTCGAGCCGGACGGCGACGCCGTTCAGGTGCGCCATCCCGGAGACCCGTTCCAGGTCGTGCGGGTCGGCGGAGGTCAGCTCGTTGACGTTGGCTCCCCCGGCGGCGTTCGCCACCGTCCAGCCCCCGTCGCGATGCCCCCACCCGTGCGGGACGGCGACGGTTCCCGGCCCGACGTCATCGGTGAGCTCGGCCGGCAGTTCGATGCTCCCGTGCGCCGAGACGATCCGGACCCGCTCACCCTCGGCGACGCCGGCCGCCCGGGCGTCGGCCGGGTTGACCAGCGCCCGGTGCCGGCGCGTCCCGTCGCGCAAGCGCGGGGTGTTGTGCATCCACGAGTTGTGCGAGCGCACCTCGCGGCGGCCGATCATGAGCAGAGGGAACTCGGCCGGAGCCGGTTCGACGAGCAGCCGCCGCAGCTCGGCCGCGATCTGCGGACCACCCAGGTGAACCCGCCGGTCGCGATGCTGGACGCGCTTGCCCAACACCCCGGTCTCGATCTGCGCCGCCAGCACGACCCCGCGGGGATTCGCCCGCAGCTTGGCCAGACTCAACCCACCGCGGCGCAGGCCGAACCGGTCCCCGTCGCGACCGGATCTGAGCAGCAGATCGACGAGCCGGCTCGGGGTGACGCGCCGGGCCACCGGGCGAATGATCCGTTGCGTTGCGCGCGCGGCACGAGCCGGGCCCAGCCGCTTGGCCAGCACCCCGGCCATCGGCGCGAAGCCGAGCTCGCGGGCGAGGTCGTCGACGATCTGCCAGTCCGGGCGCGCTTCACCCCGCGGTGTCGCCACCGCATCGGTCCACTGCACGAACGGCGTCAGCTGGATCTCCAGCAACGGGATCGGTACGTCGTCGCGCTCGTAGAACGTGGCGGCAGGCAGGACGTAGTCGGCGTGGCGGTGCGTCTCGTTGAGGTACAGGTCGATGCCGACCTGCAGGTCCAGCTTGTCCAGCGCGCGCTCGAGCTGCCGCGAGCCGGGCACGGACAGCACCGGGTTGCCGGCCGACACGATCAGCGCCCGCAGCTGGCCCGGGCCCGGCGTCTGGATCTCGGGGGCCATGAGCGGCGCCGGCAGCTGTCCGAGTACCTCAGGCAGGTCCCCGACCCGCGAACGGTACGTGTCGTAGGTAGCCACGCCGAGCCGCAGCGCCAGCGCCGTGAAGTCGATCGGAGGACGGGCGAACACCGCCCCGCCGGGGCGGTCCAGGTTCCCGGTGACCACGTTCAGGGCGTCGAGCAGGACGTTGACGAGCGTGGCATGCCGGCCGAGGCAGGCGCCGGTGCGCCCGTAGGCGGCGGCCGCGGGAGCGCGCGCGAAGGCGCGCGCCAGCGTCCGGATCTCGCTGGCCGGGACGCCGCATCGAATGGCGGCGTCCTCGGGCGAGCAGCCGGCCGCCACCGTCCGCAACACGTCCGCGCCACTGGCCTGGGCGGCGAGGGCGGCTTCGTCGACGAGCTTCTCGGCGAACATCACGTGCAGCAGGGCGAGCAGCAACCACGCGTCGGAATCCGGACGCACCGCGACGTGCTCGAACGCCTTGGCCGTCTCCGTGCGGCGCGGGTCGACCACGACCACGCGCCCGCCGCGGGCCACGATGCCCCTCAGCTTCTCGCGCATGTTCCCGGCGGCGACGATCGAACCCCGCGAGACCAGCGGGTTGGCCCCGAGCATGAGCAGGAAGTCGGTGCGGGCAAGGTCGGGCAACGGGAAGATCGTCGCGCTGCCGTAGATGAGGGCCGCCGCGACGAACCGGCTCGACGTGTCCTGGGTGTTCGGTGTGTACATGTGCGGCGAACCGAGGCCGCGGACGAACCCGGCCGACCACAGCGCATGCGAATGGCTGAACGCCGACGGATTGCCGGCGTACCAGCCGATCGCGCTGCCGCCGTGGGTCGCCCGGATCGCTCGCAGCCGCTGCCCGATCTCGGCGAGCGCGGTCGACCAGGAGATCCGTTCGAAGTCCCCGGACGGCGTGCGCCGCATCGGGTACAGCAGCCGATCCGGGTCGTTCTGGACGTCGATGAACTCGATCCCCTTCGGGCAGGAAAAGCCCTTGGTGATCGGATGCTCGACGTCGGGACGTAGCGTGACCAGCCGGCCGTCCTCGACGGTCGCCACCATGCCGCAGGTCGGCTCGCAGATCCGGCAGTACGTGGGGTGCTCGGTGGTCGTCATGTGTCCCCCTTGGCGGCGACGCCGGGCAGGACATCGCGCACGATCGTGATCAGGGCCCGGCTCAGCAGCAGGTGGACCTGGTCTCGGGTGAGCGTCTCATCGCGGGCCCACTCGCGCACGGCGGCCTTGACCAGACCGCCGTAGGCGCGCACGACCGCGCGGTGCCCCGGGTCGTGCGGGTCAGCGGGCGGACCCACGGTCTCGAGCACCTTGCGGGCGGCGAAGTCGTCGGCCGCCGCCAGGATCTGCTCGATCTCCGGATCGGTGCCGACCCCTTCGGCCCCGGTGACCGCGACAAAGGTCTTGCCGTGCGCAGACACCGTGCCGAGGAACCAGTCCACGCTCGCTTCCACCCGTGCACGCAGCGGGCCTGTGGCGGCAACGGCAGAGTCGAATTCCGGCAGCAGGACCATCTGACGCACGACCTCCAGGTAGAGGTCACGCTTCGTGCCGAAGTAGTGGTTGAGCAAGCCCCGGGCCACGCCAGCCTCGACGGCGATGTCGGTGGTCGACACCGCCGAATAAGGACGCTCGCCGAACAGCCGCACCGCGCAGGCGAGGATCTGCTCACGCCTCGCGTCGGGCTCCAGGCGCCGCCACCGCGGCTCGGCGGCCGTCATGGACGCCCGGGCCCGAAGTCGGGCCGGTCGCGGTTGACGACACCCGCGGACTCCGGGGGACGGCACTGGCGCAAGGAACCCATGCCCTCGAGCTCGTCCGGGTTGTGGGCGCAGGTACGCGCCGCCGGTCGCCCCAAGGCGAGCCCGGCGCTGCGGTCGACGACGGCGCGCGACCCACTCGACCAGCGACATCCGGCCGAGTCGGCTCGGCTCTGCTCGTGCTGCATCGCGTCCCTTCGGTACGGGCCGCGTCCATCATCTCCACTTTATTGGCAGGCAGTCAACAAGGGTGAGCCCGGAAGCGATCATCTGCGCGATGCCAGCGCTCTGGCTCGACCTTGTGGCTGGCTTGATCTTGCGCGGTCGGCTGGATCTTGTGCGGCCAGCTGGATCTTGTGCGGCCGGTTGGATCTTGTGCGGCCGGCTACGCCCGGGCGCCGGATAGCGCACAAGATCGCTAGGGCTCGCCGGATCTTGTGCGGCCGGCTGCGCCCGGACGCGGGATAGCGCACAAGATCGCAAGGGCTCGCCGGATCTTGTGCGGCCGGCTGCGCCCGGGCGCCGGATAGCGCACAAGATCGCAGGACTCGCTGGAGGTTGAGGCAGGACTCGCTGGATCTTGTGCGGCCGGCTGCGCCCCGGGCGCCGGATACCGCACAAGATCGCAAGGGCTCACTGGACGTTGAG
>DATAQD010000068.1:0-5770 GCA_036264855.1 Jatrophihabitans sp. | reverse complement strand
ATCAACCTGCTCATCGAGAAGACCCGACGCCTCGCCCACGGGTTCCGCAACTTCGACAACTACCGACTTCGCATCCTGCTCGTCGCCGACGGATCACGCCCCTACCGACAACGCCCGAACCATGCTTAGAACCGAAGAGCCAGATAACTCTTTTTCGACAGGACGATCGGCGGCTGCTCGGCCTCGGTCATGGCTCCTCCATCGCCGACGAGACGGATAGCTGTGTGATCCCCTTCCCGGCCCGGTCGCAACCACACGGGCTGCAAACCTGGTCGGCCGCGGCGCGGCGGCGCCGGTGGCTAGGCCGAGTCGCCGTTGAGCGAGACGATCGGTATCTCTACGTCGACGAAGGTGCCGGCCCGGACGGCGCTGCGCACGGTGAAGGTCCCGCCGACGGCCTCGACGCGGTCGCGCAGCCCGACGAGCCCGGAGCCGCGGGCCGGGTCGGCGCCGCCGATCCCGTCGTCGCTGACCGACAGCAGGAGCACGTTGTCCGGCGCCTCCATGCTGACCTGGATCCTGGACGCCCGCGCGTGCTTGGCCGCGTTCGTCAGCAGCTCGGAGACCACGTAGTAGGCGGTCACCTCAACCTGCGGCGGCAGGCGTCGCTGGACACGCAGGTCGAGCTCGACGGTGATCGAGGATCGGCGGGCCAGTGCGTTGAGCGCCGCCCGCAGACCGCCTTCGGCCAGGATGGCCGGATGGAGCCCGTGCGACAGTTCACGCAGCTCCTCCAGGACGCTGACGAGGCCGTCCGCGACCTGCGACAGCTCGGCTCGCAGGTCGTCGCGTTCGGCCGGCAGGGCGGTCTGCACGGCGCGCACGGTGAGCGCGAGGGTGACCAGCATTTGCTGCGCTCCGTCGTGCAGGTCGCGCTCGATCCGTCGGCGCGTTCCGTCCGCCGCGGCAACGATCCGCGCGCGTGAGGCCCTCAGCTCGGCCTGGTTCTCCGCGTTCCGGATCGCGGTCGCGAGGAGTTCGCTGAAGTCACCCATGTGCCGCGCGGCGTCACCGGACAGGGCCGTGCGGCGCGTGGCCACGAGCAGGTAGCCCCACGGTCGTCCCTCGATGACAACGGCGCCGAGAACGCTGGATCGGATACCGAGCGTGCGCGCCATCTCGCCCCAGGAGCCCGAGGTGGCGCCGTCGTCCACCGCGTTCGCCGGCGAATCGGTCCGCGTTGCTGACGTCAGCGCCGGCGGCTCGGCGAGCGGCCACCGGCTGCCCACGGGCACGTCGGTGCCGCCGGGGCCCCGCCGGGCGAGAACCGTGATCAACCCGTCCGGATCCAAGCGAGCCAGGAAGGCGATTTCGGCACCCAGTAACCGGCCGACCTCGTCGGCGATCTCGGCGAAGACCTCGTTCGGCGGCAGCCCGCGCGCGACGAGCGACGCGATCCGTCGCAACGCCGCCTGTTCCTGGGCGAGTCGGGCCGCTTCCTCAGCTCGCTGACGGAGCCAAGTCGCGAGCAGGCTGGCCATGATCGCCGTCGCGAGAAAGGCGACCAGCGCCTCGGCATCGGCCAGCGTCGGCAGCCCGGACGGGTCCAGCGGTTTCAGGAAGAAATAGTCGAAGGCCACCGCGCTGAGCACCGACGCCACGAACGCGTACGTCGGGCCCCACCGGACGGCAACCGCCAGGACGACCAAGATGTAGACCACGGCCAAACCGCGGGTCGGGCCGTGGGGATGCAGGAGCTTGATCAGTGCCGTGACCAGGGTCACCAGGGCGACGCTCGCCATCCAACCGATCAGCCGGCGCCTGATGGTTGACGTCATCCAGCCATGTTGCCGACTCGCCCACTTTCCCGCCAGATTTCGTGGGGTCGGGCCGGCCCAAGTCAGTCCTTGATGTCGCAGATGACCGAACCGGCGGTGACGACGGCGCCGACCTCGGCCTTCAGGTTGGTGACCGTCCCGGCCTTGTGGGCCTTGAGCGGCTGCTCCATCTTCATCGCCTCGAGCACGACGATCGCCTGACCGGCCGCCACGACGTCACCGTCGGCGGCCGACACCTTCACGATCGTGCCCTGCATGGGTGCGGTCAGAGCGTCGCCCGAGGCCGCCGCGCCGGACTTCTTGCCCGCCGATCGCTTCGGAGCGGCCTTGCGCGCGCTGCCCGCGCCGCTGGCACCGAACCCGGCGGGCAGCGACACCTCAAGCCGCTTCCCGCCCACCTCGACGACGACGGTCTCGCGCGGCCCGGCTTCGTCGGAATCGGCTACTGCTGCTGCGTCGTACGGCTCGAGCTGGTTGTCGAACTCGGTTTCGATCCACCGCGTGAAGATGGTGAACGGGTCGGCCGTGAATGCCTCGTCGCGCACCACCGCCCGGTGGAACGGAAGCGCGGTCGCCATGCCCTCGACGACGAACTCGTCGAGCGCGCGGCGCGCCCGAGCCAGGGCTTCGTCCCGGCTCTCGCCGGTGACGATCAGCTTCGCCAGTAGCGAGTCGAAGGCGCCCCCGATCACCGAGGCGCCCGCAATTCCGGAGTCGACGCGTACCCCCGGGCCAGCCGGTTCGCGGTAGGTGGTGACGACTCCGGGGGCCGGGAGGAAGTTGCGGCCCGGGTCCTCGCCGTTGATGCGGAACTCGAACGAGTGCCCGCGCGGCGAGGGATCGACGTCGAAGCGCAGCTTCTCGCCGTCCGCGATCCGGAACTGCTCGCGGACGAGGTCGACGCCGCTCGTCTCCTCCGTGACCGGGTGCTCCACCTGCAGACGCGTGTTGACCTCGAGGAAGCTGATGACCCCGTCGGCGCCGACGAGGTACTCAACGGTGCCGGCGCCGTGGTAGCCGGCCTCGCGGCAGATCGCCTTCGCCGAAGCGTGGATCGTGGCGCGCTGCTCGTCGGTCAGGAACGGTGCCGGTGCCTCCTCGACCAGCTTCTGGTTGCGCCGCTGCAGCGAGCAGTCGCGGGTGCCGACAACGATGACGTTGCCGTGCTGGTCGGCGAGTACTTGCGCCTCGACGTGCCGCGAGCGATCGAGGTAGCGCTCGACGAAGCACTCGCCGCGGCCGAACGCGGCGACGGCTTCACGCACGGCACTGTCGTACATGTCGGGGATCTCGTCCATGGCGCGAGCGATCTTCAACCCGCGCCCGCCTCCGCCGAAGGCCGCCTTGATGGCAACCGGCAGCCCGTGCTCCTCGGCGAACGCGATGACCTCGTCCGCGCCGGACACCGGATCCTTGGTGCCCGCCACGAGCGGCGCGCCCGCGGCTTGCGCGATGTGCCGCGCCGTCACCTTGTCGCCGAGATCGCGGATGGCCTGCGGCGAGGGCCCGATCCACGTCAGCCCGGCGTCGAGGACAGCCTGAGCGAAATCGGCATTCTCGGAGAGGAACCCGTAGCCGGGGTGGATCGCGTCGGCACCGGACTGCCGGGCGGCCGCGATCACCTTCTCGATGACGAGGTAGGAGTCGCCGGGCGTGGATCCGCCGAGGGAGTACGCCTCGTCGGCCATCCGGACGTGCAGGGCGTCGCGATCGGGGTCGGCGTAGATAGCCACGGAGGTGTACCCGGCGTCCCGGCAGGCTCGGATGACCCGAACCGCGATCTCGCCCCGATTGGCGATGAGCACCTTCTGCACGGTCAAGCCTCCTGCGAGTCCGCGGCCTGCTCGAACGCAGGAACGCCGTCGGCCGCAGATTACCCGTCGGGCCGGGTACGGCTGACGGCGTGTGTCGCGCGGTTGCCCGCGCTTACTTCCAGATCCGGACCCAGTCGACCTGCGTCGTCGCCGGCATCGGTGTCGTGGCGGGATTGAAGGGGTTGTGACCGATGCCGAGCGCCTGCGTCAGCGTGAGGTAGAACGGCCGGTTGAACGGGCCGCCCGGAACGGAGCTCATCGCCCGGTAATCGTCGACCAGGCAGGTCGCACCGTCGAACGTGATGGTCAGCCTCGTCGGCGTCCACACCAACGCATACTCGTGGTACGCATTGACGTCTTTGATCAGGCAGTACCGGTTCGTGACGTTGTTGACGGTGCTGCCGCCCGGTTGGAAGAGCGAGTACGTCAGTCGATGCAGGTAATGGACGTAGGGGATGACCCGATCGGCGTAGCGGCTGTACTCCTCGGCGATGTCGATCTCGCCCGATTCCGGCCACGACACGTTCGCGGGCGGGTTCTGCGGCCACATCCAGATCGACGACTGCAGCCCGGCTACCGTCGCCGCCGGGAACTTCGCGCGCACCGCGAACCGCCCGTAGGTCTGGGAGAACCGGCCGGACGTCGAGACCTGGCCACTCGTGTACTGGGTGCGGAGGCTGGTCCCCGGGCCCTGGCACAGCAACGGCGCGGCCTCCCGGCGGGCGGTGAGGCTCAGGTGGCCGTTGGCGACGGTGATGTTGTTGCGGGTGTTCACGAAGCAGGCCGCGCCGCCGGTCGTCCCGGTATGGGCCGTCGTCAGCGCCATCCACTTCGTCTGGTCCAATGCGGTGCCACTGAACTCCTCGTCGAAGGCGCAGGTCCAGTAGCCGCCGCCCGGCTTCGCAATCCTCGGTCCAGCGCACGTCGTCGCGGTCACCGCTCCGGCCGGGGCCTCGTGCGTTACGACGATGGCGGGCACCGCCAGGCAACCGGCGCACAGCAGCGCGATGAGGGCAAGACGGAATGGCGCGGTTCGCATGCGGGGCCTGTCGTCCGGGGGCGGGCGGGACCCGAACCTAGGGGAGGCCAGTAGGGTCGGCAATTCGGGGCCGGGCGTAACGGACGTTTGTCACTTCCAGATGCGCACGTAGTCAACTTCGGTCGTTGCGGGCAACGGGGTGGTACCTGCGACGAAGGCGTTGTCACCGATGCCCAGAGCCTGGGTGAGCGCCATGAAGAACGGCTGGTCGAACGGGGCCGGGCTGGCCACGTTCGTCGCCGCGTAGTTGTCGACGATGCAGTCCTGGCCGTTGACGCGCAGCGTGATCCGTCCCGGCTCCCACACCACGGTGTATGTGTTGAAGCTCGCCCGATCGTATGAGCAGGTCATTCCCGGCTGCGCGTTCGGGGCCGGCAGCGCGGTGTAGATGTTTGTGTTGGCCGCCCAGTTCACCGTCGACTGCAGGTACCGATAGTGCAGATACGGGATGTTCCACCCGGCGTACTTGCTGTAGAACTCGCCGAAGTCGATCTCACCGGACGCCGGCCAGACGCCGTACTTGAGTGAGTTCACCGGCCACAGCCAGAGGGTCTCCTGCAACCCCTTGATCGTTGTGGCCGGCAGCTTGGCGCGCACGTCGAACCGCCCGTAGGTCTGGGCGAACTTGTTGAAACCGTTGACCGTCCCGCTGGTGTACTGGGTGACGTAGGGGGCGACCGGGCTGGCGCAGGTGAACGGCGCCGATTCCCGCCGGACGGTGAGCCGCAACGTTCCGCTCGAGACCGACACGTTGTTGGGCGAATCGACGAAGCACTCGATACCCGAGTGGAAGTTGCTGGCCGCGGTCGTCTGAACCGTCCATTTCGTGGTGTCCAGGGCGGTACCGCTGAACTCGTCGTCGAACGTGCACGTCCAGGGGCTGCCGTCGGGCTTGACGGGTGTCTGGCCGCCGCACGGCGCTGCGGGGTCGGCCGGCGTCGGCGCTGGCTTCGCGGCGGCGCTGAACTGGGCCTCGGCGGCCGACTTGGCCCGGGCGGTGGCCGCGGCCTTCGCGGCGGCGGCCGCGCGCCGATGGGCGCTCGCCCGGGCCGTGCCGTATGCGGTGGCGATGGCCCGGCTCCGGGCCTGGCTGACGGCCCGGGAATGGGCAAGGTCGTGGGCGTAGGCGCGGGCCTGGG
>DATAQD010000120.1:0-7204 GCA_036264855.1 Jatrophihabitans sp. | reverse complement strand
CCTGATCATCGGCAGCGGGATCGTGCCGAACAAATCTCGCGCTCCCGAGGCATAGGGTTCAGCCGCGCAGAACGGTCATGCCGACGTCGGAGTTGTGCCGACCCGCCGCTGGATCGCCTGCAGCGTAAGGAACTTGCGGCGCAGAGGTCGGCATAGTCCGAGGCCCATCGTCGGTGGCGAAGTAGACCGCGACCGAGATACACGCATCGGGATCGGTCGCCAGCTATTGCCAGGCTCTTCCCGGGCTCGGCCCGGTCGGCCCTCGGCGCATTGTGCCTGCTCCTTGCCCAAGGAACGGCCGGACTCGCCACAAGCAGGCACTGAGCTCCGCATCGACGGCTGGAAGAGCGCCACCCCTTCACCTGAACCAAAACCGCCGACCAACTCCTGCCCCACACCACCCGTAAACGAGATTCAGACGCCGGAAACCCAGCCCGCTACGAGGCCGTGATCCAGGCGTCGACCAAGCGGCCCAGCACCGGCAGCGGCACGGCGCCCTGGCTGAGCACGACGCGGTGGAAGTCCCGTGCGTCGTACCGCGAGCCAAGCGCGGCGCGGGCGCGGTCGCGAAGTCGGACGATCTCCTGCCGGCCGATCATGTACGACAGCGCCTGCCCGGGCCAGGCGATGTACCGGTCGATCTCGTTGTTCACGTTCGCCCGCGTCGTGGCGGTGTTGTCCCACATGAACTGGGCGGCCCGCTCGCGGGACCAGCCGAGAGCGTGCATGCCGGTGTCGACCACCAGCCGGCAGGCGCGGAGCGCGTCGAACGACAGCATGCCGAGCCGGGCCCGGTCGGACGAGTACAGCCCCATGTCGTCGGCCAGGCGTTCGCTGTAAAGGCCCCAACCCTCGACGTATGCGCACAACTGCGCGTCGATGTAGCGCCGGTGCGGAGGCAGCCAGGTGAGCGTCTGCGCGGAGGCGATCTGCAGGTGGTGGCCCGGCACCGACTCGTGGAAGGCCAGCGCCTCGTACTCGTAGGCGAACCGGTTCGTCGGGTCGGTCGTGAGGACGCAGTGGGCGCCCGGCCGGGTTCCGTCGGCCGACGGCGGGCGGTAGTACGCCAGCGCCGCATTATCGGCCTCGACCGGATCGATCTCCTCGACGACACAGTCGGTGATGTCGAACGGGGGGAACCATTGCCCGCGCACGGCCTCAGCCCGGGCGAGCGCGTCCGAGACGACCTGCACGATCTCGGCCGATGTCGCGAAGCGCAGGCCGGGATCGTGGCGAAGGGTCGCCATGATCTCCGAAACGTCGGTGATGCCAAGTGCCCGCCCGCCCACATCCGCCCACTCCTCACGCAGGCCGGCGACGGTGTCCAGCCCGATCTCGTGGATCTGCTCGGGCGACAAGTCGGTCGTGGTGTGTCGTCGCACGGCGGCGCGGTAGCCCTCGTCCCCGCCCGGAACCCAACTGAGGCCAACGTGTTCGTCGTCGCGGGCGACCGGCAGCAACGATTCGCTGAGCACGCCGGCCAACCGGCGAAGTGCCGGGCGGACTTGTTCGGCAACGATCCCGGCGGCCGTGTTGCGAGCCGCCGTCGACCCCTCGGGCAACGGAGCGCTCACCAGCACGTCGTCGGCGAGGTCGCGCGCGAGGTGCCCTTCGAGCTGGATGAGCGCCTGCTGGACGCCCACGCGGGTCGGCGTCCGGCCGTCGGCGGCGGCCTGCTGGTACCGGGCGGCAATCGCGTCGACATACGCCGGCACCGCGCGCAACCGAGCCAGCCACCCTGTGACCGCCTGCTCATCGGGCAGGGGCGCCGTGGGGATGGCCTGGAAGATCAGCGACTGGGGCGAGACGTAGCCGGCGGCCGAGGCGTTCGACTCCCACAACGAGTGTTCGAAGTCGGCGAGCGTCCCTTCGACGAGCCACTGCAACACCTCGCGTTCCACGCGACCGTCCGCGTCCAGGGTCGCGTCCGGCAGCCGGAGCAGTTCGTCGTGAATGGCTCCGATCTGCGCGACAACCCGAGCCGATCCGGTCCGACTCGGATCGCCGAGCTGCTCGTCGAACCCGGTGACGCCGAGCAGGGTTGCGTTGAGCGGATCAGCGGAGTGCTGCGCCACGAAGTACCGCGCACCGAGATCCGCGAGTGTCTTCGCGGCGTCGTCTGAAGTCATGTCGGCCCCATGTTCTCGAGAATCGCAAGTTGTGCCCGCCGGTCTGTCCGCGGGCACGTGATCGCTGGTAGACAGTACGCAATAGACATAGTGATCAAGGCAGGAAAGTCGGGTGGGAGTCACCGATGAACCCAGTTGTCGATGCCGAACCCCTGCCGCCACCGCTGAGTCACGCATCGTTGGCCGCGTCCGCGGCGGACTGGATAACGAACCGGATCATCGAGGGCCACATCGAGCCGGGCGAGAAGCTGACCGAGGTCGGGCTGGCCCAACGAATGGGAGTGAGCCGGTCCCCGGTGCGCGAGGCGCTGCGCGCCCTGGCGCGGGAGGGACTGATCAAGATCGAGCCGCGGCGCGGTGCGTTCGTGGCCGAGCTCGACGGCTCGGACGCCGCTGACCTGTATGCGTGCCGCCTGCTGCTCGAGCCGCAGTGCGCCCGCAGCTCCGTGGAAGCCATGGATGGCCAGCGGGCGGCGACGTTGACTGGCATCTTCACCGAGATGCGGGCTGCCGTCGCCGCGGACGACCCGTCGTCCTATGTCGCCGCGCTGAAGCAGTACAACTGGACGATCCTGGACGGGTGTCCCAACCGCTTGCTGTTCGGCTTCGCCGAGTCCTCGTGGCGCGCGTCGCTTCGCTACTGGGATCTGACCGTGCGGAGTTCGCAGAACTACCTGCGCAAGTCGTTACGGCGCAACCGCGGGATGCAGGATGCCGTGTTGGCGCGCGACGGCGAGGCGGCGGCCGAAGTGGCGACGGCCGTTCTCGAGCTGGGCCGCGACGAATTGCTGAAGGTCCTCGCCCGGCTTGCCGGGCGGTGAAGACGCCGTTCCCAGGGAGCTGACATCACCATCGAGAGCCTGGACATCGAGCTGTCCGAGACGACCCTGTCCGTTCCGTACCTGAATATCAAGGGTGACCGGCCCGGCCCGCACCTCACTGTCATTGCGGGCGTGCATGGCACGGAGTACACCTCGATCGCCGCGGCGCGGGAGTTCGCGCGCTCGCTGGACGCGACGGCCGTGCGGGGCACGATCACGGTGGCGCCGTTGGTCAATCCAGCCGCGTTCTGGGCCCGCGCGCCGTTCGTCGTGCCGATGGACGGCAACAACCTCAACCGCAGCTTTCCGGGGAAGCCGGACGGTTCGGCCGCCGAGGTGCTGGCGCACCACCTGAGCAGGACGTTCATCGAGCCCACCGACTACCTCCTCGACCTGCACGCGGGCGACCTGCCCGAGGCCCTGGAGCCGTTCGCCCTCTACGACGAGTCGCCGGTCGAAGCGCAGGCCCGCGAGATGGCCATCGCTTACGGACTCGGCCACGTCGTGCGGCAGACCCGGGCGGCCCGCACCGTCGGCGGCAGCACCTCGGCCGTGGCCGCCGATCTCGGCAAGCCGGCGATCACCGCCGAGTCCGGCCAGAACGGCATCCTCGATCGGGCGGCGATTGACCGGCACCTCGCCGGGCTGGCCGGCGTGTGCGCCCACCTCGGGCTGCTGCCCGGAGCGCCCACGAATTCCACCCAGCCGCGGGAGCACGAGGGCTGGCACTGGCTGCGTACGCCCGTGGCCGGCTGGTGGGAGCCCGCTGTGTCGGTCGGGCAGCCGGTCGCCGCAGGGGAACTGATCGGCGTCGTCGGCGAGGTCCTCGGAGACCGACGGCACGAGGTGCATGCGCCCGAGGCGGGAGTGCCGCTGTTCGTCACCACCAGTCCCGCGGTCGTGGCCGACGGATTGCTGATGGGGATCGCTCGGGGACTCTGAGGATTCTCGTAAAATACTGTATACAAAGGTCGCAGCCCCGCTCATCGCGAGTCGTCAGGCAGCGCCCGAGAAGGAGGCAGCGCATGCGGTTGTGGGACACCAATTGGCGACAGATCGAGGAGTACCTCGATACCGACGACCGGGTCGTGATGCCGATCGGCTCGACCGAGCAACACGGCTACCTCTCGCTCGGCACCGATGCGATCCTGGCCGAGCGGGTGGCCGTCGAAGCCGCTGAACCGCTCGGCGTTCCGGTGCTGCCCGTGCTGCCGGTGGGTATGGCGCCGTACTTCAGCGCCTTCCCGGGCAGCCTCACACTGCGCATGTCGACCTACGTGGCCGTAGTGCGCGATCTGCTCGACACCCTGGCCGACCAGGGCTTCCGCCGTATCGCGATCGTCAACGGCCACGGCGGCAACGCTCCCGTCACGGGGCTGGTGCGCGAATGGGTAGCGGCGCCGCGCGAGCAGCGCGTCCAGGTGGTCTTCACCAGCTGGTACGCGGCACCGAAGGTGGCCGCGCTCGCCGAGTCGTACGAGACCGATCCCACGCATGGCGGCTGGTTCGAGAACTTCCCCTGGACGAGGGTGGCCGGCGTCGAGCTTCCCGAAGGCGGAAAGCCGACCATCTCGCGCGACGTCGTGGCCCAGGCGAGTGCCGCCGACATCCGCGAGTTGACCGGGGACGGCAGCTTCGGCGGTTCGTACGCGTTGCCGGATGACGTCATGACCGCCATCTGGGAGACCGGGGTCGCCGAAGTGCGCGATCTGATCGAGAACGGTTGGGCCTTCAAATGATCGGGGCCGGCCTCGTCGGCAAGACCGCGCTGGTCACCGGCACCGCGCACGGCATCGGCGCGGCCATCGCGTCCACCCTGGCCGAGGAGGGCGCCACCGTCTTCGGCGTCGACCGCGACGACGTCGACGTTTCAAACTCGGCGGCCGTCCGCGAGTACGTCGCCGGCTTGCCTCCGGTCGACGTGTTGGTGAACAACGCCGGCGGGGTAGTCGGGCAGACGCACCAACCGATCGACGAGGTGACCGACGAGGCGTGGCAGGCCGTCCTCGCGGCCAACCTGACGTCGACCTTCGTGTGCACCCGGGCGGTCGCCTCGCAGATGAAAGCCGCTGGGTGGGGGCGGATCGTCAATATCTCCTCCGGCGCAGGACGCAGCGTCAGCCTCACCGGCATTCAGGCCTACGTCGCGGCGAAGGCCGGCCAGATCGGGTTCACCCGGCAGATGGCTCACGAGCTCGGGCCGCACGGGATCACGGTGAACTGCATCGCTCCCGGTTTCGTCCGGTCGAACCCGAGTACCGAGAAGCAGTGGCAGAGCTACGGCGAGGAGGGGCAGGCCAAGCTCGTCGAAGGCATCGCGCTGCGCCGGCTCGGACAGGCGGAGGACATCGCCAACGGGGTTCGGTACTTCACATCGGAACTGGCCGCCTGGGTGACCGGGCAGATTCTCTCGATCGACGGTGGACATGCTCTGTTTTGATCCCGACGATGCCCGGTTCATCGCCGAACTCACCGAATACGTCGCGATCCCGAGCGTCAGCCGGGACGCCGACCGCGAGACGATGCTCGCGGCGGCCGCCTGGCTGGTAGCCAAGCTCGACTTCGCCGAGGCCCGCATCGTCGAGACGGGTGGCCATCCTGCCGTCGTCGGCGAGTGGCTCGGCGCGCCGGGCGCGCCGACCGTGCTGGTGTACGGCCACTACGACGTGCAGCCGACCGGCGCGCTGGACGAGTGGATCACCCCGCCGTTCGAGCTTGCGGTCGAGGGCGGGCGGCTGCGGGGCCGCGGCGTGACTGACGACAAGGGGCCGGTGTACATCGTCCTCGAGGTCGTGCGCCAGTTCATGGCGCAGGAGGGACGGTTGCCGCTGAACGTCCGCTTCCTGTTCGAGGGAGAGGAGGAGATCGGCAGCCCGCACCTGCCTGACTATGTCCGGGCGCACGCGGCCGAACTCGCCGCCGACCTCGTCATCTCGGCCGACGGCGCCATGTGGCGCCCAAGCGAGCCGTCACTGTCGATTGCATCCAAGGGACTGCTTGCCCTCGACGTGGTGGTGACCGGGGCGAACCGGGACCTGCACTCCGGCCGGTACGGCGGCACTGTCGCCAATCCGGTGCATGCCCTGGTGCAGATCCTGGACAGCTTGCACGACCCGGACGGGCGGATCACCGTCGCGGGGTTCGACGACGGCGTCGCGCTGCTGTCGGACGTGGAACGCGCCGAGATCGCGGCGGTGCCGTTCGACGACGCCGACTACCGCGCCGACCTCGGGCTCGAGGCGCTGCACGGCCAGCCCGGGCTCTCCACGCTGGAGCGACTGTGGACGCGGCCGACGTTGGAGATCAACGGGATCACCGGTGGCGGCTGGTACACCGTCATCCCGCACGAGGCGTCGGCCCACATCACCTGCCGGCTCGTGCCCGGTCAGGACCCGCAGGCAGTGGCCGCGGCGGTCGGGACGCACGTGCTCGCCCAGGCCGTCCCCGGCGTGCACGTCGAGGTGCGGGTTGAGCCGGGCGGCGTCCCGGCCTACACCATCGCCCCTGACCACCCGGCGATCCGGGCCGGCCGGCAGGCGCTGGCCGCGGTGTATCCGGGGCGGGACGTGCTGCTGGCGCGCATCGCCGGCACGCTGCCCGCGACCGTCCTGTTCGAGGAGACGCTCGGCGCCAAGACGCTGTTCTTCTCCTTTTCCACCGCGGACGAGTTGCTGCACGCGCCCAACGAGTTCCTGCGCATCCCGCGACTGCGTGAGGGCATGCGGGCGTGGGAGCAACTGCTGCGGCTGCTGGCCGACGGTGAGCACCGGCTGGCCCCGATGAACCGATGACCGAGCCGTACACCTCGTACTCCTATCTCGAGGACGGCGCCCGCCTCGAGCGGTTCGACCTCGACCCGGAGTATGACCGCGTCCCCCCGTACGACCTCGGCCTGGACGCCGACCAGGTCGCGCGGGTCGCCCGGCTGCTGGCCGACCACGTGGTGATCAGCCTGCACGATCACCCCGTCCGGTTTCCGCGCGACATGGCGCAGACGCCCGCGTACAACCGGACCGCCCGGCAGCACACCGCCTTCGAAGGCCTCGCCCGGTCCGGCATGACCGCGGTCTTCGACAACATGATGGACGGCACCGCGTGCGTCACCGGCAGCGCGCCGTGGCGGTGGAACGACATCATCACCGACCTCGGCATGCGGCTGGCCGACCTGGCTCACGCGCCCGGGTTCGACCTGATCAAAACGCCTCACGACATCGACGCGGCCCGCGCCGCGGGCCACGTCGGGCTGGTGTTCGG
>DATAQD010000043.1:0-14860 GCA_036264855.1 Jatrophihabitans sp. | reverse complement strand
CAGAATGCGGCGTGCGCGGTCAGCTCGGACAGGCCGAACCCGCGCAGCTCCGTCGCTCGGCCCTCGTCCCGGGCCAGGTCGAGCACGGCGCGGCGGGTGACCCCGGGCAGCAGATCATCACGCAGGGGCGCCGTCACCAGCGTCTCGTCCGATTCGATCAGGAAGACGTTGCCGCGACTCGTCTCGAGCACCGTCCCGTCGGCGGCGACGAACAGCGGGACGCCGCCCGCGACCTCGGCCTGCGCGGCCCAGGAGCGCTGGGCCCACTTGTGCCGCCACAGCCCAGCGGGCCGCTCCGTGACGACCAGGTCGGTCGCGACCGGGGGCGGCCCGGCCGGTTGCGCCGTCACATCGACGGTGAGATCGGGGAACAGGACTACCCGCAGCACCGCCCGCCCGGCCGGTACCGATGCGGCGACGGCCCGCACCCGGTCGGCCAAGTCGTCCGGCCCACCGGTCCCGTAGAGCTCACGCGCCGACCGGTCGAGCCGGGCGAGGTGGTCGGCCAGCCGCAGCGGCACCCCGTCCACTCCCAGGATGGTCTCGAGCAGCCCGCCGGCGCGCTGCGCGGCGGTGGGCAGGACCGCGGGGGTGTTCCGGGCCACCGCCAGGCGGGTATCGGCAGCGCTCAGCAGCGGGGCCGCCTTGTGCAGGCACTCGCGCCACTCGAGCATCGGCACGCTGTCGGCGGTGATGCCGCCACCGACGCCGAGTTCGATCCGACCTTCGGTGATCTCGAAGGTCCGGATGGCGACGCTCAACTCGGCGCCCCAGCACGGGCTCACGAACCCGATGGCACCGGTATACGCACCCCGCGGGACGGGCTCGAGGTCGGCAATCGCGCGCAGGGCCCGCAGCTTGGGCGCCCCCGTCACCGACCCGGGTGGGAATGCGGCGCGCAGCAGGTCCGCGTCCTCGAACTGCGCCCGCAGCCGGCCCTCGACCGTCGACACCAGGTGCCACACGCCCGGATGGGCCTGCACGTCGAGCAGCGCCGTCACCCGCACCGTCCCGGTCTCGCAGACGCGGCCCAGGTCGTTGCGCACGAGGTCGACGATCATCACGTTCTCGGCCACGTCCTTGGTCGACCGGCGCAGGGCCGTGTCGTTGCCCGGGACGTCCCGGGGCAGGGTTCCCTTGATCGGCGAGCTGACCACGTCCGCGCCGCGGCGACGCAGGAACAGCTCCGGGCTCATGCTGACCAGCGCGCGGCCCTCCCCCGCGAGCAGGGCGCCGAACGCGGGGTCGAGCAACTCCCCGGCCGCCGCGAACAGGCCCACCGGGCTGCCCTCGAAGGCCGCCCCCAAGCGGGTACAGACGTTCACCTGGTACAGCTCCCCGGCGCGGATCAGCTCGATCGCGCGCTCGACAGCCGCCAGATGGTCGACCGCCGGCGGGCCGTCGAACTCACCCACCGTCCAGTCCGGACGGACGTCGGGGCCGCGCAGGAGCTCCGTCCAGGCCCCGAGGCGAGCCGTCAGGGCGGTGTCGCGCTCACCGCTCCACAGCGCCTCGAAATGCCACTGCCGGTCCACGAGACGCAGCACGTGGTCGTGCCACGCCAGCCGGGACGCGCCGTCGAAGCCGAGCCACCCGAACCACCCGCCGCCGACGAAGTGTTCCGGCCCGGCCACGACGGGGACGGGGTCGAGCGAGGTCCGTACATCCAGCGGATGGGACGTGAGGATCGGGGTCCCGCCGGCCCAGTCGCCCCGCAGGCACACCAGCCCGGGCCACCCATCGGCGCGCCGGACCAACTCTTCCGGCGTCGGCCCGGGACCGAGCAGCACCGAGAGCGGTCTCACCGAAGTACTCTTCGCGGCATGCCCGGCCTCGTGACGCCGCCGCCCGTGCAGATGAATGCCCGGCGCCTCGTGGCCGCCGGCACGCTGCTGTGGTTCGTCGCGTTCGTCGTCCTGCTGCCCTTCTACGGCTGGCTGGGTCACCACGACCACCGGATCTGGCTCTGGACCTGCCTCGCCGGCTGGATCCTCGGCCTCATCGGCTGGTCGATCATGGTGCGGCACCGCGCGATGGGGCGCACGCTCTGACTACTCGCTGGTGGCGGTGATCTCGTCGCCGTCGTCGTAGACGAGTTCGGCCACATCGGTGAGCGGAGCCGCCTCCACCGAGGTCTGCGAGTGCGCACCGCAGCCGTACTCCACGCTGACGACCTGGCCGTCGCTGTCGACGACCTCGTTGCCGCACACCCCGAACCCGGCTTGCAATGATCCGGCCAGGGCGAGGAAGAACCCGCAGGTGCCGCACCGGGCCGGAGCCTGCCGGGCCATCGGCGTCTCCGGCCCACGGTCGCCCTCGTACCAACGCTCGGCGGCGTCCAGGCGCCCCTCGCGGGACATGACCTTCTCCCGGCCCAGGCCGAGTTCGTACGCGACAGTCTCGACGTCCGGGTCGTCGGACGCCAGATATGCGGGGACCAGGCGCGGGTCGAGCACAGGCGGGGGCAACAGATCGCCAGGCCCGAGATCGCCCGGACGCACCCGCTCCTCCCAGGGCACCCAGGTCGGCGCGAGCAGGGCGCCCTCGCCCGGCAACAACACGACCTCGTCGACGGTGACCGTCTTGCTGCGCGACACCCGAGCGACCGTGACCGCCCAGTGCCAGCCGACGTAGCCGGGCAGGGTGGCCGCGAAGGCGTGCGTGGCGACCCGTTCGGCCTCTGCGCGCACCCCGACGTGCTCGCCCACCGACTCGGCGCCGACGGCGACCGCGGCCTCACGCGCAACCTCGATGGCGGCGGCCAGAACGGCGTCGGGTGCTGACCGCGGGGCGGGCGCGGAGGTCGTCACGGGCGCGGGTGGCGCGGCCGGCTCGACGGTCAACACGTCGCCGGGCTCGGTGCTCGGCTGGTCGGGCGTTCCGGCTGCGGGGATCTCGGGGCTGGTCACCCGCTGATTCTCTCACCGCGGCTCGGGCAGCCGGTCGCCCTGGTGAGGCAGGATGGTCAGGTGGCCAAGGGCAATGACGGCAAACCGCGCAAGCGGCTGTCGAAGTCTGGCCACATCAGCTACCCGCCGCGAGTGATTCCGCCGCCGCCACTGCCGCCGCCGGGCTACCCCGAGCAGCCGTATTACCAGCCCTACCAGCCGCCCGTCGACCCGTACGGGACGCCCACGTACCACCACGGAGCTCCCCCGCCGGTTGGCCCGCCGCCGACCGGCGGTCTGCCGCCCGTCGAGAAGCCCGGTGCGACGACGGCCGGCAGCGCCGCGATGCTCATCGGCCGGGCCGCGCTCAGCGGCACCAATCGAGCGGCCCGGACGGTGACCCGCAAGGTGATCACCGCGAGCAAGTCCGACGGCGCCGAGGAATCCGGCCTCACGGCGCTGATCTGGAACCAGGTGCTCAGCTACGGCACCGACGCGATGATCACCGTCGCGCTCGCCGGTACCGTGTTCTTCGGGGCGTCGGCCCAGGCCCAGCGCGGAAACGTGCTGCTCTACCTGCTGATCACGATGGCGCCGTTCGCGGTCGTCGCACCGATCATCGGTCCGGCCCTCGACCGGCTCCAGCACGGGCGGCGCTGGACGATGGCCGGCACCGCGATCGGTCGCGCCGTCCTGGCCGTGATCATGGCCGGACACCCGACCGAGCTACTGATCCTCTATCCCTGTGCGCTGGGTTCGCTGGTGTTGTCGAAGGCCTACGGGGTGGTCCGCGCGGCCGCCGCTCCGAGGTTGGTGCCGCCGGGCATGACGCTCACTGCGGCGAACGCGAAGCTGACGATCTTCGGACTGGGTTCGACGATCGTGCTCGGCGGGTTCGTCGGCTTCGTCATCAAGGTCACCAGCTCGTACAGCGTGGGCCTGCTGGTGACTGCCGCCGGTTTCGTGACCTGCGCCGTCTTCGCGGTCAAGCTGCCGCCGCAGGTCGACTCCGCCTCGTCCGCGCCGCGGCACCCGGAGGAGCCGAGGCGCCCGCGCAAGCAGGACCGGGTTCCGCCGCTGAGCCGCCTGCAGTCCTGGGCGCGCAAGGGCTTCGATCCGCACCTGGTGATCGCGCTGCAGGGCGAGTCCGTGCTGCGCCTGCTGTCCGGCTTGCTGACCATCTACCTTGCGTTCTACATCGAGACGACGTCGCACGGGCTGACCGGCGTCCTGGAACTGGCGCTGGTCATCGGCGCCGCCGCTGTGGGCAACTTCGCCGGGACCGCGATCGGTACCCGGCTGCGCCGGTCCAAGCCGGAACTGATCATCGTGATCTCCACGTGCACGGCCGGGCTGGTGTGCATCCTGGTCGCCATCACGTTCTCGCCCGCGTTCGCTGCCACTGGCATGTTCATCTGCGCGGTGGCGAATGCGCTTTCCAAGATCGCCCTCGACGCGCTGATCCAGCAGGACGTGGTCGAGACGCTGCGCTCCAGCGCGTTCGCCCGCTCCGAGACCTTCCTGCAACTCGCGTGGGTCGTCGGAGCCGCGATCGGAGTGGGCCTGCCGAGCGGGCAGGGTGACGGCGCGATCGGCTTCGTCGTCGGCGGCGTGGTCACCACGGCCGTCGGGGTGGTCGTCACCCTGCGCACCCGGGCCATGACCAAGCCGGACGCCGGCCTTTGGCGCGATCGGCCGGGTGAGTCCGGGGGGCCGGTGCCCCGCGGCGTCGACCGCGGCTCATGAGGTTGCTCATCGTCACCGCCGTCGCCGCCGAATGCGAGGCGATCGCGGCCGCCCTGCCGCCGGGATATCCGGTCGAGGTCGTCGTGGGCGGGGTCGGGCCGGCGGCCTCAGCCGCCGCGACGTCCGCATCGTTGGGCGGTGTCGACCTGGTGTTGAGCGCGGGGATTGGGGGCGGGTTCTTCCCGCTGCGGCCCGGCGACATCGCCGTCGCCTCGTCGATCGTGTTCGCCGACCTCGGCGCCGAGACCGCGGACGGGTTCGTCCCGGTCTCCGAACTCGGCTTCGGCGGCGAACGCTACGACGTCGCGCCCAAACTCGCGGTCGAACTGGCCGACCGCACCGGCGGGCACCTGGGGACGGTCCTGACCGTCGCCACGGTGACCGGCACGGCGGCAACCGCCGACGCGCTGACCGGCCGGTTCCCGGACGCCGTGGCCGAGGGTATGGAAGGCGCCGGCGTCGCCGCGGCGGCACAATTGCGCGGCGTTGCGTTCGGGGAGATCCGCGCAATCAGCAACCCGGTCGGCCCGCGGGATCGGGATGCGTGGCGGGTTCCCGACGCGCTCGCGGCGTTGGGACAGGCCGTCGCCGCCGTCGTCACGGAGGATGCTCGATGAAGATCGCCTACTCGCCCTGCCCCAACGACACGTTCGTCTTCCACGCGTGGGCGCACGGGCTGATCGAGGGCGCGCCGCCGCTGGACGTCACGTTCGCCGACATCGACGTCACCAACACCGCCGCCGAGCGCGGCGAATACGACGTCGTCAAGGTGTCGTACGCGGCGCTGCCCTGGCTTCTCGACCAGTACGCCCTGCTGCCCAGCGGAGGCGCGCTCGGCCGGGGGTGCGGGCCACTCGTGCTGACCCGCGGCGACCTGGACGGGTTGACCGGCCGGACGGTCGCCGTGCCGAGCGAGCGCTCGACGGCCTACCTGCTGTTCCGGTTGTGGGCGGCCGGGCAACGTCCGGCGCGCATCGACGTGGTGCCGTTCGCATCGATCATGCCTGCGGTGCGTGACGGGGCCTACGACGCCGGGCTGGTGATCCACGAGGCGCGGTTCACGTATCCGTCCTACGGGCTGAGCGCGCTCGTGGACCTCGGTGACTGGTGGGAACGCGACACCGGACTGCCGATCCCGCTCGGCGCGATCGTGGCGCGCCGCTCGCTCGATGTCGCGGCCCTGGGGCGCGCGGCGCGGGCGTCGGTCGAGTACGCGTGGGAGCGTCCGGCCGCGTCGGCCGCCTACATCGCGGCGCACGCGGACGAGATGTCGCCGGACGTGCAGCGCCAGCACATCGCGCTCTACGTCAACGAATTCACCCGCGACCTCGGCGACGAGGGCTACGCCGCCGCGAACGCGCTGCTGGACCGCGCCCATGCGGCCGGGCTCACCCCAAGCAGCCCGCGGCTGCGCTGACGCGGGAACACGCGTGAAAGGTGACCGCAACGCGATGAGCGCTCGAGCGACGAGCGCCGGGCCGCGCGAGCGAAGCCAGGCGGCGGGGCGAGACGAGGTCGAGCTGAGGACGGCCGCCAGGCCCGAGCGGCAGCGAGCGGCCGACGAGGGCATCCGCCCGCTACGCGTCCAGGTTGTCGGCGAAGGCGCGCAGGAGGCCGGCGATCTTGCGGGCCTCGGCCCGCTCCGGGTAGCGCCCGCGGCGCAGCGAGTTCGACGTGCTGTCGAGCAGCTTGATGAGGTCCTCGACGAGCGGCGCCATCTCGTCGGCCGGCTTGCGGACGTTGCGCACGACTGAGGGCACCGGGTCGAGCACCCGCACCTGCATCGCCTGGTTGCCCTTGCGCCCCGACACCACGCCGTACTCGACGCGGGTCCCCGCCTTGAGCTCGGTCAAACCGTCGGGCAGCGCGTCGCGGTGGACGAAGACGTCCTCCCCCTCGTCGTTGGAGAGGAAGCCGAAACCCTTGTCCGCGTTGAAGAACTTCACCTTGCCGGTAGGCACCGGAACTCCTCGATAGTGGACTGAACGCAGGCAAGGCACCGCGGCAAGCGGTGCCTCGTGTGCACAAGGCTACTGCTCAGCGTCCACGGATTCACCAGCCCGCTCGTGCCGACGCGCGACGACCGGGCCGGCCGGCGATCGGGACGCACGCAAGACGGGACGCTGGCCTCCGCCGGATATACTGGTCCGTCCAGCTTCAGGCAGAAGGGCATCTCATGGCCGGCACCGCGCCTCGTCGTCCCGAGCAGTTCCGCAGCGCCCCCGCCGCGATTGACTTCAACGTCTCCGAGCTCGTGTCCGACGCCGCCGGCGCCCACTCGCCGTTCGGCGACACCCGGTTCCCGCTCCCGGCCGACAAGCTGCGCTACGACCACCCCGAGCCGAAGAACCGCCCCCACCTTGCCGACGGGCGCTGAATAACCCGATCGTGGCCGCATCGCCCGTCTCATCCTCCGGCGGCGATCAGCCGACGCCGGCGCCGCCCTCGTCGAGGCCGACGTCGCTCACCGAGTGGCTGCGCGGACGCAACGACCGACAGCTCGCCCACCTGCTGCGGCTCCGCCCCGATCTGGCGCTGCCCGCCCCGCCTGACCTCGCCGCCCTCGCCGCCCGGATCAGCGTGCGGACGTCCACCCAGCGGGCGGTCGACAGCCTCGACGCCTACCAGCTACGAGTCCTCGAGACGCTCGTCCTGAACGCCGGCGACGACGACACCGTCGAATCCGCGGATCCCGAGGGCATCGACGCCTTGCTCGACCTCGCCCTGGTCTGGGGCGACCCGGACCTGCTGCACCTGACGCCGACCGTCCGCGAGTGCGTGGGGCCCTACCCGGCCGGGCTGGGCCGGCCCGCCGCGCTGCTCATCGCCTCGGTGCCCGACCTCCAGCTGGTCCCGGTGCTGCGAAACCTCGGCCTGCCGCCGGCCGGACAACCGCGGGCCGGCGCATCCGTCGCCGCGGTCCTGGCCGATCCGGCGCGGGTGACCGCGTTGATCGCCGAGGCCGAGCCGGGCGAGCTGGAGGTCCTCGAACGGCTGGCCGAGGGCCCTCCGGTCGGGACGGTCCGCAACACCCGCCTGGCCGCCACCGAGGTCGAGCTCACGCCGCCGCACAGGCTGATCAACCGCGGGCTGCTGATTCCCATCGACACCCAGCGCGTCGAACTGCCCCGCGAAGTCGGTCTGGTCCTGCGCGACGACACCGTGGGAACGGCACCGTCCGCGCCTCCGCAGATCCGGCTCGTCGCCCGCGACCCGGCCGAGTTGGACCGCCTCGGAACGACCGCGGTCCGCGAAATGCTGCGCCTCGTCGACACGCTCGCGGAGTCCTGGACCGCCCAACCGCCGCCGCTGCTGCGCTCCGGCGGCGTCGGCGTGCGCGACCTGCGCCGTACCGCGCGCGACCTCGGCGTGGACGAGGCCACCACCGCGCTCGTCGCCGAAGTCGCCTACGCGGCGTCGTTGGTGAACTCGACGAACGGCCCCGAGCCGGTCTTCCTGCCCAGCTCCGAGTACGACGGGTGGCACCGCCGCGACACCGCGCAACGCTGGATCGTGCTGGCCGCGGCCTGGCTGGCGATGACCCGCCAGCCCAGTCTGGTCAGCCAGCGAGGCGACCGCGACCGCGTGATCACCGCGCTCGGGCCGGACGCCGAGCGCGGCACGATCCCGGCGCTGCGCCGGCAGGTGCTCGACCGGCTGGTCGAGCTGCCGCCCGGGTCCTCGCCCGCCGAGCGAGCCGACGTACTCGCGCTCCTGGCCTGGCACCAGCCGCGCCGAGCGACGGGTCAGCGTCCACTCGCGGAGGCGATCCTGTCCGAGGCGGACCGGATGGGCGTGACGGCGGCCGGCGGGCTGACCGGTTACAGCCGCACCCTGTTGGCCGGCTCGCCCGGCGCCGCCGAGCACGCGCTGGCGCACGCCCTGCCCGACCCGGTCGACCACTTCCTCGTCCAGCCCGACCTCACTGTCGTCGTCCCGGGCCCGCCGAACACCACGATCAGCACCGAGCTGGGCCTCGTCGCCGACCTCGAGTCCACCGGCGGGGCCAGCGTCTACCGGATCACCGAGCGCTCGGTCCGGCGCGCGCTGGACGCCGGTCGCACGGGCGAGCAGCTCGCCCGGTTCGTGACCGACTACTCCCGCACGCCGGTCCCGCAGGCGTTGCAGTACCTGATCGACGACGCGGCCCGGCGGCACGGGGTGCTGCGGGCCGGCGTCGCCGGCGCCTACCTGCGCTGCGACGACGAGGCTCTGCTGTCGCGGGTACTGGCCGAGAAGGTCGCGGCGACGCTGAACCTGCGGCTGATCGCGCCGACCGTGCTCGTGTCCGACGCCCCGGTGAGCCGAGTGCTGGACGCGCTGCGGGACGCGGGGTACGCGCCGGCGGCCGAGGCGCCGGGCGGCGATCTGATCACGCTGACGTTCGATGCGCCTCGAGCCCCCACCCGTCCGCCGACTCGGACGATGACCACCCGGACGGCGGGCGATTCCGACGCCCAGCTCGTGGAACTCGTGCGACGCATCCGATCGGGGGACGAACTCACCAAGCTCGGTAGCCGGGTTCACCCGATCGCCGCCCAGGTCCCCGGCGTGACGTCGGCCGCAACGATGGAGCTGCTGCGCCAGGCGGTCCGCGAAGACCGCGAGATCTGGCTCGGTTACGCCGACCCCGACGGAACGGCGACCGCGCACACGATCCAGCCGATCTCGCTCGCCGCCGGAACGGTGCGCGGGTACGAACGCGGGCGCGCCGGCCTGGTCTCATACCCCGTGCACCGCATCACCGCCGTTCGGTTGTTGGACGAGACCGACGACGACTGACCGTCGCCGCGATATCCGGCAAGCAGGTCGAGCCGGACAACTGGGGCGCTAGCTCGTCCCACACTTGCGCCAACCTCGCCGCACGAGCTTTCGAGGGCCTTCGGGCCGTACATAACGTGCGCGCACCCGGCCGTGACCGTCGGAGCCGGTTGAGCGAGAGCGTCGAGGGACCCCATGACCACCATCAGTCGCGATGCCGCACCCCGTCACCGTGTTCTGCGCTTCGCCGTCGTGACCGCGGCCGTCAGCGCCGTAGTCCTGAACGTCGCCGGCACCGCGGCGGCCGCCCCCTCCCCGACCGCGCCCGGCGGGGGCGCGCACGTCACCTCGTCGGGGGACCCGAGCGCGACGGGCGACGCGGGCGCCCGCGCCCAGCTGAGTTCCCGCGAGCGCGGCACGATCCGCTATGCGGTCCCCAAGCGCGTCTGCCCGAAGCCGGCCCCGGGCGAGCTGAGCTGCATGGCGCTACGCCTCGTGGACGTACCCCAGGGGACCAAGGGCGCGAAGTCCTACGTCGCGCCGGCCTACGCCACCGGCCCGACCGGTGGCTTCACGCCGGCCGACCTCGCCAGCGCCTACGGCTACACCCCGTCCTCGAGCGTCGGCGCCACCCAGACCGTGGCGATCGTGGATGCCTATGACGATCCGCACGCGCTGAGTGACCTCAACGCGTTCAACGCGCACTACGGGCTGCCGCCCGAGACATCGACGTCGTTCCGCAAGGTGAATCAGAATGGCGCGGCCTCGCCGCTGCCCGCGGCGAATGCCGGCTGGGCCGGCGAGATCGCCCTGGACCTGGAGGCGGTGCGGGCTGTATGTAACCGCTGCAAGATCCTGCTGGTCGAGGCCAACAGCGCTTCCGGCGCCAACCTCGCCACCGCGGTGACCACCGCCGCCGCGATGCATGCCACCGAGATCAGCAACTCCTACGGCGGGCCCGAGAACAGCAGCGACAACTCCGCGTCGATCGCGGCGGCCTACGACCATCCCGGCATCGTTATCACCGCCTCGACCGGCGACCACGGCTGGTACGACTGGGACTACGCAAACGAGGGGAGCTCGGGCGCCTCGGACAACGCGTCGAACACCCCCGCGAGCTACCCGACCGTGGTCGCCGTGGGTGGCACGGCCCTGGCTCTGAACGCGGACGGCACCCGCCAGGAGGAGGACGTGTGGAACGAGAACGGGCCCGACGACCAGTACGGCCTGGACCCGTGGTTCGGGTGGAGCGGCGCCCAGGGCGCCAGCGGTGGCGGCTGCAGCGCGCGCTACCAGGCGAAGGCGTTCCAGGCCGGGGCCGCGGGCTATGCCGACACCGGCTGCGGCAGCACCCGCCTGGCCGGCGACGTGGCCGCCCTCGCCGATCCGTACACCGGCTTCGACGTCTACGCCACCTACGGCGGCTCGGGTTGGGCAACCACGGGCGGCACGTCGCTGTCCGCGCCGCTCATCGCCGCCATGTGGGCCCTGGCCGGTGGATCCGGCGGCGTGGCCTACCCCGCGCAATCGCTGTACGACCACCTCAAGTACGCGCCGTCCTCGTTGTACGACGTGACGCTCGGCGGCAACGCGTTCTGCGCCGGCGACTCGGCGGCCAGTTGCTCGGCGGCGCTGCAGGCCGAGACCGAGCCGCCAACCGGTAACCCGAACAACCTCGTCAATGGCAACAGCTTCTACAGCTCGCCGTGGCCGGGTTGGGCGGGCCTGCTCGACTGCGGGTACGCCCGCGACGGATCTGAGACCACGATCGCCGCGAACACCCAGTGCAACGCGGCGACCGGCTACGACGGGCCCTCGGGCGTCGGCACGCCGCAGGGGCTGGCCGCGTTCAAACCGATGCGTCCCGCGATCAAGATGACCGCGCCGGCCCTGTTGAAGGTCAACACCGCGGCGTCGTTCACGGCGACCAGCTTCAGCGACCCGATCCCGGGCAGCACGCCGGCGTCCTATCAATGGAACTGGGGCGACGGGCAGACGTCGGTGACCGCCAGTGCGACCGTGAGCCACACGTACCTGGCCAAGGGCACCTACTCGATCAAGCTGACCGTCGTGGACAGCAACGGTCGCGCCAGCCTGCCGGTGGCCAAGCAGTACACGCTCGGCTACGCCCCGACGGCGGCCATCACCGGCGCGACCACCGTCCGCGTCAACACCACCCACACCTGGTACGCCAAGACGACGGAGAAGAACACCGGCGGCAAGATCGTCAAGTGGAGCTGGAAGGTCAACTCGACTGTGGTCGGCAGCGCGTCGTCGCTGGTCCGCAAGTTCACCGCGCGCGGCAGCTACAAGTTGACGCTCACGGTGACGAACAACTCGGGACTGCGCTCGAGCAAGGTGATCTCCGTGTCGGTCGTCAGCTGAGCGGCGAACGCGTAGCTTGCGTCCGTGCGGCTCGGGCCGCACGGACGTCGGGCCACGTTCTCGCGACTCAAGCCGATCACCGCCGCGAGCATCGACTGTGAGACCTTCGGCGTGACCGCGGGTCCGGCTCGACGCTCGGGGCTCGAATCGACGAGTTCCAGAAGTCGCAGAACGAGTCGGTCCGTCGGCGGTTCGTCGCGAGCGACGACACCAGAATGGTCTGCCAGCGAGTGTTGGACGCGAGGCCTTCAAGCGCGCGCTCCTTGATCGGCGGGTGGCGCTCGATGAACGGCGTGAGCTCGCGACGGTCGCGCCAAATCAGCACGGTTGGCGCCGTCGCGATGACCTCGACGATCCGGACGCGGTCGACGGCGAAGTACCCCGGGCTCACCGAAGGTCATCCCGGGCCGTGCACGAAGTGGACCACTTCGATTCGACCGGCGTCGACAACGGAGTTCTTCATCTCCCGCTCAGCACCACGCCTCTCGTTGGCGGGATCTCCGATGTGAAACGCATATTCGCCGCGGACGAGCGTGCGCGTCGTTGCCGTCGCCGCGTGAGGCTCCAGCTGCGTCCGCGTCAGGTCCTCGAAAAGGTACGACCGGGCCAACCCGCCGAGGACGTCGTCGGGCGTTCGCACGGCGACAGTGTGCGCAATCGCTACGCGCCGGGCCAATGGCCCAGCGGGCCGATTCTCACCGGAACAGGCACGGCCCCGCCCGTGTTTGCGACAATGGACAGTCGCCCTAACTACCGGGAGTGTGTGCGTGACCGACGGACCGTTGATCGTCCAGTCCGACAAGACCTTGCTGCTCGAGGTCGACCATCCGCTGGCCAAGGAAGCTCGGGCGGCAATTGCGCCGTTCGCCGAGCTCGAGCGCAGCCCCGAACACGTCCACACCTACCGACTGACACCGCTGGGACTATGGAACGCCCGCGCGGCGGGCCACGACGCCGAGCAGGTCGTCGACGCTTTGGTGCGTTACTCGCGCTATTCCGTGCCGCACGGGTTGCTCGTCGACGTCGCCGACACCATGGACCGTTATGGCCGGCTGCAGCTCGCCAAGCACCCGGTCCACGGACTCGTGCTGATCAGCCTCGACAAGGCGGTGCTCGAAGAGGTCCTGCGGCAGAAGAAGATCACCCCGATGCTGGGGGCGCGGGTCGACGACGACACCGTGCTGGTGCATCCGTCCGAACGCGGTCGGCTCAAGCAGGCGCTGCTCAAGGTGGGCTGGCCGGCCGAGGATCTCGCCGGGTACGTCGATGGTGAGGCGCACCAGATCGACCTCGACGAGACCGAGTGGACGCTGCGCGACTACCAGCACCAGGCCGCGGACATGTTCTGGGAGGGCGGCTCCGGCGTCGTCGTCCTGCCCTGCGGTGCGGGCAAGACGCTGGTCGGCGCTGCGGCGATGGCTCGCGCGAAGGCCACCACGCTCATCCTCGTGACGAACACCGTCGCCGGACGCCAGTGGCGGCGCGAACTGCTCGCCCGCACGTCACTCACCGAGGACGAGATCGGCGAGTACAGCGGCGAGAAGAAGGAGATCCGGCCCGTCACGATCGCCACGTATCAGGTGATGACCACGCGCCGGAAGGGCGAGTACCGCCACCTCGAGCTGTTCGACTCCCGCGACTGGGGGCTGATCATCTACGACGAGGTGCACCTGCTGCCGGCGCCGATCTTCCGGCTGACCGCCGACCTGCAGTCCCGGCGCCGCCTTGGGCTCACCGCGACTTTGATCCGCGAGGACGGGCGCGAGGGCGACGTCTTCTCGCTGATCGGGCCGAAGCGTTACGACGCGCCGTGGAAGGACATCGAGAACCAGGGCTGGATCGCGCCGGCCGACTGCACTGAGGTCCGGGTGACGCTCACCGACGCCGAGCGGATGTCGTATGCGACCGCCGAGCCCGAGGACCGCTACAAGCTGGCGGCGACGGCGCGGACCAAGTTGCCGGTGATCCGCTCGATCGTCGACCGGCATCCGAACGACCAGATCCTCGTCATCGGCGCCTATCTCGATCAGCTCGACGACGTCTCGGCCGAGCTGGACGGCGCGCCGATCATCCAGGGCTCGACGACGACGCGTGAGCGGGAGCGGCTCTACGACGCGTTCCGCCGCGGCGAGGAACGGGTGCTGGTCGTGTCGAAGGTGGCGAACTTCTCCATCGACCTGCCCGAGGCCGCGGTCGCGGTGCAGATCTCGGGGACGTTCGGGTCGCGGCAGGAGGAAGCGCAGCGGCTGGGACGGGTGCTTCGGCCCAAGGCTGACGGGCGGCAGGCGCACTTCTACACGGTCGTTGCGCGGGACACTCTGGACGCGGAGTACGCCGCGCACCGGCAGCGGTTCCTGGCCGAACAGGGCTATGCCTACACGATCGTCGACGCCGACGATCTTCTCAGGCCGTTATAGATCTACATCCCAGCTCGGTCCCGTTTTGGTACGAGCAAGCAGATCGCCATACGCCTGCCCGACGACGTGGTCGGATTCGTGGACGATCTGGTGTCGCGCGGCGACACAAGTAGCCGCGCGACGTCGTAGCCCGTGCGCTCGAGCGAAAGCGACGTCGTCTCGGGGCTGAAGGTGATGCCGCCATCTATGCGGATGATCGGGACGACCGCGATATGGACGCTCGCGGCGTGCGCCTCGCGTACGGGTTGGGTCGTGGCGCGTTCCTGATCGGTCGAGGGGGGTGCGGTGGGCGGCCGCGAGCGGCGCACTCGGGGTCGTCGGTGGACGGTTTCGGCCGGGTCGGGGTGATCAGAATGGTGGTGGGTAGGGGTCGGGTTCGGCCGGGTCGGGCGGTGCCAGGGGTTCGGTGGAGGCCGGTCGGAGTGGTCGCCCGTGTTGGGTGAGTGGGGTGAAGGTCGACGGGTTTGATCCATCGACGTCGGCGTCGGCGTCGTCGTAGGCGTGGGTGCTGGTGTGGTCGGGGTGGTCGGGCTGGTCGGGGTCGGGTGGTCGGGGTTGGGGTGGGGGTAGCGGGGGTGCGATGGGCGGGACGTGGACGAGGTGGCGTCGGCCGAGGGGGCTGGTCCAGAGGTAGGTGTGCTGGGTGCGGCGGGTCAGGCGCCA
>DATAQD010000087.1:0-5148 GCA_036264855.1 Jatrophihabitans sp. | reverse complement strand
GTACCCGGCCGGCGCTCCGTACCCGGGCTGCCCGTAGCCCGGCTGCCCGTAGCCCGGCTGCCCGTAGCCCGGCTGCCCGTAACCGGACTGCCCCTGGCCCTGCTGCCCGTAGCCCGGCTGGCCGTAGCCCGGCTCGTCCTGGGCGGGCGGCTGACCCTGACCTGGCTGCTGCCCGTATCCGGGCGGCTGACCCGGCCCCGGCGGCGGCCCGTACCCGGGCGGCTGACCCTGTCCTGGCGGCGGCCCGTAGCTCGGCGGCTCACCCGGACCGGCCTGTCCCTGCGATGGATCGGGCTCACCGGGGTTCCGCGGCGGTGGGTGGTCGGTCATCGCGGGCTCGCTTCGTCTCGGTGTGGCATCCGCCCCGGGTTCTAGGCGGGCGTGTGCAGGCAATCTTGTCAGCACTCTCACAGCGCGGCCAAGGCTGCATCGGCGGGCGCGCGTCGCCAGCCGGGTGCTCGGGGGGCCGTGATGGATCCGCGGACCGACGGATAGCCAACGTCACGGCCGACAACCAACGACGACGGCCGTCGATCGATGGCCGGTGACCGATGGCCGACGCCAAACGGGCGCAGCCCCGGCCGATCGGCCGGGGCTGCGCCTGTGCTGCGTGGGGTCAGGCCGCCCGGACCGCTTCGGCCGCGGCGGGCTCGATGTCGTCGCCCATCGACACCTGACGCCGCTTCGAGACGATCACCGCAGCGGCGATGATCAGGAACGCGACGATCGCGACGAGCGCCCGAACGCCGTTGTTCTTGTCGTTTCCGACGCTGAATTCGACGACCGCCGGCGCTACGAGCACCGACACCAGGTTCATCACCTTGATCAGCGGGTTGATCGACGGTCCGGCGGTGTCCTTGAACGGGTCACCCACGGTGTCGCCGATAACGGTCGCGGCGTGCGCGTCGCTGCCCTTGCCGCCGTACGTCCCGTCCTCGACCATCTTCTTCGCGTTGTCCCAGGCGCCACCGGAGTTGGCGAGGAACACCGCCATCAGCACCCCGGCCGAAATCGCGCCGGCGAGGTAGCCGGCCAGCGGACCCGCGCCGAACGCGAAGCCGATGGTGATGGGCGCGAAGATCGCCAGCAGGCCCGGGGTGGCGAGCTCGCGCAGCGAGTCCTTCGTGCAGATGTCGACGACGCGCGCGTAGTCGGGCTTCTCGGAGAAGTCCATGATCCCCGGGTGCTCGCGGAACTGCTGACGGACCTCGTACACCACCCGTCCTGCGGCGCGGCCGACGGCGCTGATCGCCAGGCCGCTGAACAGGAAGACGACCGCGGCGCCGATGATCGCCCCGACCAGAATGTTCGGCGACACGATCCGCAAGTTGAACGTGTCGAGGGTCCCACCGTGGTGCTTGACCAGCGCGGCACCGACCGCATCGGTGAACGACCCGAACAGCGCGGTCGCGGCGAGCACCGCCGTCGCGATTGCAATGCCCTTGGTGATCGCCTTGGTGGTGTTGCCGACGGCGTCGAGGTCGGTCAGGACGCGAGCGCCCACCTCGTCGATGTCCCCGCTCATCTCGGCCACGCCCTGGGCGTTGTCACTTACCGGGCCGAAGGTGTCCATCGCGACGATGACGCCGGCCGTGGTCAGCAGGCCGGTACCGGCGAGCGCGACCGCGAAGAGCGCGACTCCGACGGTGCCACTGCCGAGCAGGAACGCGCCGAAGACCGCCATCGCGATCAGCACCGCCGTGTAGACGGCCGACTCCAGGCCGAGGGAGATGCCGGCCAGGATCACCGTCGCCGGGCCGGTGAGGGAGGTCTTGGCGACGTCCTTCACCGGGCGGCGGATGGTGTCGGTGAAGTAGCCAGTCAACTGCTGGATGACGACCGCCAGCACGATGCCGATCAAGACGGCGACGAAAGCGACCACCTTGGGGTTTCCGGCGACGCCGGCCGCGTCGATGTCCTTGAAGCCACTGAACTTCGATGGCAGGTACGTGAACGCAACGACGGCGACGAGGATGAGCGAGACCGCGGCCGAGATCATGAACCCGCGGTTCACCGCGACGAGGCCGTTGCGGTCGGACTGGCGCAGCTTGGTGGCGAGCACGCCCACCACCGAGCTGACGATGCCAATGGCACCGATGATCAACGGCAGCAGCAAGCCCTTCGCGCCAAACGCGGTCTGCCCGAGGATCAGCGCCGCGACCAACGTCACTGCATAGGACTCGAAGAGGTCCGCGGCCATGCCGGCACAGTCACCGACGTTGTCACCGACGTTGTCGGCGATGGTCGCGGCGTTGCGCGGGTCGTCCTCGGGGATGCCCGCCTCGACCTTGCCGACGAGGTCGGCGCCGACGTCAGCGGCCTTGGTGAAGATGCCACCGCCGACACGCATGAACATCGCGAGCAGGGCGCCACCGAAGCCGAAGCCCTCGAGCACGACCGGGGCGTTCTGGTTGTAGACGAGCAGCACGATGGAGGCACCGAGCAGCCCGAGCCCAACGGTGAGCATGCCGACGATGCCGCCGGTGCGGAACGCGATGTGGAAGCCGCGCTCGCGCCCGCCCCCACGCGCGGCCGACGCGACGCGCACGTTGGCGCGGGTGGCCATCGTCATGCCGATGTAGCCCACCGCCGCCGAGAACGACGCGCCGACGAGGAAGAACAGGGCGCGGCCGACGCGCACGCTGGCGCCGCCCTCGTTGACGGGCAGCAGGAACAGCAGGGCGAAGACGATGACGGAGAACACGGCGAGCGTGCGGAACTGCCGGTTCAGGTAGGCCGCCGCGCCTTCCTGCACCGCCTTGGCGATCTCCTGCATCTTCGGCGTGCCCTGGTCGGCCTTGAGCACCTCCTTCACCAGCACGAAGGCGTAGACAAGCGCAGCGAGGGCGATCAGCCCGATCACCGCCACGAGCCCCTTCTGGTCGGATGAAATGTCCGGCAGAGGCAGAGCAGTCACGTGCGAGGCCATCCAACTCCCCTTGATTCGGAACGAGTCCCGACCGCCGGACACTGGAGAACGGCGGCGTGTGGTTGCGCCCTCGGGTGGCTAGGTTTTGGTGACCCCCCGGCGCTGACTGGCGGAGTTTAGCCCGCGGGTATCGCGCGGGCGTGCGCTGGGTCGGCCGAAGGTGGCAGCCGACTCAGGGGTCAGGCTTGCAGGGCCTCGTGAGCTTGCGCGACGTTGGGGTAGATGGCGAAGACGCCGTCCAAGCCGGTGATGGTGAACAGCTTCAGAATCCGCTCTTGGCCACACACGAGCAGCAGCGCGCCACCAGCCTCGCTCGTCGCCGCGCGCGCCTCGACGAGGGCGCCCAGGCCGGTCGAATCCAGGAAGGCGACGCCGGAGAGGTCGACGACGACGGTGGTCGCGCCGGACTGCAGAAGGTTCTTCAGGCTCTCCTTGAGCTTCGGCGCGGAATACACGTCGACCTCGCCGGTGACTCCGACGACGGGAGCGCTGCCTTCTGAGCCGCGCTGAACCGTGACCTCCAACGTGCGTCACCCACTTCGTCGTCGTAGCTGCCCGGTCAGGAATCATGGGGCCGGTCAGGCAGCCCTCGGCCAGCATGCCACAGGCGGTGGACAGGGGTGGTGTCGATGACCGACAGACGGCACCTGCTGGACCGACTGTTGTTGGGCACCCCGCAGGGCGAGTCGCCGGTGACGCACGTCGAGGAGCTCCCCGAGCGCGCCGGTCGGACGGCCCCCTGGCCGGACTGGGTCCCGGAACTCCTGCAGTCGCGGCTCGCGGCCCGCGGGATCGCGCTGCCGTGGGCGCACCAGGCCGAAGCGGCGTCGCTGGCCCACGCCGGCCAGTCGGTGGTCCTGGCGACCGGTACGGCGTCCGGCAAGTCGCTGGCCTATCAGCTGCCGGGCCTGGCGGCCCTGCTCGCCGACGATCGGTCCCGGGTGCTGTACCTGTCGCCGACCAAGGCGTTGGCCGGGGACCAGTTGCGGGCACTGGAGTCGCTGGTGCTGCCGGGACTGCGGGCGGCCACCTTCGACGGGGACACGCCCACCGACGAGCGTGACTGGGTACGGGCGCACGCGAACTGGGTGCTGACCAACCCCGACATGCTGCATCGCGGGCTGCTGCCGTCCCACTCTCGGTGGGCGTCGTACTTCCGGCGACTGCGCTACGTCGTGGTCGACGAATGCCACACGTACCGGGGCCTGTTCGGCTCCCACGTGGCCCAGGTGCTGCGCCGGCTGCGCCGCGTCTGCGCCTCCTACGGCTCGTCGCCGGTGTTCGTGCTGGCCTCGGCCACCGCGGCGTCGCCGTCGCTGTCCGCATCGCGGCTGGTCGGCCTGCCGGTGGCCGAGGTAACCGCGGACGCCTCGCCGCACGGCTCGACGGTGTTCGCGTTGTGGGAGCCTCCGCTGACCGCGCTGCGCGGCGAGCACGATGCCCCGGTCCGTAGGGCGGCCGGTGCCGAGGCCGGGCGGTTGCTGGCAGACCTCGTCGTCGAGGGGGCGCGGACGCTGGCGTTCGTCCGGTCCCGCCGGGGCGCCGAGTTCACCGCGCTGGGGGCCGCCCGGAATCTGACCGAGGCCGGCCTGGCCGGGCTGGTGCCGCGCGTGGCCGCGTACCGCGCCGGCTACCTGCCCGAGGAGCGGCGGGCGCTGGAGGCGGCGCTCGCGTCCGGCGAACTGCTCGGCGTGGCGGCGACGAATGCGCTGGAACTCGGACTCGACATCTCGGGGCTGGACGCGGTCGTGCTGGCCGGCTTTCCGGGGACGATCGCGTCGCTGTGGCAGCAGGCCGGGCGGGCCGGCCGCTCCGGGGGGCAGGCGCTGGTCGTGTTCATCGCGCGTGACGACCCGCTGGACACCTACCTCGCTCACCACCCGGAGGCGATCTTCGGACGGCCGATCGAAGCGACGGTCTTCGACCCGGAGAATCCGTACGTGCTGGCGCCCCAGCTGTGTTGCGCTGCGGCGGAGTTGCCGATCCGGCCGCAGGACCTGCCCCTCTTCGCCGCTACGCCTCGGGGCAGTGACGCGGCGGCGCCCGAGGCGGTCGTCCGGGTGTTGGACGACCTCGTCGCGACCGGGTTGCTGCGCCGCCGGCCGGCCAGGTGGTACTGGACGCAGCGCGAGCGTCCGGACGCGGACATCCGCGGCACGGGCGGCGCGCCGGTGACGGTCGTGGAGGCGGCGACCGGCGTGCTGGTCGGGACCGTGGAC
>DATAQD010000069.1:0-13247 GCA_036264855.1 Jatrophihabitans sp. | reverse complement strand
GTCGTCGTAGCCGAACACGGTCGTCGGGCGGACGATCGTCACCCCGGGCGTGTCCAGCGGAACCAGGATCATGCTCTGCCGGGCGTGCCGGTCAGCGTCCGGATCGCTCACACCCATCACGATCGACACGGCACACCGCGGGTTCATCGCGCCCGAGGACCACCACTTGCGGCCGTGGACGAGGTACTCGCCGCCGTCCCTGCTGATCCGCGTCGAGATGTTCGTCGCGTCGGAGCTGGCCACGTCCGGCTCGGTCATCGAGAAGCACGAACGGATCTCCGCGGCCAGCAGCGGGCGCAGCCAGCGGTCCTGCTGCTCGGGGGTGCCGAACATGGCCAGCAGCTCCATGTTCCCGGTGTCCGGCGCGGCGCAGTTCATCGCCTCGGGCGCGATGCCCGGGCTGCGGCCGGTCAGCTCGGCGATCGGCGCGTAGTCGAGTACCGACAACCCCGCGCCGTGCTCGCCGTCTGGCAGGAACAGGTTCCACAGCCCCCGCCGCCGGGCCTCGTCCTTGAGGCCGGCCAGCACCTCCGGTGTCCGGAACGGGTTCCCCGCGGCCCGATTCGCCGCCGCTTGCTCCTCGAAGGTCGCCTCGGCCGGATAGACGAAGTCGTCGAGGAAGGCCCGGACGTCGTGTTGGAGGACGTTCGAGCGCCCGCTGTGGGCGAATTCCATTGCGATTCTCCTGGCGGTCGGGCGTCAGCGTCGGGCGAGGGCGGCGAGCGCGGCCTGCAGCAGCATGGGCACGGCGGCGCCGAAGTGGTCGAAGCCTTCGCCCACCGTCTTGCCCGCGAGGTAGCGGTGGTGGATGCCTTCGGCGACGACGGCCAGCTTGAAGTAGCCGAATCCGACGTACCAGTCCAGGTCGGCGAGGTCGCGGGGCGAGCGTTCGCCGTACCGCGCGACCATCTGCTGGGCGGTGAGGAAACCGGCCTCCGGGCTCATCCGCGGCATGATGGTGTCGCCCTGCTGCGCGAGGTCCTGGTAGACGACGAGCAGCCCGACATCGGTGAGCGGATCGCCGAGGGTGGCCATCTCCCAATCGACCACGGCCGCGATGCGATCCAGCGCGGGGGCGAACATCACGTTGGTCAGGCGGTAGTCCCCGTGGACGATCCCGGGCGCGGACTGCTCGGGCAACGTCGTCATCAGCCGATCGAGCACCTCGGCGAGTTCGGCCAGCGGGCGCGTCTCGGACGCCTGCCACTGCTGATGCCAGCGCCCGACGTTGCGAGCCAGGAACCCGTCGGGTCGGCCGAAGTCGGCCAGGCCGACCGCGGCCGGGTCGACCTCGTGCAGCGCCACGAGGGTGTCCATGAGCAGCTCGCAGGTCCGTGCGGCGTGGGCGGGATCGAGCTCGCCCAGCACCTTCGGCTTGTCCAGGACGACGCCGTCGACGAAGCCCATCAGGTAGAACGGCGCGCCGAGCACGTCCTTGTCCTCGCACAGCGCCACCGCGCGGGCGACCGGCACGTCGGTACCGGCCAGTGCGCTGATGACGCGGTACTCCCGGACCATGTCGTGGGCGGTGGGCAGCACGTGCGCGAGCGGCGGGCGGCGCAGGGCCCAGGTCGTCGTTGCGTCGGTGATGCGGTAGGTCAGGTTGGACTTGCCGCCCGCGATCACCTCGCCGGAGAGCTCGCCCTGGCGCAGGCCGGGATGCTCGGCGTCCAGCCACCGGCTGAGGGCACCGATGTCGACTCCAGGCAGAACCGCGGTCACCCAGCCGACCTTAGAGACCGACCAGTCGGTCGGTCAAGGGCACTGGCCGGGTCAGCCGACCGGCTCCGGGGCCACCGCCTTCCGGCGCGGCTGCTCATGGCCCCTCGATGGCTCGACCCGCAGCAGCTTGGCGACTGCGGCCGGCAGGTACCAGTTCCAGTTGCCGAACAGCGACACCAGGGAGGGCACGAGCAGCGAGCGGACGATCGTCGCGTCGAGCAGGATGCCGAACCCCAGCCCGGTCGCGAGCGTCTTCAGATCTGTGCCCGGCCCCGAGGCCAGGGCCGCGAAGGCCAGGAACAGTATGAGCGCCGCGCAGGTGACGAGTCGCCCGGTCCGGCCGACCCCCTCGATCACGGCCGCGTCGGTGGACCGGGCCCCGTCGTACTCCTCGCGGACCCGGGACAGGATGAACACCTCGTAGTCCATCGACAGGCCGAACAGGAACGCGAACACCATCAGCGGGATCCAGAACGTGACCGCGCCGGTGGCCTCGATGCCGAAGATCGCTGACGACCCGTGCCCGTCCTGCCAGAACAGCACCATCAGACCCAGCGTCGCGGACAGCGACAGGAGGTTCAGCAGGACGGCCTTGAGCGGTAGCAACAGCGATCGGAAGGCCCGCACGAGGAGCAGGTAGGTCAGGAACGCGATGATGGCCAGCATCAGCGGGAAGTTGCCGTAGACCGCATGCAGGAAGTCGATCTGCGCCGCACCGAGCCCGGTCACGCCGAGCACGCCGGCCATTCCCGCCACCTCGGTCTTGACCCGCTTGACCACGCCGACGCTCTTGGAGTTGACGGTCTCTTGGTCGGGTAGCAGCACGATGACGGTCTGGCCGTCGCGGTTGCTGGACGGCCCGCTCGGCACCAGCGCGTGGGCGACGCCGTCGACGCCGGCGAGCTTGTCGGCCACCGTATGGGCCTGATCGGCGCGCACCAGCACTTCGATCGGGGTCAGCGATCCGGTGGAGACGCCGCCGGTCTTGAGCGTCTGCAGGGCTTCGTACGCCGGTCCGCTCTTGGCCAGTGACCCCGAGGACGCGAGCCCGATCTTGATGCCGAACAGCACCACGGTCAGGGCGCCCAGGGCCACCACCGCCGTGGTCGCCGCGATCCACCGGCGCCGCACGACCATCGCCGCCCAGCGGCTCCACGCGCGGCTCGCTCGGTTCTCGTGGCGGATCTTGGGCCAGTCGACCTTCGGTCCGATCCCGCCGAGGATGGCGGGGGTGAGGCTCAGCGTCGTCAGCACGCTCGCGAGCGGGATCAGCGCGCCGCCGTACCCCATGCTGCGCATGAACGGCACGGGCAGCACGATGAGGGCCAGCAGACCTATTGCGACCGTCACCCCGCTGAACACGACGGCCTTGCCGGCGGTCTGCATCGCGACCACCACGGCATCGTGGTTCTCGCGGCCGTGTTCTCGTTCCTCGCGCCAGCGGGTGACCAGCAGCAGCGAGTAGTCGATGGCGACGCCCAGGCCGACCAGCGCGACGAGGAACTGCACGATGAACGACACGTCGGTCAGGTACGTGATCGGCAGCAGCAGGATGAACGTCGCCAGGATCGAGGCCGCCGCGACGAGAAGGGGCAGGAAGGCCAGGAACGACCCGAACACGAACGCCAGCACGGCCAGGGCACCGAGCGCACCGAGCAGGGTCTCGCCCAGGACCCCAGGACCACCCGAACCGCTGTCGCCCACGGCCAGCGGGTCTTCCCCGGTGACGCCGACGGTCGACCCCGCCGGTTTGGCGGCCTCGGCGGCCTTGCGGATCGGCTCGGTCAGCAGGGTGGCCGACGGCGACGGGTTGAACCGGTAGAACACCAGCGCGTAGGCGGTGCGGTCGTCCTTCACCGTCCGGAAGGCCTTGTCGCCGGTGTTGGCCTCGTCGACGACGCGGACCTGCGCAACCGTCGTCTCGATGGACTGGAAGGCCCTGGCCACCTCGCTCTCGTGGCCGGTGAGCTTCTGCCCGGCCGGCATCGTGACCGTGACCAGGTACGGGTTGGTGTCCCCCCCGTTGCCGAACAGCGTCTTGATCTTGTGCGCGGCTTCGGTGCCGGGTTGGCCGGGTAGTGAGAAGTCGACGGTCAGCCGGCTGGACACCTTCCCGGACGCGAAGATGCCGACAACGATGATTAGTCCCCAGAATCCAACGACCCATTTCCGGTGTCGCAGGACGAACTCTGCCCAGCCGCGCACGATGCCTCCGATGCCCCCGATGTGGCGGCGAGTCTAGGGCAGCCCGGTGACAACGTGGCGACCTATTTGCGCGACTCGCTAGCCCGCCGCCGCATGGAAGATCGAGCCCACCCCGAAGGTCACCGCCGCCGCGAGGATGCCGACCAGGAGCTGGCGGGTGCCGGAGTACAGCGCGCCGCGGCTCGTGAACCGGGACGCCCCGACCCCGGCCACGAACAGCGCGATCACCGCGAGCACGGCGGAGATGACAATCGACTTGGCTCCGAAGGCGTACGGCAGCAGCGGGATGAGCGCCCCGACGCTGAAGGCCAGCAACGACGAGAACGCCGCGATCCAGGGGCTGGGCAACTGCTGGGGGTCGACGCCGAGCTCTTCCTGGGCGTGGATGAGCAGGGCCTGGTCCGGGTCACGGGACAGCTGCACGGCCACCTGGTGCGCGACATCGGGATCGACGCCCCGGGCGACGTACATCTGGGTGAGCTCGGCCAGCTCGGCTTCCGCGTTGTGCTTCAACTCGTGCCGCTCGACGTCGAGTTCGGCCTGGGTCGACTCGTTCTGGCTCTGCACCGACACGTACTCGCCGGTGGCCATCGAGAATGCGCCGCCGACGAGGCCGGCCAGACCGGCCACCGTGACTTCGCTGGTGGCGGAGGCGGCGCCGGCCACGCCGGCGATGAGCGCGAAGTTCGAGACGAGCCCGTCCATCATCCCGAAGACAGTCGGCCGCAGCCAGCCGCCGCTCACGTCCCGGTGTTCGTGGTGGATCTCCGGATCGGGCCGCTCGGGGAGGTTAGCGATCGCGTCCGCCATCAGCGCTCACCTCCTCGGGTTCTTCCTCGACCGGTCCGTCCGTCGCGTAATACGGGCTGGCCTCGCGCTCGGCGTGGAAGCCCCCGTGGGTGACGAACCACGCCAGCCCGCCCAGGAACACCACCACGGCCGTCCAGTCGTTGAGCCGCAGCCCGAGGAAGTGGTTGGCGTGATCGGTGCGCAGGGCCTCGATCCACGCCCGTCCGGCGGTGTAGCCCATCACGTACAGGGCCAGGACGTTTCCGCGACCGAGACGCAGTCGACGATCGATCAGGATCAGCCCGACCCCGATGGCGATGTCCCACAGCGACTCGTACAGGAAGGTCGGCTGGTAGACGCCGCACACCTGCGCGCCGATCTTGCCGAAGGTGCACGCCCGGGCCTGCCCGTTGTCGAGGTCGTGGATCTGCAGGCCCCACGGCAGCGAGGTGGGCCCGCCGTAAAGCTCGTTGTTGAACCAGTTGCCCCAGCGTCCGATGGCCTGCGCGAAGATCACGCCGGGAACCGCAGCGTCGGCGAAGACCGCCAGCCGGATCTTGCGCCGCCGGCACCCGATCCACGCGCCCACTCCGCCGAGCGCGATGGCGCCCCAGATGCCGAGCCCTCCGTCCCAGATCTTGAGCGCGTTGACCGGACTGGTGCCCGGACGGCCGAGGAAGTACAGCTCCGGGTCGGACAGCACGTGATAGAGCCGTCCGCCGATGATGCCGAGCACGATGGCCCAGGCCCCGACGTCCCACACGTGGTCGGGATTTCCGCCGCGCTCGACCCACCGCCGCGTGGTCAGCCAGATCGCGACCAGGATGCCCACGATGATGCACAGCGCATAGGCCCGGATGGGAAGCGGGCCCAGATGCCACACGCTGTGCGTCGGGCTGGGGATCGTCGCGAGGACCTGCACCTGTTCACGGTATCCGGCGCCACAGTCCGAGGGACTCACTACGTTGGTTTGCATGACCGATGACATACGGGCGGTGGTGGTTCCTGAGAACGGCGGGCCCGACGTCCTGCAGGTGCAGACCCGACCGCGGCCCGCGCCGGGACCGGGCGAATTGCTCGTCGAAGTGGGCGCGTCGGGGGTCAACTTCATGGATGTCTACCAACGTGAGGGCGTCTACAAGGTCGAGACGCCGTTCGTCCTGGGCACCGAATGTGCCGGACGCGTCCTCGCCCTCGGGCCGGGCGTCGAGGGATTCGCTCCGGGCGACCTGGTGGCGACGGCCCGCGGCTCGGCCACGCACGCCGACCTGACCGTGATCCCGGCCGCGGGCGCGGTTCCGGTTCCGGACGGCATCACCGCGGACCTCGCGGCCGCGGCCATGGTGCAAGGCGTCACTGCCCACTACCTCGTCAATTCGACCTATGCGGTGCGCGACGGCGACGCGGTCCTGGTGCATGCCGCCGCCGGCGGCGTGGGGCAACTGCTCGTCCAGCTGGCCAAGGCCAAGGGCGCCCGCGTGATCGCGACGGTCGGCAGCGCCGAGAAGGTGGCGGTCGCGCGGTCAGTCGGAGCCGATGACGTGATCCGCTACGACCAGGTGGACGACTTCGCCGCTGCGGTTCGTGACCTCGTCCCCGACGGGGTGCACGTCGCGTACGACGGGGTCGGCAAGGCCACGTTCGAAGGCTCGCTGGCGTCGCTGCGACACCGCGGAATGCTGGCCCTGTTCGGCGCGGCCAGCGGACAGGTGCCGCCGTTCGACCTGCAGCGGCTCAATCCGCTCGGCTCGCTCTACGTCACGCGACCGACCGTGGCGCACTACCTCGCGGATCGCCAGGAGCTGTTGTGGCGATCCGGCGACGTCTTCGCCGCGATCGCCGACGGCGCGCTGACCGTCACGATCGGCGGGCGCTACTCCCTCGAGGACGCGGCGCAGGCCTACCGCGATCTTGAAGGGCGGGCGACGACCGGCAAGCTGCTGCTCGTCCCCTAGCCCGGGCAAGCCGCGTCAGCGACGACGGACGCCGGCGGCGAGATCCTCGGCGAGGGCGCGTACCGCAGCCACCCCGACGGCGTCCGGGGACTCGAGCAGGCGGCGCACAAAAGCCGAGCCGACGATGACCCCGTCTGCGAAGGCGGCGACCTGGGCCGCCTGCCCGCCGTCGGACACGCCAAGGCCGACGCACACGGTCGCCGCGGGTGCGATCGCGCGCACCCGCCCGACCAGGGTGGCCGCCGCGTCGCCGACCGAGGTCCGCGCACCCGTCACACCCATGACTGCGGCGGCATAGACGAACCCGCGCGATACCCCAGCCGTGTCGGCGATCCGACGGTCGGTCGAGGACGGGGCGACGAGAAAGATCCGGTCGAGGCTCTCGGCATCGCTGGCCGCGAGCCACTCCGCCGCCTCGTCGGGAATGAGGTCGGGGGTGATCGCCCCGGATCCCCCGGCCGCGGCCAGATCGGCGGCGAACCGCCCGACGCCATAACGTTCGACCGGGTTCCAGTACGTCATCACGACGGCGGCCGCTCCGGCGTCCGCGACCGCCGCGACCGCCTCGAAGGCGTCGCGCAGGCCGACTCCGGCTCGCACGGCCGGCTCGGCCGCGGCCTGGATCGTGGGCCCGTCCATCACCGGGTCGCTGTAGGGCATCCCCACCTCGACGATGTCCACACCACCCTCGACCATCGCCCGCATCGCCTGGATCGAGACGGCGACGCTGGGGTAGCCGACCGGCAGGTAGCCGATCAGGGCGGCGCGCCCGTCGGCCTTCGCCTTCGCGAGAGTGTCCGTTAGCGCGCTCACAGGTCGGCCAGGCCGAAGTAGCGGGCCGCGGTCTCGACGTCCTTGTCGCCCCGACCGGACAGGTTGACCAGGATGACGGCGTCGGGCCCGAGTTCGCGGCCGAGGATCAGCGAACCGGCCAGGGCATGCGCCGATTCGATCGCCGGGATGATGCCTTCGGTGCGCGAGAGCAGCGAGAACGCGTCCATGGCCTGGGCGTCGGTGATCGGGCGGTACTCGGCCCGGCCGAGGTCGTGCAGGTAGGAGTGCTCCGGTCCGACGCCCGGATAGTCCAGCCCGGCCGAGATGGAGTGCGACTCGATCGTCTGCCCGTTGTCGTCCTGCAGCAGGTAGGACCGCGCGCCGTGCAGCACGCCGGGCACCCCCCCGGTGATCGACGCGGCGTGCCGACCGGTCTCGACGCCGTCCCCGCCCGCCTCGAAGCCGACCAGCCGCACGGTCTCGTCGGGCACGAACGCGGTGAAGATCCCGATCGCGTTGGAGCCGCCGCCCACGCAGGCGGCGACCGCGTCCGGGAGCCGGCCGCAGCGCTCGAGCACCTGCACCCGGGCCTCGTCGCCGATCACCCGCTGGTACTCGCGCACCATCAGCGGGAACGGATGCGGCCCGGCGACCGTGCCGAAGACGTAGTTCGTCGTCTCGACGTTGGTGACCCAGTCCCGCATGGCTTCGTTGATCGCGTCCTTGAGGGTGCGTGAGCCTGTCGTCACCGGGACGACCTCGGCCCCGAGCAGGCGCATCCGGACCACGTTCAAGGCTTGCCGCCGGGTGTCCTCCTCGCCCATGTAGACGACGCAGTCGAGCCCGAGCAGGGCCGCGGCGGTCGCCGTCGCCACGCCGTGCTGGCCGGCGCCGGTCTCGGCGATCACCCGCTTCTTGCCGATGCGCTGGGTGAGCAGAGCCTGGCCCAACACGTTGTTGATCTTGTGCGAGCCGGTGTGATTGAGATCCTCGCGCTTGAGCAGGATGCGCGCTCCGCCGGCGTGCTCGCTGAACTTCGCGACGTCGGTGAGCGCGGACGGGCGACCGGTGTAATCGCGCTGCAGGCGCTGCAGTTCGGCGCGGAAGGCCGGGTCGGCCTGGGTCTCGTGGAACGCGGCGGTGAGGTCGTCGATCGCGGCGACGAGCGCCTCGGGGACGAACCGGCCGCCGTAGCGGCCGAAATGGCCAGTCGGATCGGGAACGATGTCAGCGGGCATGCGGGCTCCTGACCACGGTCCTCAGCCTACAAGGGCGCCATCACGTAGGTTTGAAGCCTCCGTCTCTGACCGACTGCGAGGACTGCGTTGTCCGATCCGAGCGTCGCCACTCCGCGGTGGTTCACCGCCCATGGCCAGGAGCACGCCGCCTGGTACATCGACCGGTTCCGGCGCATGGCGGCCGACGGGGTCGACCTGGACGGTGAGGCGCGTTTCGTCGACACGCTGGTGGCGCGCAACGCGCGGATCCTCGATGCCGGGTGCGGGCCGGGCCGGGTCGGTGCCGCGCTGCACGCGCGCGGGCACACCGTGGTCGGGGTCGACGTCGACCCGGCGCTGATCGACGCGGCGAGGGCGGACCACCCGGGACCACGCTGGCTCGTCGGTGACCTGGCCCGCCTGGAGCTGGACGAGGAGCCGTTCGATGCGGCGGTGCTCGCGGGCAACGTCCTCGTCTTCGTGGCGCCCGGGAGCGAGGTGGAGGTGCTGCGACGGGTGGCCGCGCAGCTGCGCCCGGACGGCGTGGTCGCCGCGGGCTTCACGACGGCGCGCGAGTACCAGGTTGGCGAGTTCGACCGCGACTGCGCCGCGGCCGGACTCACGCTCGAGCACCGGTTCGCCACGTGGGACCTGCGCCCATGGCACGACGACGCCGAGTGGGTGGTCAGTGTCCTGCGGGCACGATCGGGGTGTACCGCACGTCCGACGCCCCGGGGCTGATCGACGAGTAGCCACGCGTCGGTCTCATGCCGCGTCGGGCGGGTCATCGGACGGATCGGCGATCCAGTCGTCGATCTCGCGCCATCCCCGGGGTCGCCGCGGCTGCGGGGCGGTGCGGAGCTGCGCGACCCGCACGTCCCACTGACTGCGGCGCCGCTGGTAGTCGCGAGCCGCGCGGTTGCGGCGAAAGGTTTCGGGCGGCCGCGCCAGCCCCAGCCCATCGGCCCACCAGTCTCCGAAGATGGGATCGAGAATCGTGTCGAGATGCGCCGGATAGCGCCGCCCGGCGCCATCGGCGACGTCCGGCCAGACCTCCAACGGCACGACGAGGTGGCCTTCGACATCGACGACGACGAGTTGGTAGTTGGCGGCGTTCAGGATGCGCTGCAGCGTCGGCAGGGACGGTGTCATCTCGCCGGTCTCGATCTGGGCCACCGCGGCCGCGCTGACCTTGGCGTACTTGGCCAACTCGCGCTGGCTGAAGTCGGCGCTGCGGCGCACCCGCCGCACGATCGAGGACAAGGGATAGGACCCCAAGCGGAAGCCGGCACCGTCGCGCATGTCGTTGACGCTGGCACGCCGCGAACCCCCCCTCCAGACGGGCCGAGAATCTGTGGATAACGTGCCGGTTGTCCACAACCGAGCCGGCGACGATGCAGTAGTCGTGCTACTTTGCTCTGCTAACCGTGGCTGCGCAAGCGCTCACTGCAGGTGAGCAGAGCAAAGGAGCGCGACCGAGTCATGGTTGCTCCGCGGATTCGGGCTCGGGTGGCCCAACCCCAGTTCAGCGGGAGGGACGCGGCGTGGCGGGGTGCGCCCCCGCCGTCACGAGCTCAGCGACGGCGTGCCGCGGGTCCGAACCCGTCACCAGGCTCTCGCCGACGAGCACCGCATCGGCCCCCGCGGCGGCGTACTCGATCAGGTCGAGCGGGCCGCGCACGCCGGATTCGGCGATCTTCACGGTCTCGCTGGGCAGCCCGGGCGCGATGCGCTCGAACGTCGATCGATCCACGTCGAGAGTGCGCAGGTCGCGCGCGTTCACGCCGATCACCCGGGCACCCGCGTCGAGGGCCCGTGAAGCCTCGTCCTCGGTGTGCACCTCGACCAGCGCCGTCATGCCGAGGGACTCGATCCTCTCCCGCAGGCCGATCAGCACGTTCTGCTCGAGGGCGGCCACGATCAGCAGCACGACGTCCGCGCCGTGCGCGCGAGCCTCGTGCACCTGGTAGGACCCGACCACGAAGTCCTTGCGCAGCACGGGAATCTGCACGGCGGCGCGAACGGCGTCGAGGTCGCGCAGCGATCCACCGAAGCGTCGCTGCTCGGTCAGAACGCTGATCATCCGGGCGCCGCCGGACTGGTACTGCGTCGCCAATGCGGCCGGGTCACCGATCGAGGCCAGCTGGCCCTTGGACGGGCTCCGCCGCTTGACCTCGGCAATCACGCCCACACCCGGCGCCCGCAGCGCCGCGAGGCCATCACGGGCCGGACGGGCGGCCGCGGCCAGTTCCTTCACCGCATCCAGCGACAGGGCTTGCTGACGGGTCGCGACGTCCTCGAGGACCCCCGCGATGATTTCGTCCAGAACGCTCGCCACCGGATCGGCCTCCCGTCCACGTGCTGCGCCGGTGCGCACTCCGAGGGTAGCCGCGACCGATCACGACCGACCCGTGGGGTCCTCCCCGCGGTCCAGCGCGGTCCACAAGGATGCGGCGGCCCGGGCCTGGTCGGCCTCGTGGTCGGGCGGGGCGTCGTAGCGCGCCGACATCGCCTGCCAGCGATGCCCCCGCCAAACGATCAACACCCCGGCCACGGCGACCAGCACCCCACAGACCAACGACAGCACCGGCCAGACCGAGTGCACCACCACCCGCGGCACCACGGCGTCCGCACTGACGGTCGGGTGCCGCTCGGTCACCAGGGTCCGCGCCCGCGCCGTGCTCACCGCGTGGAGCGAGACGAGCGCCCGCCACACCAATCCGACGCCGGCGAACGCGAGCACCGCCCCGACTACCCGACGCCCGATTCCGCGGGTCGCGAGGACCGCGACCACGCCCGCCAAGGCCACCAGGGCGAGTGCGGTCGACGCCGCGTCGACCGTGCGGCCGGACAGCTCGAGCACGTCGGCCCGCAACGGAGACGGCCGCGGAGTGGTCACGGTCTGCCAGGGCCGCGACGAGATCAGCAGCGCGCCGCCGGCACCCAGCAGGTCCAGGACCAGCGCCCCCGCGAATGCCGCGCTGCGCCTCACGACCACGCCTCGCCGCGCTCGCTCACGTGACCGTGCGCAACGTCTCGGCCGTGGCGATTGCCTGCAGGACGGCGCGGGCCTTGTTGCGGGTCTCTTGCTCCTCGTGCGCCGGGATGCTGTCGGCGACGATGCCCGCCGCCGCTTGCACGTACGCCTTCCCGGCGCGCATGACGGCCGTGCGGATCGCGATCGCGACGTCCAGATCGCCCGCGGCGTCGAGGTAACCGACGGCGCCGCCGTACACGTTGCGGCGGACCGGCTCCAGCTCGTCGATGAGCTCCATCGCCCGGACCTTGGGGGCGCCGGTGAGCGTGCCCGCCGGGAACGTCGCGGTCAGGACGTCGAAGGCGTCCATGCCGTCGGCGACCCTCGACTCGACCGTCGACACGATGTGCCAGACGTGGCTGTAGCGCTCGACGGCGCCGAACTCGACGACCTGGACGGACCCGGGTGCCGAGATCCGGCCCAGGTCGTTGCGGGCGAGGTCGACGAGCATCACGTGCTCGGCCTGCTCCTTGGGATCGCTGACCAGTTCGGCGGCGAGCGCGGCGTCCTGCTCGGCGGTCTCGCCTCGCCGCCGGGTCCCGGCGATCGGGTGCAGCACCGCCCGCTCGCCGGTGACGGTGACCAGGGCCTCGGGGCTGCACCCGACGATGTCGACGTCGGCCGTGCGCAGGAAGTACATGTACGGCGACGGGTTCAGGGTGCGCAGCACGCGGTACACGTCGAGCGGGTCGGCCTCGGTCTCGGCGACGAAGCGCTGGCCGACCTGGATCTGGAACACCTCGCCCGCGCGCACCGCTTCCAACGCCTGCTCGACCGCCGGCTCGTACTCCCCCGGCGGCGTCCGCGAGACCGCTTCCTTGGGCGGCGCCGCCGAGATCACCGCGACCGTCGGCTCGGACGGCGTCGCGAGCGCAGTCTGCATCGCGTCCAGGCGGTGCACGGCGTCGGTGTACGCGTCGTCGATCTCCAGCCCGGACATGTCCGGCCGCAGCACCGCGTTCGCGATCAGGACCACCGTGCACTCGTGATGGTCGACCGCGGCGAGATCGGTGACGAGCAGCATCGTCAGCTCGGGCAGGCCGAGCTCGTCGACCGCCTTGTCGGGCAATCGCTCGATGCGGCGCACGACGTCATAGCCGAGGTAGCCGACGAACCCGCCCGTCAGCGGCGGCAGCCCCGGCAGCCGCGGGCCCTTCATCGCCCGCCAGGACGCACCGAGCGCGGCGAGCGGGTCACCCGACGTCGGCAGCCCGGTCGGCACCTCGCCCGTCCACGCGGCCTCGCCGTCGACGACGGATAGGCAGGCCAGCGCGTTGACCCCGACGAACGACCACCGCGAGAACGACGCGCCGGGTTCGGCGGATTCCAGCAAGAATGTGCCCGGCCGCCCGGCGGCGAGCTTGCGGTACACCCCGACCGGTGTCTCGGCGTCGGCGAACAGCGTGCGGGTGATGGGGACGAGCCGGTGTGTCGCGGCCAACCGGTCGAGGTCGGCCCGCCCGATCGCCGTGGTCATCGGCCGACCGGCAGGGCGCCGGCGTCGAAGCAGGTGTCGTCCCCGGTGTGACAGGCCGGCCCGTGCTGGTC
>DATAQD010000051.1:0-13433 GCA_036264855.1 Jatrophihabitans sp. | reverse complement strand
CTGAACCGGCTGCTGCGGCGCGGCGCCACTGGCCGCGATGGACTGGACGCGCTCCGGCGCCAGGCCCGGGAACGGGCCCGCGAGCTGCGGCGGGGCGGGCGTCTCGACGGCACGCTCGAACAGGTCCGCGAGCTGCTCGACAAGGCGCTGGAGGAAGAACGCCGCGCGCTGTTCCCCGACCCGGCCGACGCCGCCCGGATGGCCGAGGCCGAGCTCGACGCGTTGCCCAACGACACGTCGCGCGCGGTCCGGCAGCTCGCCGACTACCAGTGGCGCTCGCCGGAGGCCCGGCAGGCCTACGAGCAGATCCAGGAACTGCTGCGCAGTGAGGTCTTGGACGCCCAGTTCGCCGGCATGCGCAACGCGCTGCAGAACGCGACGCCCGAGGACCTGGCCCGGATCCGCGACATGATGCGGGCCCTGAACGACATGCTCGACGCCGACGCGCGCGGCGAGCACACCGCGGAGCAGTTCGCGCAGTTCATGCAGGAGTACGGCGACTTCTTCCCGGAGAATCCGGCCACGCTCGACGAGCTCATCGACGCGCTCGCGCGGCGAGCCGCGGCGGCCCAGCAGCTCATGGATTCGCTCACCCCGGAGCAACGCAACGAGCTCGGCTCACTGATGCTCGACGCGATGGGTCAGGCCGGTCTCTCCGACGAGATGGCGCGCCTGCAGCAGGGGCTGCGCTCGGCGCGTCCCGATCTGCCATGGGGCGGGCGCCAGCGGATGGACGGGGAGCAGGGACTCGGGTACTCCGACGCCACCGGCGCGCTGGCCGAGCTCGCCGACCTCGACCAACTGGACGAGCTGCTCGGGCAGGACTACCCGGGCGCGAGCCTGGACGACATCGACGAGGACCTCATCGAGCGCGCGCTCGGCCGGGCCGCGGTCGACGACATGGGACAGCTGCGCCGCATCGAGCGCGAATTGCGCGAGCAGGGCTACGTCCAGCGCGGCGGCGAGGGGCTGCGGCTGACACCGCGGGCCCTGCGCCGGCTCGGGTCGACCGCACTGCGCCGGGTCTTCGACCTCGTCGAGTCTCGCGGTCGCGGCGGGCACGACGTCCGTGACGCCGGCGCGGCCGGCGAGGTCACCGGCGGCAGCCGCGAGTGGCGCTTCGGCGACGAGCAGCCGCTCGACGTCGTGCGCACCGTGCGCAACGCGGTGCTCCGGGCGCAGGGCCGACCGCTCCGGCTGACCTCGGACGACTTCGAAGTGGTCGAGACCGAACGCCGCTCCTCGGCCGCGATCGCGCTCCTGGTCGACATGTCGTACTCGATGGAGTTGCGCGGTACCTGGGGCGAGGCGAAGACGACCGCTTTGGCGCTGCACTCGCTCGTCACCACCAAGTACCCCCAGGACGCGATCGAGATCATCGGGTTCAGTGACTACGCGCGGGTGCTGTCACCCAGCGCGCTCGTCGAGCACGACTGGGATCGCGTTCAGGGCACCAACCTGCAACACGGTCTGATGCTGGCCCGGCGGCACCTCGACAAGCACCGCGGCGCCGAGCCCGTCATCCTCGTGATCACCGACGGCGAGCCGACCGCGCACCTGGCCGCCGACGGCTTCGCCGACTTCGCCTGGCCGCCGACTCGCGAGACGATCGCGGCGACGCTCGCCGAGGTCGAGCGCTGCACCCGGCGCGGCGCGACGATCAACATCTTCATGCTCGACGACGATCCCCGATTGGTCAGCTTCATGCAGGAGGTCGGCCGCCGTAACGGCGGGCGGGTCTTCCAGCCCAAGCGCGGCGCCTTGGGCGAGTTCGTGGTGGCCGACTACCTGTCGAGTCGCCGGGGCGGACGCCGTGCCGCCAGCTGAGCGGCGCTACGCCCGGACCACGATTGCGACGTCGTCCATCGCAGGCCGGGGCCTGTTCGCGGCCGAGCGGATCGCGGTCGGCGACGTGGTCCTCGAGTTCGACGTCGCCCCCGACACCGTCGCTGCACTCGGACCCGTCAACCACAGCTGCGAGCCCACCCTCGCCTGGGTGGGCGGGCGCGCCCTCGCCGCGGTCCGCGCCGTCGCGGTCGGCGAGGAACTGACGACGGACTACTCGACCAGCGCCGCGGATTTCCTGCTGCGCTGCCACTGCGGCAGCACCCGCTGCCGGCAGATGGTGACCGGAGACGACTGGGCGATCTCGCAACTGCGGCAGCGCTACGCCGGCCATTGGGCGACGGGCCTGCAGCGCAGGATCGACGCCGCCGCCCGATAGCCTCGGAGCATGTTCAAGATCTTGCTGGCGCTGCACCTGCTCTTCGCCGTCTTCGCCATCGGCCCCCTGGTCCACGCCGCGACGACCGCCTCTCGCGGCGTCCGCACGGGCGACGGCACGGCCACGGCCGGCTCGGCGCGGATGCTGCGCATCTACGCCTACGCGTCGGTCCTCGTCGTCCTGGTCGGGATGGGACTGATGAGCGCGAAGGAGGACGGCAAGAAGGTCGGAGAGATCAGCGACCTGTGGATCTGGCTCTCGCTCGTCCTCTGGGTGGTGGCCATCGGGCTGATCCTCGGGGTCGTGGTACCGACGCTGAACCAGGCGACCACGCGCATCGCGAACGAGGAGTCGGTCGTCGCGCTGACCGGCCGCGTCGCCGCGGCCGGCGGCGTCGTCGGGGTGATCTTTGCCGCGATCGTGTTCGTGATGGTCTACCGGCCCGGCGGCTGAGCGTGCGGATCGACGTCGTCGACGGCGCGCGCACGCGCGCCCTCCGCCGCGCGGTGCTGCGCCCGCACTGGCCGCTCGGATCGCCGATGCACGGCGACGACAACCCGGACGCGATCCACCTCGCGGCGCTGGACCCCGCCGGCGCGGTGGTCGGCGCCTGCCTGGTGCTGCCGCGGCCGTATCCGCTCCGACCGGAACAGCCCCAGGCCTGGCAGCTGCGCGGGATGGCCATCGCGGCCGCCCGTCAGGGGCAGGGTGTCGGCGGGCTCGTGCTGGCTGCCGCGATCACCGAGATCCGGCGCCGGGACGGGCGGGTGGCGTGGTGTGACGCCCGGTCGAGCGCGCTGGCGTTCTACGCCCAGCACGGGTTCCTCCTCGAGGGCGAGGAATTCCGGCACGCCGAATCGGGGATCCCGCACTACCGCATGTGGCGCGCGCTCGCCGAGGCCGAGCCTGCTCTCGTCCTAGGGTGAGCTGCCAGGGAACCTGACGCCGCATCCATCTCGTCTGTCTATGGGTGCACACCGACGGGAGGAGCTTGTGCGGGACGAGGCGGGATTCCGCGCGTTCGTCGAGGCGAACGGCGCAACACTGCTCCACGCCGCCAGGCTGCTGACCGGAGATCACCACCGCGGCGAGGATCTGGTGCAGACCGCACTGACGAAGGTCTACCTGAAGTGGGGACGCATCGAGGCGCCGCTGCCGTACGCGCGGCGGGCTCTCGTCAATGCCCACATCGACCAGACGAGGCGTAAGTGGTGGGGTGAGCGGCCGACCGAGACGCTGCCCGAGACGTCCGAGGAGGCGGGCGATGTCGCCAGTTCGGACGTGCGCGACGAGCTGCGCCGGATGCTCGCCGGGCTGTCACCGCGGGAACGCGCCGTGATCGTCCTGCGGTATTACTGCGACCTCTCCGAGCAGGACACCGCACAGTCGCTGGGAATGCCGGTCGGAACCGTGAAGAGCAGCTGCGCGCGCGCCCTCGCGCGTCTGCGCGTCGAGGCAACAACAGGGACGAGGTGACTTTCGTGAGCCCCACCGAATTCGACCTGCGGGCCGCGCTGCATGACGGCGAGGGCGACCGGGTGGACCCGGACCAGGTGATCGCGGGCGGACGCCGCCAGCAGGCGCAGCGCCGGGCCCGCCTCATGTCGACCGCGGCGGTGACCGTCCTGGTGGCGGCGGCCGGCATCGGCGCGACCGTGATCTGGAATCACTCGGGCCCGAACCCGAGCACGAGCGCCGACGGCAGCAACCGGTACGACCACGGCGCGAACAGCGAGGCCCTAAACGGCGCGGCCGGCGGCCCGGCGCTGCGCCCATCGGGGCCGCAGGCATCGCGACTGACCCGAGGCGCCACCCCGAAGGCCGCCGAGCAATGCCCCGATTCCCTGCCGCGCTACCTGCTCCCGGGTGGCGGCAGCCCGGGCCAGTTCGACACTGCACGTCCGCTGTTCGCGAAGCCCGTCTCCTCCGTCGTCGTCTGCTCCTACGGGACCCCGGCGATGGCGCTCGGCCCGACTCCGGTGTCCATCCCGGGCCGGCTCGTGCTCGACGGCGCCCCGGCCGCGCGTCTCGTAACGAGCCTCGAGCAGGCCGACACCACGAGGGGCACCAAGTTCTGCCCAGCGCCAAGCACCACCGTCGAGCGCGAACTCGCGATCGTCGGGGTCACGGCCGCCGGGAAGGCGCTGGACTCCGTGACGGCGAATCTGAGCCAACCCGCCTGCGACACCGTCGTCACCAACGGCAGCGCCCTGCGCTACCACTGGACGCCGCCGCCCGACCTGCTCAGGCAGTTGCTCGCCCTCACGCCGAGCGCGACCTCGCAGTCCGGCTCGCCGCCGCTCGTGCGGCCGTCCGGTCGCAACCATGGCTCGCCGGTCCAGTCCTAGGGCCGCAGATCCGGTGCGGCGCGGGCCGAGGACGCCGACGGGCGCCAGACCGCCATGGTCCGGCCAGCACGAGGCCGCCCGCGCGCAGTACCGGCTGGCCGCGCAGCGCCCGCTGAGCATCCCGGAGCAGCGCTATCTCGAGGCCCTGACCCGCGTCGGTCAGAGGCCGCGCAGGCGGCGCGGTCCGGTGTCCGGCCGAGCGGACGGCGGGCCCACCCAGATCTCGGCCGACGTGACCGCCGCGCCGTCCGGTCCCGCCGTGACGGCGAGCGCGCATTCGCTGATCTCGGGCAGCGCGTCTGCGAGCGCGGACAGCCGCAGCGCGAGATCGGCCAGCGCGGCCTGGTCTGCCGGCACCGCTCCGCCGTACCCGGTGAGCAGCGGCGCGGCCCGCGGGGCGCTGATCAGGTCGGCGGCGTCGGCCGTGGTCAGCGGGACGGCGGCGTACGCGCGGTCGCCCAGCAGTTCGGTGGCCACCCCGCCCACGCCGAACGACATCAGCGCGCCGAAGGACTTGTCGTCGTGCACGGTCAGCACCACGTCGATGCCGGGCAGCGCGTCACCGCCCAGTTCGATACCGACGCACCCGAGCAGCCGCCGCGACTCCTGCCTGGTCAGCTCCCGTCCGGCCGGGATCGTCCGCAGCAGGTCCCGGACGAGTTCTTGGCCGGCGTCCAGCTCGAGGCCGTCGAGCTGGGGCACGACGCCGGGGTCCCGCCGCCGCCATTCGGAGTACCGGCAGGCTCGGGCCAGCGCCCGGACCGCGCGCTCCGGCGACGGGTAGGACGGAACCGATCCCCGTGGCGGCGCCGAGTCCCCGACTGCGGCCAGTCCCGCGGGCACTCCCTCGAAACCCAGGAACGTCGACAGCACCGGCTTCCCGCTCGTCGACGCCACCGTGCGCAGCGCCACCGCGACGTCCTCCGACGAGGCCCGCTGCAGCGGCGGCACGAACACGACCACGACGGCGTCGACGCCGGGATCGGCCAGCGCCTCGCGCAGCGCGGACTCAACGGCGGCCGACGCCGCGTCCACCCCGACGTCTTCGACCCGAGCCAGCCGCAGGCCCTGCTCGGCGAGGGAGTTCGTGACCAGAACGCCCAGGGCCGTCGAATTGCCGACGACGGCCACTCGCGAGCCCTGGGGCAGCGACTGCGAGGTCAGCAACAGGGCGACGTCGAACATGTCGCCGACGGTCTCGACCCGGATCACTCCGGAGGCCTCGAACAGGGCCCGCACGCTCACCTCGGGCACCTCGACCGAAGTGTGCTCGAGTCCCGGCACGAGCAGCCCCGCGCCGCCCTTCACCGCCACGATCGGTTTCGTGCGTCCGAGGCGGCGGGCCAGCCGGGCGAACTTGCGCGGGTTCCCGAAGCTCTCGAGGTACATCAGGACGACGTCGGTGCGCGGATCGGTCTCCCAGTACTGCAGCAGGTCGTTGCCAGAGACGTCGGCCCGATTCCCGGCCGACACGAACGTCGACACCCCGAGCCCGCGACGCGCCGCCTCGCCCAGCACGGCGACGCCCAGCGCGCCGGACTGGCAGAAGAACCCGGCCCGTCCAGGCAGCGGCGGCAGGGGAGCAAGCGAGGCGTTCAGCCGCACCGACGGGTCGGTGTTGACGATGCCGAGGCAATTCGGGCCGACGACCCGCATGCCGTGCACCCGGGCCGACGTCACGAACGCGGTCTGCGCCGCGTGCCCGGCGTCGCGTTCGGCCGCACTGCCCCGCTCACCGAATCCGCCGGAGATCACGACCAGGCCGCGCACGCCCCGCACCGCACAGTCCTCGACCACGTCGGGCACCGATGCGGCCGGAACCGCGATCACCGCGAGGTCGATGTCGTCAGGGACGTCGTGCACCGACGGGTAGGCGCGGACGCCGGCAACATGTCGCGCGTCGGGATTGACGGGGTACAGCGGTCCGTCCAGGCCCATCCGCAACAGGTTGACGAACACCGCGTTGCCGATCTTGCCGTCGTCGTTGCTGGCCCCGACCACCGCGACCGATCGGGGGTGGAGCAGGCGCCCGATCGACCGCGCCTCGGCCCGCTGCTCTCGCTCGCGCATGACCGCTTCGGTCACCGCGGTCTCGTCGACTGCGAACTCGAGGGTGACCTCGCCGTACTCGAGGTGCCGGGTGGTCTCGTACCCGGCGTCGCGGAACACCCGGATCATCCCGGTGTTCTCGGCCAGGACGACGGCCATGAATCGGCCGATGCCGACCTCGCGGGCCGCCGCCGCCAGGTGCTCCAACAGCACCGAGCCGATCCCCCGGCCCTGGTGCGCGTCGGCGACGACGAACGCCACCTCGGCCTCGTCGGTGTCCCCGGCGCGCTCGTAACGGCCGACCGCGATGATCTCGCCGGCCAGTTCGGCGACGAGCGCGACGCGGTCATGGTGGTCGAGGTGGGTGAAGCGGTGCAGATCGCGGGCCGGGATCCTCGGGTAGGCGGAGAAGTAGCGCAGGTAGCGGGTGCGCTGCGACAGCCCGGCGTGGAAGGCCACCAGCGCCCCGGCGTCCCGGGGCCGGATCGGGCGCAGGTGCACGGTCGCGCCGTCGGCGGCGACGACGTCGGCCTCCCAATGCGGCGGCGGTTGCGGGTCGGGATCCGGCCCCGGCCCCGGCTCACTCACGGCGTCCCCCACCCCGCCGCTCAGTCACGCGGGTCGTCCGGGTCGAGGCCGAGCAGCGGGAACACGGCCTGCCGGGTGGCGCCGATCGCGCCGTCCAGCCAGCCCTCCCCGCCGGGACCCCACGGGACCACCTCGGCGAGCGGACCTTCGCCCATCGTGTCCGGGAGCGGGCCGCGCACGCCGCGCTCGCGCAGATGGGCCGTCCACCCGGCCGGGACGGCGGTCTCGGTCGGCACCGCGCGTCCGGTCGCCTCGGCGAGCAGGTGCGTCCAAGTCCGCGGAACGCACCGGATCAGCCCGTAGCCGCCACCGCCGAAGGCGACCCACTTCCCGCCGGCCACCTGATGGGCGAGCGCGTGTAGGGCCGCGATCGCGTCGCGCTGACCGTCGATGGTGAGGTCGAGGTTCGCGAGCGGGTCCTCGTGATGGGTGTCGCAACCGCATTGGGTGACCAGGACCTCGGGCCGGAACGCGCGCACCGCTCCCGGGACGACGGCGCGGAACGCCCGCAGCCACCCGGCGTCGTCGGTGCCCGGCGGCAGCGCGACGTTGACCGCGGTGCCCTCGGCCGCTCCCTCGCCGATCTCGCTCGGCAACCCGGTGCCCGGGAAGAGCGTGCGCGGATCCTGGTGCAGGCTGATCGTCAGCACCCGCGGATCGTCGTAGAACGCCGCCTGGACACCGTCGCCGTGATGGACGTCGATGTCGACGTAGGCCACTTTCTTGGCTCCCGCGGCGAGCAGCGTCCGGATCGCGAGCACCACGTCGTTGAAGATGCAGAACCCGGACGCGTAACCCCGCATTGCGTGATGCAGGCCCCCGGCGATGTTGACCGCGTGCTCGACCTCGCCGCTCCACACCCGGTGCGCTGCTTGCGCCGATCCACCCGCGATCAGGGCCGCGGCGTCGAACATGCCTGGGAACACCGGATCGTCGCCGGTCCCGAGCCCGTAGCCGGTGAAGCCGGGGTCGGTGCTCGCCGTGCGGACCGCGGCCAGGTAGTCCGCGGTGTGGACGGTCAGCAACTGCGCGTCGTTGGCCGGCCGTGGTGGCGTGACGTCGAGCCGTTCGAGCACCCCGAGTTCGCGGGCGAGACGGATCGTGAGATCCAGGCGGACCGGGTTGAGCGGGTGGTCGCCGAAGTCGTAGGCGAGGTACCGCTCGTCCCAGATCGCCCCGGCCCGACAGTCCATGACCTGACCGTACTGAGGCGGGCCGGTCCTGCACCCGCGCGGGCCACACCAGGTTGGGCCGGGGAAACTCTCGCGCGCCCGGCCCCGCTGGCGGCATAACGTGGGGCGGTGGTGAAGCCGGACTACCCGATCGAGACCGACCGCCTGCTGCTGCGCCCGCTCGATGCGCGCACCGATGTCGACGCGGTGCACGCCTACCAGTCCCGCGCCGACGTGTGCCGCTTCATCCCGTACCTCCCGCGGACCCGTGACGAGGTCGCCGAACGGTTGGCATCCGTTGGCACCCGGTCGACGATCGAGGCCGAGGGCGACGTCCTGAGCCTCGCGGTCACGGTCCGCGAGACCGGCGAGCTCATCGGCGACGTCATCCTGGTCTGGCGCAGTGCTGAGCACGGCACTGGCGAGATCGGCTATGTCTTCAACCCCGCGCACCACGGACACGGCTACGCGACCGAAACGTGTCGCGCGTTGCTCACCCTGGCCTTCGACGGTCTCGACCTGCACCGGGTGATGGCCCGGATCGACGAGCGCAATGCCGCCTCGGCCGCCGTGCTGCACCGGATCGGGATGCGGCAGGAGGCCGTCCTCGTCGAGAACGAGTGGTTCAAGGGCGAATGGAGCACCGAGGTCGACTTCGCGATCCTGGCCGCCGAATGGCGCGCCCGGGCCGATCGGCTCGGCTGACGGTCAGCGCTCGCGAACCGACTCGGCCAGGACGGGTGGCTCGTCGTGCGCAATGTGGGTCAGCTGGGTCCAGATGAGGACGATGAACACCGCCGAGCCGGCGAAGGCGAACCAGAACGGCGCGGTGATCCCGACGTGCTCGGCGAGCAGACCGCCGATCCCCGATCCGATGACCAGGCCGCCGAAGACGCCGACCATATTGACGCTGCCGACCCGACCCTGCAGGGCGGTGGGCACCGCCCGCTGGCGCACCGTGATCGAGGTGGTTCCCCAGATGAACGCGTGGGCGCCGAAGACGAAGAAGATCGGCATGGCCACCCACGGCGTCGTCGTGACGGCGAGACCGAGGTGGGTCAGCGTTTCGATGATCAGCCCCACGCGCATGATGTTGCCCAGGCTGACCCGCTTGATGATCCATCCGTAGGACAGCGTGCCGACCAGGCCACCCACCGCCGATACGGTCGTGATCAGCCCGAACCCGACGGATCCGAGACCGAGCCGCCGGGTGGCGTACAGGACGAGCACCGACCAGGCCGCGCCGAAGGTGATGTTGAACGTGAAGATCGTCAGCACCAGGGTGCGCACCGCGGCGTGGTGACGGACCCAACGAACGCCCTCGGCGATGTCGTGCCGTACTGCCGTCTTGGCCCGCTCCTCCCGGCCGTGGGACGGCAGCGCGATCCGCGACACGAGGATCGCGCCGAGCGCCACCAGGACGGCCTGAGCGACGAACGGTGACGCCATGCCGGCCGCGAACAGGGCCGCGCCGATCGGCGGCCCGGCGAGCTGGTTCACGGTGATGAAGCCCGCCTGCAGGCGCGCGTTCGCGAGGGCGAGGTCGTCGCGACGGACCAGCATCGGCAGCAACGTGCTGGTCGTGTTGTCAGCAAACACCTCCGCCGTCCCCATCACGAACAGGGTCGCGAGGACGAGTGCGATCGACTCCGTCCCGGTCATGATCGCCACGCTCAGCCCGAGCAGCACCACAGCCCGCAGCCCGTCGGCGGTCACCACGATGAACTTGCGGTTGACCCGGTCGGACAGCGCACCCGCCCACAGCCCGAACAACAGTGGCGGCAGCCATTGCAGCATCGCCCCGGAGGCGATCAAGAACGCGTTGCCGGTCAGGGACGCGACGAGCAGCGGACCGGCCGCGATCGCGATCCCATCTCCGGTGTTGCTGAGCCAGGACGACGCCAGCAGCCACCTGAAAGCGGAACCGAGGCTCTTCGGGGCGACGGCGTCAACGAGGATTTTCACGACCACCCGAGGCTATCGACCCCGGCAAACGATCATCCGGGCCGACGCCGCCCGGACGCGCTACGCCAGCGCGGCCGCGAGGTCGGCGATCAGGTCCTCGATGTCCTCGATGCCGACCGACAGGCGGACGAGATCGTTGGGCACCTCGAGCGGTGAACCGGCGACGCTGGCGTGCGTCATCCGACCCGGGTGCTCGATGAGGGACTCGACGCCGCCCAGGGACTCGCCGAGCGTGAACACCGACACCAGCCCGCACACCTTGAGCGCGGTCTCCTCGCCGCCGCGCAGCGTGAACGACACCATGCCGCCGAAGTCGCGCATCTGCCGGGCGGCCACGTCATGCCCCGGATGCGCAGGCAGACCCGGATAGAGCACCCGATCCACGGCCGGGTGCGCGGAGAGAAAGTCCACGACCCGCGCGGCGTTGGCACAGTGCCGATCCATCCGCACGCCCAGGGTCTTGATGCCGCGCAACACCAGCCACGCATCGAACGGGCCGGACACCGCACCCATGGCGTTCTGATGGAACGCGAGTTCCTCGCCCAGTTCGGCATCACCAGCGACGAGCGCGCCACCGACGACGTCGGAGTGCCCGCCGAGATACTTCGTCGTCGAATGCACGACGACGTCGGCGCCGAGCGCGATCGGTTGCTGCAAGTAGGGCGACGCGAACGTGTTATCGACGACCAGCCGGGCACCCGCCGCGTGCGCGACCCCGGCGAGCGCGGCGATGTCGGCAATGCCGAGGAGCGGGTTCGTCGGCGTCTCGCACCACACGATCTTGGTGGTCGGCCGCAGCGCCGCCCGCACGGCGTCGAGGTCGTCCAGCGGGACGGCCGTGTACTCCAGCCCCCACTTCGCCAGCACCCGGGCGACGAGCCGGAACGTGCCGCCATACGCGTCCCCGGGCAGGATCAGGTGGTCGCCGGGACCGCAGACGGCTCGCAACAGCGTGTCCTCGGCGGCGAGCCCGCTGGCGAAGGCGAGCCCTCGCGCCCCACCCTCGAGCGCGGCGAGCGCCTCCTCGAGGGCCGAACGCGTCGGGTTGGCGCTGCGGCTGTACTCGTATCCGCCGCGCAGGCCGCCGACGCCGTCCTGCTTGTACGTCGACGTTTGATAGATCGGCACGGCGACCGCGCCTGTGCGGGGGTCGGGTTCCTGGCCGGCGTGGATCGCGAGGGTGTCGAAGCCTGTCATGGCCCCGACGCTACCCAGCCCGGCTACTGGTTGATCGATTTGCGCCGGGCCGGCTCACGCCCGGCCGGGACGCTGTGGCGTGTGCGCAAACCTGGCGGCGCGGGTAGCAGAGCCGAGGGCACGCCGCTGGCGTCGCGGCGGCCACCGCTCTGGCCCGGCTCTGGCCCGGCTCACCGACGCGACGATTGCCGCACGCCTGGGCTGGTTCTCGTTTTCGGGGTTTCTGTTTCGGTGGGGTTGCGACACCTCCACCGAACCCGAACCCGTCGCACCGCCCGACCCGCCCCAACCCGACCCCGACCCACCACCATTCTGATCACCCCGAACCCGGCCGGAACTGCCGACCGACGACCCCAGTGGCGCTGCACCGCACCCCCGAGCCCGAACATCGCCGTACCCCGTCGGACTAACGGCCGACCGCACTAGCCAGCGTCGCCGAAGTCAGAGTTCTGCCAATCGCACCTCAGCCGATGGAGCGCGCTCGTGATCAGGATGATCAATACGGAGAATTGGTCGTTCCCGCGACCACAACTCGGTCTTGATCAAGTTCTAGACATACGACCGGAGCTGACACAGCTGGCACACGTCGCGACCTTCCTCGGCCAGTCAGGCGCTCTCAGCCCCTGAGAGGGAGAACATCAAACCTGGCCTTGCGATTTGTCAGCATGCCGTCATCTTGTCTGCCGCATTCACCCCCCGGCGAGGTGCCCCAGCAGATCCTGTCGGGTGATGACGCCGGCCGGCTTGCCGTCCACATGCACCAGCAGCGCGTCGGCCTCGGCGAGGGCGTTCACCGCGGCCGAAACGGGCTCCCCCGACCCGATGATCGGCAGCGCGGCGGACATGTGCGGCTCGACCGCGTCGGCCAACACGGCCGAACCGGCGAACAACGCGTCGAGCAGCGCTCGCTCGGACACCGAGCCGACGACCTCGCCGGCCGTGACGGGCGGTTCGGCCCTGACGATCGGCATCTGCGACACGCCGTACTCGCGCAGGATGTTGATCGCCTCGCGGACGGTCTCGTTCGGGTGCCCGTGCACCAGGGACGGCGTGGCGCCGGACTTCTCCCGCAGCAGGTCACCGACCGTCGTCCCGCCACTGGCCACGACGAAGCCGTAGTCGCTGAGCCAGTCGTCGTTGAAGATCTTCGACAGGTAGCCCCGCCCGCCGTCGGGCAGCAGCACCACCACGACGTCTTCGGGACCGCAGCGCCGCGCCACGTCGAGCGCCGCGACGACCGCCATCCCGCACGAACCGCCGACGAGCAGCCCCTCCTCGCGGGCCAGCCGCCGGGTCATCGCGAACGAGTCGGCGTCGGACACCGCGATGATCTCGTCCGCGATCGCCGGGTCGTAGGTGGACGGCCAGAAGTCCTCGCCGACGCCCTCAACCAGGTACGGGCGACCCGTTCCGCCCGAGTACACCGAGCCCTCGGGGTCGGCCCCGATCACCCGCACCGGCCCATGCTCCTTGAGGTAGCGACCGGCGCCGCTGATCGTTCCGCCGGTCCCCGCGCCCGCGACGAAGTGGGTGATCCGGCCCTCGGTCTGGTCCCAGATCTCGGGTCCGGTCGTCTCGTAGTGCGAGCGCGGATTGTTGACGTTGGCGTACTGGTCCGGCTTCCAGCCGCCCGGCGTCTCCTTGGTCAGCCGATCGGAGACCGAGTAGTACGACCGGGGGTCCTCCGGGGCGACCGCGGTGGGGCAGACGACCACCTCGGCCCCGTATGCCCGCAGCGTGTCGATCTTGTCGCGGCTCACCTTGTCGTTAGCCCGCCGTGAGGTACGGTCCCGCTCCGATATCCCAACCGGGCGGGGTGCGCTATAAAGCCTCGAATGCCAGCGGCTTTGGCCGATGGGCGGTCGAGCCGCCGCTGGCCGAACTTGCCCG
>DATAQD010000034.1:0-4067 GCA_036264855.1 Jatrophihabitans sp. | reverse complement strand
TCACAAGGCCAGCCGCAAGAAGGTCATGTCCGCTTTCCACGGCGAGTCGGTGCGCACCTGGGGTCGGCTGCTCGAGGAACTCGCCGCCGACAACGTCGCACGGTGGCCGGTCGGAGCACCCTTCGCCGTCCACCCGCACATGAACGACATCAGCCTCGAGGTGATCCTGCGGATCGTCTTCGGCGTCTCCGACGAATCGCGGCTGGCCGATCTGCGCCCGCTGTTGCAGCGTCTCATCCGGATCGGCCCGACGATCTTCCTCGGTTGGATGTACCCGGCGCTCGAGAACGTCGGACCGTGGCGCCGCTTCGCCACGGTCAAGGACGCCGTCGACGCGTTGATCTACGCCGAGATCGCCGACCGGCGGGGCGTCGTCGATCTGGCCGAGCGCAACGACGTCCTGTCCAAACTGCTGACCGCCGATCCGACGCAGAGCGACGGGGAGCTGCGCGATCACCTCATCACGCTGCTGCTCGCCGGCCACGAGACGACCGCGTCCACGCTGGCCTGGACGTTCCACGACCTCGCTCGGCGGCCGCAGCTGCTCGCCCGGGTGCAACGCGCGGCCGATGAGAACGACGAGGCCTACCTCGAGGCGACCGTCAAGGAGGCGATGCGGCTACGTCCGGTCATCGCCAACGTGGCGCGCCGGCTGGCCAAGCCGGTCCGGGTGGGCGGCTACGACCTGCCGGCCGGCGTGGTGGTGTTCCCGTCGATCCAGCTCGTCCAGATGCGCGAGGACGTCTTCGCCAAACCCGAACAGTTCCGTCCCGAACGATTTCTCAACGGCAACCCGCCGCCGGCCACGTGGATCCCCTTCGGTGGCGGGCTGCGCCGCTGCCTGGGGGCGTCGCTGGCGACGATCGAGGCGCAGAGCGTGCTCAAGGCCGTCCTGCAGCGCGTCGACATCGCGCCTTACGGAGCGCCGGAGCGATCGAAGACGCGCAACATCACGACCGTCCCCGGCCGCGGCGCGCGGATCGTCAGCTTTCCGCGGTAGCCGGTTCGGGCGCGCTGGCAGTCCGGCGCCCGCGCACCACGACGGTGGTCGTCGCACCGGCCACGACGACCAGGGCGCACCCGGTGATCACGCTCGAGGTCGTGCTCGAGAACCCGAGTGGGTTCAGCACGCAGCCGGCCGCGCACAGCGCCAGCACGCAGATGCGACGGGTCCCCGTCGCCGTCGGCGCTAGGCACAGCGTCCCCCACAGCAGGTACCAGGGGTACAGGACCGGCGCGAGGAGCCCGAGCGCGAGCAGGGCATAGGCCGCCGTGCGCTCGATCGGTCGCTCGCCAGCGGAGACGATGAGATAGACGATGACGCACACCATCGCGCTCATCGCCGCAATGCGTCCTCCGACAGCAAGGTCGTCGTAGGACGCGCCGCGCACGATCGGGGTCAGTGCTATGCCGATCGCGCCGGCCACCGAGAACGCCGTATGCGTGGCGAACTGCTTGCCGACCGTCCACGCCCAGCCGAAGCCATCGCTCACCACGGCGCCGATGACGCCGGTCGTCACCGCGGCCACCGCGATGTCGCGACCGATCAGCCGCCAGGCCGGGATCGTGCGCCGTCCCAGCGCGTGCACCGCGATCACGATCGGGACGAGCACAAACGCCTGACCCGACACCGATCCGGCGACGCAGGCGAGCGCCACCGACGCCAGCCAGCGCCGCTCGGTCGCCGCAAGCAGCGAGGCCAGGACCAGCGCCACCATGAGCCCGTCGAGATGCGGGGCCGAGATGACGTAGAGCAGCACAAGGGGATTCAGGACGGTCAGCGTGAGCGCCTGCGAGCGACGAGCCCCGTTCAGGTCAGCGGCGAGCCGACCGATCCAGACCGCCACGAGCAGGCCAAGCACGCGCAGGACGATCACAGCCCCCAGGGCCGTGCCGCTACCGACCGAAACCGACAGGTGCTGCAGCACCGTACCGAGCGGACCGACCGAGCTCGGTGTGCCGCGGGATCCGGGATCGATGGCCGCCACGATCGGCACGTCGCCCAGACCCGTCGCGCCGACGTCGTACGGATCGCGCCCGGCGTGTTGCAGCAGGCCGAAGGCGGCGTAGCTGTCGACGCTCGTGTCCATCAGCGGCGGACCGATCGCGAAGGGCGCGGCCCATGCTGCGGCCAACCACCACACCCGGTTTTCGGCCTGATCGGTGCGGCGCACGAGTTCGACGACGACGATCCACAGCGCCACCAGCGCCACGATGGCGGCGAACATGATCGCGCCGGGCGCGGGGTGCCCGGTCGGCAAGCCGTGCTGATCCTGAAGCTGCAGCCAACTGGTTAGCGGCCGAGCGGCGGCGACGGCGCCCGCCTGACCGCCGGCGACGACGACCACGCACGACACGGCGAAGCCGAGGATCGCGAAAGCCAGCATCGGCCGCGAGCGCACCTGACGCTGCGCAGCATCGAGGCCCTGCAGTGCCTTTTCGGCCAGGTCGTTCAAGTGTCTCCAACATCGGCGCGTGCCCGGGTCCGCGGGTGCCCTGACATTATTGAACGACAAGGACATCCGGTCGCGCGCTGCACCGGCACGGACGAGTGGAGCGTGGGTGACGCACGACCTGAGCGTGCTCGAAGCCATCGGTGCAGGTCTGCTGCAAGGGGTCGCGCTGGTCTTCCCGATCAGCGGTCTCGGGCACGGCGTGCTGGCCGGAGCGATCGGCCAGGACGCCGGCAGTGACCTTGCACCCGGCGTGGTCGGGCCGCTGTACCCGGCTTTGCGCGTTGCCGTCGCGGTGGCACTGGCGGCGTATTTCTGGCGGGACTGGGCGCGGATCGGGCGCGGCCTGCTGGTCTCGGCCGGGCGGCGGCGACTGTCCGAGCCCGAACAGCGCTGGGCCTGGCTCGTGGTGCTCGCCGCAGCGCCGGGCTGTGTCGCGATCGCCGCGCTGACACCGCGGGCTCGGTCCCTGCAGGATCACCCGCTGCTCGTCGCCGGATGCCTGGCCGGCAACGGGTTGTTCATGCTCGCGGTGTGGTGGTGGTGGCGCCGCTCACCGCGCGCGGGCGGCATGTCGGGAGTTCACCGGGCGCCGCTCACGCGCGCCGAAGACGCGGGCGCCTTCGCGGCCGAGTTGTCCGTGCTGCGCGTCCCCCGCGCGCTGCTGCTCGGACTGCTGGCCGTGGCCTCGCTCGTGCCGGGCATCAGCGGCGTCGGTCTCATGCTGGCCGCGGCGCTGATGTGGGGTCTCACCCACGAGCAGGCCGTGCGAGCCGCGCTGATCATCGTGACCCCGGTACTGCTGACCTGGGGGCTGCGCGAGCTTCCCGCCCTCGGGTCGGGGAGCTGGGACGAGATCCACGGCACCGTGCTGTTGGCCGGCGCCGTCGCCCTCGTGGCCGCGTACCTGGCGACCGCGTTGCTCGTGCGCTACTTCAAGTCGTCGTCCTTGCGACCGTTCGGCTACTACTGCCTGGTCGCTGGAGGCGCGGCCGTCCTCTGGTTGACCCGGTAGATCGTCACGCGGTCCTGCGATGCGGCGCCGCGAATGCCCTCGGGTAAGCGTCGAGTCGGGACCGACGGGGCCTGTGTGAGCAGCAACGACATGTATCGCGAAGTCTCGATCGGAGGCGTCACCGCCGCCGCCATCGTGGGGGCCGGGGCGCCGCGATCGCTCTGACCGGCTCGGAGTAGGTGGTGCACAAGATCGCTGCTGGGACGGGGTCGCGCTCTTGATCATGTGCGCGGGGCTGCGCGGGGGCGCAGGTTGGTGCACAAGATCGCGGGGTGGGGGGCGCGCGGTTGCGATCATGTGCGGGTGGCTGCGCGGGGGCGCAGGATGGTGCACAAGATCGGGGTGCGGGGCGCGCGGTTGCGATCATGTGCGCGGGGCTGTGCGGGGGCGCAGGATGGTGCACAAGATCGCGCGGGGACGGGCAGGGCGCGGCGGCGCGCGGTCGCGATTATGTGCGCGGGGCTGTGCGGGGGCGCAGGATGGTGCACAAGATCGCGGGTCGTCGGGCGCCGTTGCGGTTTCGGTGATCAAACCGCGGCGCGGAGGAAGGGTCAGGCGGGGCGGGCGCCGGGGCCGGGGACCGCACGGGTGTCGCGCTC
>DATAQD010000036.1:0-7216 GCA_036264855.1 Jatrophihabitans sp. | reverse complement strand
GACCAGCAGCGTGAGTGGCGCGGTGCCGATCCACCGCGTGGACGGCATCGACCTGCCCGACCGCACGGACGTCGTCGCGAGCCTCGCCCGCCAACTCGCGGGTGGCAGACCTGCCGTTCGTTAGGTAGACTAACTATCGTGATGACGGCGAGCAAGGCGACGATGGCCGAACTCGCGTCGCTGCTGCGTCCGTCCCTGCTGCGCCTGACCCGGCTGGTCCGCAACCAGCGCGTGGACATGTCGGTGACGCTGACCCAACTCTCGGCCATGAACACGTTGCAGAAGCACGGCGCGATGAGCGCCGGGGAACTCGCCAACTGCGAGCGGGTGCAGCCGCCGTCCATGACGAAGGTGCTGGCGAACCTCGAGGAGCGGGGGCTCGTCAGTCGGGATGCGCACCCGACCGACCGGCGCCAGGCCATCATCGGGATCACCGACGCCGGGGTGGAGCTGCTCGATTCCGAGCGCCGGTCCCGGGACGCCTGGCTGACCCGTCGGCTCGCGACCTTGACCGCCGACGAGCGGGCCCTGCTGCAGCGCGTCGTCCCCGTTCTCGACAAACTGGCCGAGCAGTGACGGCGCTGGTTTCCGCAGACCCGGCTGAGGTATCCGAAGAGCACCATTCCGTGGGGATGTTCCGCTCGCTGCGGGTGCGCAACTACCGCCTCTACTCCTCGGGCCAGCTCGTGTCGCTGACCGGAACGTGGATGCAGCGGGTCGCCCAGGATTGGCTCGTCCTCGAGCTCACGAACTCCGGGACCGCGCTCGGCATCGTCACCGCACTGCAGTTCGGCCCGTCGTTGGTGCTGGGTCTCTACGGCGGGATCCTGGCCGACCGCCTCGACAAGCGGAAGGTCCTGTTCGTCACACAGACGGCGATGGCGCTTGCCGCGCTGCTGCTCGGCGTGCTCGACGTCGCCGGAGTCGTGCAGTACTGGCACGTTCTCGCGCTGGCCACCGTCCTCGGCCTGATCACCGCCATCGACACCCCGGTGCGTCAGTCGTTCGTCGTCGAGATGGTCGGACGCGACGAACTCACCAACGCGGTGGCGATCAACTCGACGATCTTCAACGCCGGCCGCATCCTCGGGCCGGCGATGGCGGGCATCCTGATCACCGCCGTCGGTACCGGCTGGGCTTTCGTGGCCAACGCCACATCGAGCCTGGCGGTGCTCGCCGGACTCGCGTTGATGCGCCCGTCCGAGCTGTTCCCCTCGCCGCCGGTGCGTCGGGCCGGCGGGCAGTTGCGCGAGGGATTCCGGTACGTGCGCCGCCGGCCGGACCTCATGCTTGCGATGGTGTTGATCTTCGTGCTCGGGACGTTCGGGTTGAACTTCGCCATCACCTGCGCCCTCATGGCCAAACAGGTCTTCCACCGCGGTGCGAGCGGTTACGGCCTGCTCTCGACGGCGCTCGCGGTGGGGGCGTGCGCGGGAGCGATTCTGGCCACGCGCCGAACGAAACGGCCGTCGGCGCTGTTCCTGCTCGCCGCGGCCTCGGCGTTCAGCCTCGCCGAGATCGTCTCCGGACTGATGCCTGACTTCTGGTGGACGGCGGTCGCGCTGGTGCCGACGGGGCTGGCCATGTTGTCGGTCACCACGGCGTCCAACTCCAGCATCCAACTCGGCGTTGCGCCCACGATGCGCGGGCGGGTGATGTCGCTCTACCTGATCTGCTTCATGGGCGGGACGCCCGTCGGCGCGCCGTTCGTCGGCTGGCTCGCCGGCGCGGCCGGTCCGCGCTGGGGGCTCATCGGGGGTGGGCTGATCTGCCTGCTGAGCGCGGCCGGGATCGCGGCAGTGTTGGCGCGTCATCGCGGCATGCACGTCGCCGACGTCGCGGATCTGGTCAACAACCGCCTGCACGCGGCCTGATCACCTACCGCGATCGCCCTCGACCGGTGTGCGGCGAGTCGGGCGGGCGCCCGGGGTCGGCCGTCATACGGTTCGCACTGTGAGCGCCACGCAGATCGCGGCGGACAGCGTGATTGCGGTCGTCGCCGTCGAGCATCTGGTGTTCCTGTACCTCGAAGCCGTGCTGTGGACCAAGCCGCAGGGCCGCAAGATCTTCAACACCACGGCCGAGGAGGCCGAGATCTCCGCCCCGCTGGCCAAGAACCAGGGGGCCTACAACGGCTTCCTCGCGGCCGGCCTGATGTGGGGCATCGTCACCAATCCGGCGGCCGGCCATCAGATCAAACTCGTCTTCCTGATCTGCGTCCTGGTCGCCGCCGTGGTCGGCGGGCTGACCGTCTCGAAGCGGATCCTGCTGGTCCAGGGCGCGCCGGCCGCGATCGCGCTGGTGCTCGTCCTCGCCGGCGGCCGCTAACGGCATGTACGTCGTCGAGATCGGCGATCCGGCCGACCCCCGCCTCGACGACTTCCGGGGCCTCACCGACGCCGATGTCCGCCCGGACCGCCGGGGCATCGTCATCGCCGAGGGCGTGAACGTCGTCGAACGGCTCGCGTCGTCGCCGCTGCGGGTGCGCGCCGTACTCGGGGTGCCGGCCCGGATCGACGTGCTCGGCCCGGCGCTGGCTCATCTCGACGTGCCGGGCTACGCAGTCGACAAATGGGTGCTGTCGGACGTCGTCGGCTTTCGGGTCACGCGCGGCGTCCTGGCCGCGGCCGACCGTCCGGGCCCGATCGATCCGGCCGACCTGCTCGCGCGGTCCCGCCGGGTGGCCGTGCTCGAGGCGCTGAACGACTTCGAGAACCTCGGCGCCCTGTTCCGCAACGCGGCGGCGTTCGGGGTGGACGCGGTGCTGCTCGACCCGCGCTGCGCCGACCCGTTCTACCGGCGCAGCGTCCGGGTCTCGATGGGGCACGCGCTGCGCGTGCCGTTCGCGCTGCTGCCCGACCCGTGGCCGGACTCGCTCGGGATGGTGCGGGGGTCCGGCTTCGCGCTGCTGGCCATGACGCCGGACCGCTCGGCGATCGCGCTCCGCGACGTCGTGCCGCCGCAGCGCTGGGCGGTGTTGCTGGGGGCCGAGGGGCCGGGCCTGTCCGCCGCGGCGCTGGCCGCGGCCGACGTCCGGGTGCGCATCCCGATGGCGCCGGGCGTCGACTCGCTAAACGTCGCCACCGCCGCGGCCGTGGCCTTCGCCCACCTGACCTGACCGGCCAGGCCGGAACGGGCGGGCCGGTCAGCTGCCCGTGGCGACGACCGTCGCCGTGCCGATCTTGACCTTCTTGCCGCCGGCCAGCGTCGTCGTGTTGAGCGCCACGTTGAGGTCGGCCGCGGCGACCGAGGACAGATAGATCGACATACCGGGCAGCGTCGCCTCGCCGTTCTTGATCGCGGGCGCCGTCATCGTCGTCGTATCGAGGTCGAACAGGCGGAGGCTCTTGAACGCCACCGCGCCGTTCAGGTCGATCTCGGCGGTGAGGTTCGGGTCGGGGCCGAGGTGAATGACGAAGTCCTTGGCGGTCGCTTTGGTCCCACCCGACACGAACGTGAGGCCGCTGCCGTTGTGCGCGATCTCACCGCCGACGTCGCTCGCATCGCTGAGCGTGACGTTGCCGCCGGTGGCCGGGAAGACGAATTCGGTGACCGACCCGGACTTCATGATCTTCGCCGTGCCGGACGCGGTGGGCGTGAGCGCCTGCCCGCCCAGCGCGGTCACGAAGGACGGGTCGAGCCGCACGGTCGTGGTCCCGCCCGTGATGTCCTTGAGCTGGCCGACCGGTTTCGACCCGCTCGGCTTGGCACTGGAGCAGGCGGTCATCGTGCCGGCCAGCGCGATCGCCGCGACGGCCGCCAGCGTCCTCGTCAACCCGCGCATCGATCGAGCCTAGCTGGACCGCCGATCAGACCAGCGAGTCCCGCCAGGACGAGTGCAGGGTGGCGAAGTGCCCCTCGCCCGAGGCGACCAGCTCGTCCGGCGAACCGTCCTCGACCACCCGCCCGTCGGACAGGACGAGGACCCGGTCGGCGATCTCGACCGTGGACAGCCGGTGCGCGATGATCAGCGCGGTCCGCTCGGCCAGGACGGTGCGCAGCGCGCGCTGCACCGCCCGCTCGGTCGGGACGTCGAGCGAGGACGTCGCCTCGTCGAGGATCAGCACCGCCGGGTCGGCCAGGAACGCGCGGGCGAACGCCACCAGCTGCCGCTGCCCGGCCGAGAGCCGCCCACCGCGCTTGCGGACGTCGGTGTCGTAGCCCTCGGGCAGGCCGCTGATGAACTCGTGCGCGCCCACCGCGGTGGCCGCCGCGACGACGTCCGCCCGGCGGGCGCCGAGCCGGCCGAAATCGATGTTGTCGGCCACCGATCCGGAGAACAGGAACCCGTCCTGGGTGATCATTACGACGGCGTGGCGCAGGTCCGCGTCTGCGACGGCCCGCAGGTCGACGCCGTCGAGGGCGACGAGCCCCGCGGTGGGGTCGTAGAACCGCGAGATCAACTTGGCGATCGTGGTCTTGCCTGCGCCGGTCGCACCGACAAGGGCGACGGTCTGCCCGGCCGGGATCTCGAGGGACAGCTCGGGCAGGACCGGACGGTCGGGCCGGTAGGCGAAGCTCACGTCGCGCAGCGAGACCGCGCCGCGGGTGGGGATCATCAGCGGCGTGGGGTCGTCGGGTTCGGGCACGCCGGGCGGCTCGGCCAGGACGGTCGCGATCTTCTCCAGCGCCGCGGTCGCCGACTGCAGCGAGTTGTAGAAGATTCCGACGTCCTCCATGGGGTCGTAGAACTGTCGCAGGTAGAGCAGGAAGGACGTGAGGACGCCGAGCTCGAGGCCGCCGTGGGACACGCGGTAACCGCCGGCGAGCAGCACCGCGACGGTGGCGATGTTGCCGATCAGCGCGGTGCCGGGGATGAAGTACGCCTGCAGGTTGAACGTGTGCCGGTTGGCCTCACGGTAGCCGTCGTTGAGCGCCCCGAAGAGCGCGTCGTTGCGCCTCTCGCGGCGGAACGCCTGCACGGCCCGGATGCCGTTGAACGTCTCAACGATGCTGACGATCATGGTGGCCACGGTCTCGCGGGTGCGCCGGAACGCCACCGCGGCCCGGGGCGAGAACCACCGGTACAGCAGGTACAGCGGGATGAGCGAGCCCAGCGCGATCGCGGCGAGCGGCAGGTCGAGCAGCACGAGCAGCACGGCGATCGCGGTGCTGTTGAACAGCGCCGTGAGCAGGCCGTCCAGCCCGCTGTCCAGCAGTTCGGTCAGGGTGTCGACGTCGGACGTCAGTCGGGAGACGACGCGGCCTGAGGTGAACCGCTCATGGAACGCGACCGACAACGCCTGGACGTGGTCGAAACCGCGGCGGCGCAGGTCGTAGAGGATGTCCTGGCCGATCACGCCGCTGCGCACGACGAAGATCGAGCGCAGCAGCCCGGACAGCAGGGCGGACGCGAGCAGCGCTACCCCGACCACGGTCAGCGAGGTGTAGTCGCCGCGGATCGCGTCGGGCAGCGAGTCGTCGATCGCGACGCCCACCAGCCAGGGCGCCGCCATCGTCGCCGCCACCTGCACAAGCACGAGCAGCAGCACGCCGATGATCCGGCGGCGGTACGGACGGACGAGCTCGGCCAGCAACCGGCGGCCATCGGCGCGCAGCTTCAGGCCGTGGACGATGTCGTCCTGCGCCTGCGCCTTGGCCGCCGCTTCGGGCGTGAGCTTGCCCTGCCACGTCGACGGATCGGACGGCGACTCGATGACGTCGGTCATGCGCTCACCCCCTCGAGTTCGGGCGTCTGCGCGAGCAGCGCGCGGTAGGCCGGCACCCGGGCCAGCAGGTCGCGGTGGGTGCCGACCGCGGCGATCCGGCCATCGGCCAGCATCGCCACCCGGTCGGCAAGCAGCACGGTGGACGGCCGATGCGCCACGACGAGCGCGGTCGTCCCGGCGAGGACGCGGCGCAGCGCCGCTTCGACCTGCGCCTCGGTGTGGACGTCGAGGGCGGACAGCGGGTCGTCGAGGACGAGCACTCGCGGCCGGCCGAGGACCGCCCGGGCGAGCGCCAGCCGTTGCCGCTGACCACCGGACAGCGACAGCCCCTGCTCGCCGATGCGCGTTTCCAGGCCGTAGGGCAGGCCATAGACGAAGTCGGCCTGGGCGACCACGATCGCCTCGCGGACGTCGTCGTCGCTGACGCCGGCGCGCCCCAGCGTCAGGTTCTCGCGCACGCTGGCCGAGAACAGCGTGGCGTCCTCGAACGCGGTGGTGACCGCGTGGCGCAGTTGGTCGAGACGCAGGTCCCGCACATCGACGCCGCCGATCAGGACGCGGCCACCGGTGACGTCATAGAGCCGCGGCACCAGCGCCGTCAGCGTCGTCTTGCCCGAGCCCACGCCGCCAACCAGAGCCAGCGTCTCGCCCGCCCGCAGCTCGAGGTCGACCCCGCGCAGCACGTCGATGTCGGAGCCCTCGTACCGGAAACGGACGTCCTCGAACACGAGGGACGTGCCGCGCTCGGCGGCGACCGGCGCCTGCGGGTCGAGGATGCCCGATTCGGTGTCCAAAACCTCGAAGATCCGGCGGCACGCGCTGCCCGCCTCCTCGGTCAGGGCGAGCAACCAGCCGAGCATGATGATCGGCCAGACGAGCTGCAGGTACAGCGCGACGAAGGCGACCAGCTGGCCGATGGTGATGGCGTGGTGCGCGGTCGCGTAGACACCGCCAACGGTGACGAGCGCGAGAATGACCTGCGGCAGGCCCTCGAGCAGGGCCCAGAACAGGCCGAGCGTGCGGATCTTGGTGAGTTCGGCCGAGCGCAGCCGGGACGCGTCGGCGCTGAAACCGGCCAGCATGTGCGGGCGCCGGCCGAACGCCTTGATCACCCGGATGCCGAGCGCGGATTCCTCGACCGAGGTGGCGAGGTCGCCGGTGAGGTCCTGCGCGCGGCGCGCGTCGCGGCTGTAGCGCAGCTCGAAGCGCCGGGTGCCGATCAGCAGGGGCACCATCGAGATCAGGACGATCAATCCCAGCCAGAACTGGATGTTCATGAGCAGGCCCAGGACGACCACGATCGTCACCGTGTCGGCCAGCAGGAACACCGCGGCGAGACCGATGAACCGGCGCAGCGTGGACAGGTCGGTGGTCAACCGCGAGAGGAGCTGTCCGGAGGGCCACCGGTCGTGAAACGCCACCGGCAGGCGCTGCAGGTGCGCGAACAGGTCGCGGCGCAGGTCGGTCTCGACACCCAGGGCGGCAGTGGCCATGGCCCGCCGGCGCGCGAAGAACAGCCCCGCTTCGGCGAGGCCGAACAGCAGCGC
>DATAQD010000184.1:0-15615 GCA_036264855.1 Jatrophihabitans sp. | reverse complement strand
ATCCAGCCCATGTTCCACTTGAAGCCGAACCCCAGTCCGCCCAGGTGTACCGGCCGGGTGACGCCGGGCCAGGCGGTGGACTCTTCGGCGATCATCATGATGCCGGGCTGGCGCCGGTAGGCGGTGGCGTTGACCTCCTGCAGGAACGCGACCGCCTCGAGGTTCTCGCGACCGCCGAACCGGTTCGGCAACCACTCGCCGTCCTTGCGGGAGTAGTCGAGGTAGAGCATGGACGCGACGGCGTCCACCCGCAGTCCGTCGACGTGGAACTCCTCGAGCCAGAACAGCGCGTTGGCGACGAGGAAGTTGCGCACCTCGCGGCGGCCGAAGTCGAAGACGAACGTGCCCCAATCGGGCTGCTCGCCGCGCCGGGGGTCGCCGTGCTCGTAGAGCGCGGTGCCGTCGAAGCGGCCGAGCGCGAACTCGTCCTTGGGGAAGTGCGCGGGTACCCAGTCGACGATGACGCCGATGCCGGCCTGGTGCAGCGCGTCGACGAGGAAGCGGAAGTCGTCGGGGCTGCCGAAGCGCGCCGACGGCGCGTAGTAGGACGAGACCTGGTAGCCCCACGACCCGCCGAACGGGTGCTCGGCGACCGGCAGGAATTCGACGTGGGTGAAGCCGGTGTCGCGCACGTACTCGACGAGTTCCTCGGCGAGCTGGCGGTAGCTCAGCCCCGCCTTCCACGATCCGATGTGCACCTCGTAGATCGACATCGGCGCCTTGTGCCACTGGGTGCCCGCCCGGCGCGCCAGCCAGTCCCCGTCGGACCACTCGTACCGGGACGTGGTGACCACGGACGCGGTGGCCGGTGGTGACTCGCAAGCGAAGGCCATCGGGTCGGCCTTGTACCGCCATCGCCGGTCCGCACCGAGGATCTGGAACTTGTAGCGGCAGCCGTCGCCGACCTCGGGGACGAACAGCTCCCACACCCCGCTCGAGCCCATCATGCGCATCGGCAGCGAGCGCCCCGACCAGTAGTCGAAGTCGCCGGCGACCCGCACACCTTGGGCGTTCGGCGCCCACACCGCGAACGACGTTCCCGTAACGGGGCCGCCGGGGGTGTCGTAGGTGCGCACGTGCGCTCCGAGGACCTCCCAGAGGTTCTCGTGCCGGCCTTCGCCGATCAGGTGCAGGTCGATCTCGCCCACCGTCGGCAACCAGCGGTACGGGTCGTCGACCGTGTGAGTCTGGTCGCCGTACTCGACCTGCAGGCGGTAGTCCGTGGGCGGGCCGTCGAGGACGGCCTCGAAGACGCCACCGTCGTGCAGGCGGGTCATGGCGGTACGTCGGCGTCCCACCACGACCGAGACCTCGGTGGCTTCGGGTCGCAGCGTGCGGACGATGGTCGCGCCCTCGGGCGTCGGGTGCACGCCCAGGATCCCGTGCGGGTTGTGGTGCGCGCCGCCGACTAGGCGATCGAGTTCCTCTCGGGCGACCGTGGTGGTCATGACGTTCCTCCGTCTGCGGCGAGTCTGGACAGCGAGGCCAGCGGGATCGGCAGCCAGGCCGGGCGGTTGCGGGCTTCGTACACGGCCTCGTAGACGGCCTTGTCCGCCTCGAACGCGCGGAGCAGAACCTCGTGCGCGCGCGGATCGGCGCCGGCGGCCTCGGCGTACCCGTTGCAGAACGCGTCGCGGTTGCGCTTGGACCATTCGCCGGCGCGGTAGGACAGCTGCGGGTCGTAGCCGGTCTCGATCGCGCGGTGGTGCCCGGCGTAGTCGAACGAGCGCAGCATCCCGGCGATGTCGCGCAGCGGCGAGTCCAACGCGCGGCGTGCGTCCATCGTGGCCATCGGCTCGCCTTCGAAGTCGATGAGCACCCAACGGTGGACGGTGCGCAGCGCCTGCCCGAGGTGCAGGTCGCCGTGGATGCGCTGAACGGTGACCGAGTCGGCGAGCGACGCCACGTCGGAGAACGCGATGGCCAGGCCCTGGGCGACGTCGCTCAGCGCCGGGACGACGGTGAGCGCGCGTTCCAGCCGGTCGCGCATGCCCTCGGCCCGGCGGCCGAGTTCGTCGGCCGAGGCCTCGCGGGTCCCGAAGACCGACGCGAGGTCGGCGTGCACGGCGGCGACCGCGGCGCCCAGCCGTTCGGCCTCCGCGGCGAAGTCACCCCCCGCCTCCGCGGCGTGCAGGTCGGCTTCGGCCATGAGGTCGCGCACGCTCGCCTTCGCGAGCTCCCACCCGTCCGACGCGGTGGTCATGAACTCCTGCAGCATCGCCAGCGAGCACGGCGCACCGTCGACGTCGGCGTCGACGGCACCGAGCAGCCGCGGGATGTGCCTGGCCCCCAGCTTGCTCAGCCCGGCGAGCACCTCGATGTCCGGGTTGACGCCGGGCTGCAGCCGCCGGAACACCTTCATGATCGCCACGTCGCCGAAGACCATCGAGGTGTTGGACTGCTCACCACTCAGGACCAGGCTCGGTTCGTCCACCGGCACGTCGTCGGGTGCCGCGGCGTAGCGGGTGAAGCGAACCGGCCCTTCGGTCACGTCGTCGCGCATGCCGGCGAGCCACGCCGGGGTGACGTCCTTGTCGTGCAGGGCGTCGTACACCCAGCGGCGGCCGGACTCGGTCTCGATCGTGCCCAGCAGGACGTGCTCGAGGACCTGCACCGGGTCGGCGCGCAAGACGAGCGGCACCTGGTAGGTCTCGGTGTCCGACTCGGCGTAGTGAACGTGCGCCGTCCAGATCGTCACGGGCGGGCTCGCCGACAGCTGGGCCAGCGGCGCCACCTCGATCCGGGCGTCGCGACCCTTGCCGGCGAACCAGCGCTGGGTGGGCAGCCACGCCTGCACGAGCGGACCGATCCCGTTGGAAGGGTTGATGTGCGGAGTAGTCATTTCGGGGCCCCCGCGCAATCGTGGAGCGCCAGCGGAGTGTTTCCCTGGGGTGAGCTCACGGCATGACCTCGTCCGACGCGGCGGCAGGTTCACCGGTCTGTTGCGGCAAGCGCGGGATGCGCAGCCAGTAGAAGCCGTGCCCGGCCAGCGTCAACAGGTAGGGCAGTTCACCGATCGCGGGGAAGTGCGCACCCCCGACGAGTTCGATCGGTTGACTGCCCATCCATGGACGCAGGTCGAGCTCGGCCGCCTGCGGGAAGCGGGACAGGTTGTTGACGCACAGCACGATGTCGTCCCCGAACTCCCGCACGAAGCTCAGGACCGACGGGTTGCTCCCGCCGAGGTCGATGAACTTGCCGATGCCGAACGCCGGGTTCGCCTTGCGGACCTGGATCATGCGCCGGGTCCAGTGCAGCAGCGACGAGGTGTTGCGGGTCTGCGACTCGACGTTGGTGACCTGGTAGCCGTAGATCGAGTCCATGTTCACCGGCAGGTAGAGCCGGCCCGGATCGCAGGTCGAGAAGCCGGCGTTGCGGTCCGGGGTCCATTGCATCGGGGTGCGGACGCCGTCGCGGTCACCGAGCCAGATGTTGTCGCCCATCCCGATCTCGTCGCCGTAGTACAGCACCGGGGAGCCGGGCAGCGAGAGGAGCAGCGCGGTGAACAGCTCGATCTGGTTGATGTCGTTCTCGAGCAGCGGGGCCAACCGGCGGCGGATGCCGATGTTGGCCTTCATGCGCGGGTCGCGGGCGTACTCCGACCACATGTAGTCGCGCTCTTCGTCGGTGACCATCTCGAGCGTCAACTCGTCGTGGTTGCGCAGGAAGATGCCCCACTGGCAGTTGTCGGGAATGGCCGGCGTCTGGGACATGATCTCCGAGACGGGATACCGGGACTCGCGGCGGACGGCCATGAAGATGCGTGGCATGACCGGGAAGTGGAACGCCATGTGGCACTCGTCGCCGCCGACGGACGGGTCGCCGAAGTACTCCACCACGTCGGCCGGCCACTGGTTCGCCTCGCACAGCAGCACCCGGTCCGGATAGTCGCGGTCAACCTCCTTGCGCACCCGCCTGAGGAACTCGTGGGTCTCGGGCAGGTTCTCGCCGTTCGTGCCGTCGCGGACGTAGAGGTAGGGCACCGCGTCGAGCCGGAACCCGTCGATGCCGAGATCGAGCCAGAACCGCAGCGCGTCGAGGATGGCCTCCTGCACGTCGGGGGAGTCGAAGTTGAGATCGGGCTGGTGGCTGAAGAAGCGGTGCCAGAAATACTGCTTACGCACCGGGTCGAAGGTCCAGTTCGACGGCTCGGTGTCGACGAAGATGATGCGCGCCTCGGGATAGCGCCGGTCGTCGTCGTTCCACACGTAGAAGTCTCCGTAGGGGCCGTCCGGATCATTGCGGCTGGCCTGGAACCACGGGTGCTGATCCGACGTGTGGTTCATGACGAAGTCGATGATCACCCGGATGCCCCGGCGGTGGGCCGCGTCCAGGAAGTTCTTGAAGTCGTCGATCGTGCCGAACTCGGGCAGCACCCCGTTGAAGTCGCTCACGTCGTAGCCGCCGTCGCGCAGCGGTGATGAGTAGAAGGGCGGCAGCCACAGGCAGTCCACGCCCAGCCACTGCAGGTAGTCGAGCTTGTCCTCCAGGCCGCGCAGGTCGCCGGTCCCGTCGCCGTTCGAGTCGGCGAAGCCGCGGACGAGAACCTCGTAAAAGACGGCGCGCTTGAACCAGTCGGGCTCGATGCTGCGGGTGGGGTCGGTCGGTGGCGTGATGGTCATCGCGCCTCCTCGGGGCGGGCCGCTTCGCTCGGGCCCGTCGTCGGCCCGATCCCATCTTCGGCGCGCGGATACGTCCTGGTCGCTGCGCAGGCGTCGCTCACTGGCCCACCTGGAAGATGTGCGCCGGCCGGTGATAGGGATCCAAGCGGACGTAGTTGTGCGCGCCCCACTGGTACTCCTCGCCGCTGAGCAGGTCCCGGACGGTGTACCCGGTGTCCCACTCGACCCCGAGGGCGTCGAGGTCGACGTGGACGGTGGCTTCGCGCCAGTCGTGCGGGTTCACGGTGCAGACGACGAGGACGGTGTCGCCGGTGACGGGGTCGCGCTTGCTGTACGCGGTGATGTCGGGCTGGTCGACATCGTGGAAGGTGACGTTGCGCAACTGCTGCAGGGCCGGGTGCTCGCCCCGAATCTGGTTGAGCTTGCCGAGCAGCGGCGCCAGCGAGCGTCCGTCGGCGATGGCGGCGGCGAAATCACGGGGTCGAAGCTGGTACTTCTCCGAGTCGAGGTACTCCTCGCTGCCGGGGCGCAGGGGCAGGTGCTCGTAGAGCTCGTAGCCGGAATAGACGCCCCAGCTCGGCGAGAGCGTGGCGGCGAGGATCGCCCGGATCGCGAACGCGCCCGGGCCGCCGAGCTGCAGGTACTCGTGCAGGATGTCCGGCGTGTTCACGAAGAAGTTCGGACGCATGTAGTGGGCGGACTGCGCCAACTCGCTGACGTAGGTCTCGATCTCTTCCTTGCTGGTGCGCCAGGTGTAGTAGGTGTAGCTCTGGTGGAAGCCGATCTTGCCCAGCTCGTGCATCATCGCCGGCCGGGTGAACGCTTCGGCGAGGAAGAGTACGTCGGGATCGGTCTTGCGGACCTCGGCGATCAGCCACTGCCAGAAGTTGAGCGGCTTGGTGTGCGGATTGTCGACGCGGAAGATCGTCACGCCGGCGGCGATCCAGTGCCGCACGACGCGCAGGCACTCGGCGGACAGGCCCTTGGGGTCGTTGTCGAAGTTCAGCGGATAGATGTCCTGGTACTTCTTCGGCGGGTTCTCGGCGTAGGCGATCGTGCCGTCGGGCTTGGTGGTGAACCATTCCGGGTGGGCGGTCACCCACGGGTGGTCGGGCGCGCATTGCAGCGCGAGGTCCAGGGCAACCTCCATGTCCAGCTCGCGGGCGCGGCGCACGAACGCGGTGAAGTCGCCCAGCGTGCCCAGCTCGGCGTGGATCGCGTCGTGGCCGCCGTCGCGTGAGCCGATCGCCCAGGGCGAGCCGACGTCCCAGCTCGCCGCGACCAGGGTGTTGTTCGGACCCTTGCGGTTCACCTCGCCGATCGGGTGGATGGGCGGCAGGTAGACGACGTCGAAGCCGAGCGAGGCGACGTAGTCGAGGTGTTCGGCGCAGTCCTTGAACGTCCCGTGCCGGGCCGGTCGGGCCGGGGCCACCGGGTCGCCGGCGAGCTCGGCGCCGATCGAGCGGGGGAAGAACTCGTACCAGGAGCTGTAGAGGGCCCGTTGCCGGTCGACCCACAGCGGATACCGCGGCGAACTCGTCACCATCTCGCGGATCGGATGGTCGTGGGCGAGGCGGTGTAGGTACTCGTCCAGCGCGGGCGCGACCCGGTGCCCGACGTCCAGCGTGGTGTCACGCAGGGACCGGGCGGCGGCGGTGGCCCTCGCCCGATCCGCCTTGGGCAGCGTGCGGGCCAGCTGGTCGAACAGCCGGGCGCCGGACTCGAAGTCGTTGGCGAGATCCTCGCTGCCCTGGCCGGCCTCGATCTTGACCGTGACGGCGTGGTGCCAGGTGGCATACGGATCGCCCCACGCCTCGATGGCGAACGAGCCGGATCCGGGCCGGTCGAGGACGATGTCGGCGTGCCAGCGGTCGGTACCCGGGACGCCGGGTTCCATCCGCACCACCGACAACTTGCGCCCGCTCGCGTCGCGCACGACGACGCTGGCGGCGACGGCGTCATGGCCTTCGCGAAAGACGGTCGCCGAAATCGGCACCGGCTCGCCCACGACCGCCCGGGCCGGGAACTCGCCCGAGACGGTCGAGCCGACGACGGGACTGACACTGCTGAGTCCGAAGCGCCCTACCACTCAGGCCACGTTACCCAGGGTGGGCCGTCCGGGAACAGCCACGTCGCGATCCGTCCGGTTCTCCCGTTCGGCAGCGGCGTGCTCGGACCGAGCCTGCCGGGAGCCGTTACGTCACTGCTAGCGTCCGATTACGTGAAAGCACTACGACGACTGACGGTGCGGGCGGCGTATCCCGCAGAGCTGGCCCACCTGGGCGAGATCGTGGCCAACCTGCGGTGGTCCTGGCACCCCGACTCCCTCGACCTCTTCGAATCGGTCGATCCCGAACGCTGGAGCGCGTGCGCTCACGACCCCAGCCGGATGCTCGGTGAGGTCACTGCGGAACGGTTCGCCCAACTCGCGCGGGACCGCCGATTCCTGCGCCGCCTCGAGGACATTTACGACGACCTCACGGACTACCTGACGAGTCCCCGGTGGTACCAGCACGAGCAGGCGAGCGGTGCGGCGCTGCCCGACTCGATCGCGTACTTCTCTCCGGAATTCGGCATCACCGAGGTGTTGCCGCAATACTCCGGGGGGCTCGGCATCCTCGCCGGCGACCATCTGAAGGCAGCGAGTGACCTGGGCGTCCCGATCATCGGCGTCGGTCTGCTCTACGGTGCCGGCTACTTCCGGCAGTCGCTCTCGCGGGACGGGTGGCAGCTCGAGACCTACCCGTCCCGCGATCCGCAGGGCCTGCCCATCACCGCGCTCAGCAACGCCGACGCGACGCCGGTTCGGGTAGCGATCGCCTTGCCCGACTCGCGCACCCTGCAGGCGCAGGTGTGGGTGGCTCAGGTCGGACGCGTCCCGCTGCTGCTGCTCGACAGCGACATCGAGGAGAACGACGCCGACGCCCGGCAGGTGACCGACCGGCTCTACGGCGGCGGCAAGGAGCACCGGCTGGAGCAGGAGCTGCTGCTCGGCATCGGCGGGGTGCGCGCGATCCGCGCCTACTGCGCCGCCACGGGCGTGGCCGCTCCGTCGGTGTTCCACACCAACGAGGGGCACGCGGGTTTCCTCGGCGTGGAGCGCATCCGGGAGCTGGTCGAGGGCTACGGGCTGAGCTTCGACGAGGCGCTGCAGGCGGTCCGCGCGGGCACCGTCTTCACCACGCATACGCCGGTGCCGGCCGGCATCGACCGGTTCCCGCGCGATCTGGTCGCCGCGCATCTGACCGGGATGAGAGTCCTGCCGGCCGAACGCATCCTCGGGCTCGGGGCCGAGGAGGATCCGACGATCTTCAACATGGCCCACATGGGGCTGCGGCTCGGCCAGCGGGCCAACGGGGTATCACTGCTGCACGGCAGCGTCAGCCGGGAGATGTTCGCCGGGCTCTGGCCGGGCTTCGACACGGCGGAGGTGCCGATCACCTCGGTGACCAACGGCGTGCACGCCCCCACCTGGATGTCCCGCGACATCCTCGACATCGCCGAGCGCGAGGTGGGCACCGACGTCATGGCCGTGGGCCAGGGCTGGGAGGCGATCGACAAGGTCACCGACGGCGAGCTGTGGCGGATGCGCAACGGGCTGCGAGAGCGGCTGGTGAACGAGATCCGCCGCCGGGTGTACGAGTCGGCGCGGGTGCGCGGCATGAGCGAGGCCGAGCTGGGTTGGACGGCCACGGCGTTCGACCCCGACGTCCTGACGATCGGATTCGCGCGCCGCGTCCCGTCCTACAAGCGGCTCACGTTGATGCTGCGCGACGAGGTGCGGCTGCGGGCCCTGCTGCTCGATCCGGAGCGTCCCGTCCAGATCGTGATCGCCGGCAAGAGCCACCCGGCCGACGACGGCGGCAAGCAGCTGATCGCCCAGATGGTGCGCTTCGCCGACGATCCCGCGGTGCGGCACCGCATCACGTTCCTGCCTGACTACGACATCGGCATGGCGCGGTTCCTGTACTGGGGCGTGGACGTCTGGCTGAACAACCCCCTGCGCCCGTTGGAGGCGTGCGGCACGTCCGGGATGAAGGCCGCGCTGAACGGCGCGCTCAACCTCTCGATCATGGACGGATGGTGGGACGAGTGGTTCGACGGTGAGAACGGCTGGGCGATCCCATCGGCGGACGGCCTGAACGATCCCGACCGGCGCGACGACCTCGAGGCCAACGCGCTGTACGACCTGATCGAGAAGAGCGTCGCCCCGCGGTTCTACGACCGGAAGGGCAACGTGCCCCAGAGGTGGGTCCAGATGGTGCGGCACACGCTGAAGTCACTCGGGCCGAAGGTGCTGGCGTCGCGGATGGTGGCCGAGTACGTGCGGCGGCTGTACGCGCCGGCCGCCCAGTCGTCGCAGCGCATGCTGGCCAAGGATTTCGCGGCCGCGCGCTCGTTGGCGGCGTGGGTGGGTGATGTCGTCGCGAAGTGGCCGGGCGTGGCGGTGCTGCACGTCGACTCGCAGTTGTCCGGAGCGGGCGACGCCCAGGTCGGGGCGTCGCTCACCCTGCGCGCCGAGGTCGCGCTCGCCGGACTGACTCCGGACGACGTGGACGTCGAGGCGGTGTACGGGGCGGTGGACGGCGACGAGCGCCTCACCGACTACGAGACGGTGTCCCTGCGCTCGGTGGGCGCCACCGATGGCACGTTCCGGTTCGAGGGCGAGGTGCCGCTGGCGCGCACCGGGGGATTCGGCTACACGGTGCGGGTACTGCCGAAAAACGAGCTGCTGGCCTCGCCGGCCGAACTGGGCTTGATAGCCAGCGCCTGATCTGTCATCGAAGGCGGCCCGGGCGTTGACCGGGGGGCCGCCGCCGTGGTTTGGTGCTGCGGTGCCGCGCAGTGCGCGGGTTGGTGCCGGCCGACCCTGGGCGCGACGGATGTCCGTCGCGTCTGTGGTCCTGCTCCTCGCAGGGCTGGCGATGCCGGAGGCCGCGGCGACGACGACGTCCCCGACCACCCTGACTCGCGGTGTCACCTACTGGCGGCAAACGTTCCAGACAGCGAGTGGGCACACCGCCCGGGCGGTGCTCGTCCGCGTCGACCTGACGGTGGCCGGCCTCGGGCTCGCGCCCGCCTCGCAGGGTGAGCAGGTCGGTAGTCTGCGCCGACCCGTGTCCTATCTTGCCGATGCCACGCACGCCGTTGCCGGGATCAACGCCGACTTGTTCAGCGACGACTCGGGCTACGCAACCCCGTACGGCGGGATGATGCGCAACGGCGGGTTGCTGAAGTCCCCTCGCCGGGGCCGGGAAGCCAACTTCTTCCTCCGAGCCGACGGCACGGCGGGAATCGGCGCGGTGCCGTTCAGTGCCCTGGTCAGCCGACCGGTCGTCGGTGCGCGGGCCGCGGCCTCCGCGGGCTACTCGGTCAATACCCTGCGCGATGCCGAGAACGGGCACATCACGCTGGTGAACAGCCGGCTTTCGCGAATCGTGCTCGGATCCCGATGCACGGCGGCCAAGGGGAGCACGACAGCCGGGCGAAGTACGGTCTCGAGCATCGAGACCGGCGACACCCGCCTTGCCCCGCGCCGTCCCGGCACCTGGGCGCTGATCGCCTGCGGCGGGACCGGTGCGGACTGGATCCACCGGCAGTTGCGGATCCACGACCGGGTGGTTATGACGACGTCGTTCGCGCACGGCCGTCCGCGCGCCCTCGTCAGCGGCCGCGGGGTGCTCGTCGCTCGCGGTGCGGCGCACCATGACCGAACCCAGGTGAATGTTGACGGCCGCAATCCGGAGACCTTCGCCTGCGTCAGCCGGCTCGGCCGCTCGGTGCTGCTGGGGGTCGTGGACGGACGCTCGGCCCAGTCTGCGGGGGTGAGCATCCGTGACCTGACCGCGTACCTGCTCGCCCTGCACTGCTACACCGGCATGGTGTTCGACGGTGGCGGCTCGACGACAATGGTCGTGCGGCTGCCGGCGCACCTGCGCACGACGGTCCTCAATGTGCCATCCGACGGGGAGCAGCGCCCGGTGCCCAACGGACTGTTCGTCTACAAGACCTGACGGCCGACCGGGACCTGGAGTCAGCGGCTGGCGGCGCGCTTGTACTGGCGCACGGACAGCGGGATGAACACGACGAGGATGCCCACCACCCACAGCAGCGTGTAGATGACCGGGTGGTGCAGTGACCACGGTTGGTTGGGTAGTGGCACCGACCCGGTGTTGCCGAACAGCTGGCGGGCGGCCTGCGTCACCGACGACACCGGGTTCCAGTCGGCGATCGTCTTCAGCACGCTCGGGAAGTTGTTCGTCGGGACGAAGGTGTTGGCGATGAATGTCAACGGAAAGATGATCATGAATGCGGCGTTGTTGACGACCTCGGGGCTGGGCACGACCAGCCCGACGAGCGCCATGACCCACGAGATTGCGTAGGCGAAGGCGAGGAGCAGCAGGAATCCGCCGATCGCCTCCCCGACCGAGGAGCGGATGCGCCAGCCCACGAGCAGTCCGGTGACTGACATGATCGCGATCACCAGGATGTTGTTGAGGACGTCGCTGGTCGTGCGCCCCACCAGCACCGCGGACCGGGACATCGGCAGCGACCGGAACCGGTCGATGATGCCCTTCTGCATGTCCTCGGCGAGACCGGCGCCGGTGATCGTGGACCCGAAGATCACCGTCTGGGCGAAGATGCCGGGGATCAAGAACTCGCGGTACCCGATGCCGGGCACCTTGATCGCGCTGCCGAACACGTACGCGAACAGCAGGATGAACATGATCGGCGACATCGTCGAGAAGACCAGCAGGTCGGGCACCCGCTTGATCTTGATCAGGTTGCGCTTCGCGACGACCGCGCCGTCGACGAGCGCCTTGCGCAGGCCGCCCGTGCTGATGATGACGGGGCGGGAATCGTCGGCCAGGGTCGTCATCGCGTCGCCTCGACAAGGGGTGTCTCGGCGGCCGGTTCGTCGACCTCTTCGGTGCGGTGCCCGGTGAGGGTGAGGAACACGTCGTCGAGGGTCGGGCGGCGCAGCGCGACGTCGTGCAGCCCCACGCCGGCGGCGTCGAGGCGGCGCAGCGCTTCGGTCAGCACGGCCGCTCCGCCCGTCACCGGGGCGGTGAGCCGGCGCGTGTGGTTGTCGACCTCGACGACCCCGCCCTCGGCCAGCTGGGCGAGCACGGCGCGCGCGGTGCCGAGGTCAGCCCCGGTCGCGACGACGATCTCGACGCGTTCGCCGCCGACCTGCGCCTTCAGCTCGTCCGCGGTGCCCTCGGCGATGGACTTGCCGTGGTCGATGACGACGATGCGGTCGGCGAGCCGGTCCGCCTCTTCCAGGTACTGCGTGGTCAGCAGGAGGGTCGTGCCCGACTTGACCAGTTCGACGATGACCTCCCACATCTCGGTGCGGCTACGGGGGTCGAGGCCGGTCGTCGGCTCGTCCAGGAACAGCACCGGCGGAGCGGCGACGAGGGCCCCGGCGAGGTCGAGGCGGCGCCGCATGCCGCCGGAGTAGGTCTTGACCGTACGGTCGCCGGCCTCATCGAGGCGGAAGCGGTCGAGCAGCGCGCGGGCCCGGGCCCGGGACTGTGTGCGGCCCAGCCCGTACAGCCGGCCGATCATGTCGAGGTTCTCGTAGCCGGTGAGGTACTCGTCGACGGCGGCGTACTGGCCGGAGAGGCCGATCTTCGCTCGCACCGCGGCCGGGTTCTTGGCGACGTCGATACCGGCGACGTGGGCGGTGCCGCTGTCCGGCTCGAGCAGGGTGGTCAGGATGCGCACTGCGGTCGTCTTGCCCGCGCCGTTGGGCCCCAGCAGCCCCAGGACGGTGGCCTCGGGGACCGCGAGGTCGAGTCCGGCGAGGGCATGGACCTCGCCATAGGCCTTGGCGAGCCCCTGTGCCCGGATGACGTCAGCCACGGCTTTCCCTCGTTTCGAAGTATCGGTCGATCGAACTCACCCTAGGGCGCGGCACCGACACCTTTGTGCGTGTTTCGCCCTCAGACGAAGTCGAGGGCGTCGGAGATCGACTCCAGGACCCGTCCCGGACGCCACGGGAACCGCTCGATGTCCTGGCGGCGGGTCGAACCGCTCAGCACCAGGATGGTGTCCAGCCCGGCCTCGATGCCGGCGACGATGTCGGTGTCCATCCGGTCGCCGACCATCACGGTCGATTCCGAGTGCGCATCGATCCGGTTCAACGCGCTGCGCAGCATCATCGGGTTCGGTTTGCCGACGAAGTACGGCTTGCGGCCGGTGGCCGTGGTGATCAGCGCGGCCACCGACCCCGTGGCCGGCAGCGGGCCATCCTCGGAGGGGCCCGTGACGTCGGGATTGGTGGCGATGAAGCGAGCGCCGGTCTCGATGAGCCGGATCGCCCGCGTGATCGCTTCGAAGGAGTACGTGCGCGTCTCGCCGAGGACGACGAAGTCGGGCTCGCGGTCGGTCAGGGTGTAACCCACGGCATGCAGCGCCGTGGTCAGCCCGGCCTCGCCGATCACGTAGGCCGAGCCGTGCGGAAGCTGGTCCTGCAAGAAGGTGGCGGTGGCCAGGGCCGACGTCCAGATCGCCGCCTCGGGGACGTCCAGACCGGACCGGCTCAACCGGGCGGACAGATCACGCGGTGTGAAGATCGAGTTGTTGGTCAGGACGAGGAACCGGCGGCCGCGTTCGACGAGCCGAGCCAGGAATTCCGGGGCGCCGGGCAGGGCGTGTTCTTCTCGCACCAGAACCCCGTCCATGTCGGTCAGCCAGCATTCGGGTGTGGCGCGCATGGGGTCCAGTCTGTCAGCCGTCGCCCGCGCGAAGGACGCGCAACACCCGCACCGATCGGGCCCGCATCGCCAGGGCGTGGCCACCGGCGACGGTCGGCCCGCTGGGCCGCCCGCCGACGGACCCGGTGTCGATCACCTGCGCGTAGCTCGCGGCCCACGGCAGGCCCGGCAGCGTGAACATCCCGTCGTGGTCGCCCGCGTGCAGGAGCAACAGGAACGAGTCGTCGACGATCGTCTCGCCGCGCGCATTGCGATGACGCAGCCCGCGGCCGTCCAGGTACATGCCGATCGAGCGCAGCCCGGCGTCGAACCAGTCGCCGGCGGCCAGTTCGCGCCCGGCCGGATGGAACCAGGCGAGGTCCTTGCACCCGTCGCCGCCCTGCACGGCATGGCCCTCGAAGAAGGCGCTCTGGCGAAGCACCGGGTGCGCCCGCCGCAGGTCGAGCAGCCGGCGGACCAGCGCGAGCATGTCGTCGCCCTCCTCGCTGGGCGTCCAGTCGACCCACGACACCTCGTTGTCGTGGACGTAGGCGTTGTTGTTGCCCGCTTGCGTGCGCCACATCTCGTCGCCGGCCACGAGCATCGGCGCGCCGGTGGACAGCAGCAGGGTCGAGAGCAGGTTGCGGACCTGCCGCAGTCGCAGTTCCCGTACCTCCGGCGGGGCCGGCTCGCCCTCGAACCCGCAGTTGTACGACCGGTTGTCGTCGGTGCCGTCGCGGTTGTCCTCGCCGTTGGCCTCGTTGTGCTTGCGCTCGTAGGAGACGAGGTCGCGCATCGTGAATCCGTCGTGGGCGGTGACGAAGTTGATGGACGCGATCGGCAGCCGCCCGTCGTCGCCGTAGAGGTCCGACGAGCCCGACAGCCGATAGGCGAGATCCCGCACGCCGTCACCGCCGTGGGCCCAGAACGAGCGCACCGTGTCGCGGTACATGCCGTTCCACTCGGTCCACAGGGGCGGGAACTCGCCGACCTGGTAGCCGCCGTCGCCGATGTCCCAGGGCTCGGCGATGAGCTTGACCTGCGAGATAATCGGATCCTGATGGATCGTGTCGAAGAAGGACGAGAGCTTGTCGACGTCGTGCAGCGAGCGGGCCAGCGCCGACGCGAGGTCGAACCGGAACCCGTCGACGTGCATGTCGGTGATCCAGTAGCGCAGCGAGTCGGTGATCAGTTGCAGCGGAAACGGCCGGCGCGCGTCGAAGGTGTTGCCGCAGCCGGTGTAGTCCACGTACCGCGAGCGGTCCTCGGCCGCGAGCCGGTAGTAGGAGCCGTTGTCGATGCCGCGGAATTCGAGCATCGGGCCGCCGGGGCCGCCTTCGGCGGTGTGGTTGTAGACGACGTCGAGGATCACCTCGATGCCGGCCTTGTGCAGCGCCCGCACCATCGCTTTGAACTCACGCACCTGGTCGCCTCGGCGCGCGGCGTAGGCGGCGTGCGGGGCGAAGAAACCGACCGAGTTGTAGCCCCAGTAGTTCCGCGCGCCGCGCCGCTGCAGGCGCGGCTCGGAGACGAAGTGATGTATCGGCATCAGCTCGACGGCCGTGACCCCGAGCGACTGCAGGTGCTCGATCGCCGCTGGGTGGGCCAGCCCGGCGTAGGTGCCCCGCAGTTCGGCCGGGATGTCGGGGTGGCGCTTGGTGAAGCCGCGGACGTGCAGTTCGTAGATGACCGTGTCGTCCCAGCCGACGTTCGGACGGTGGTCGTCGCCCCACGGGAACGCGTCGTGCACGATCACCGACCGGGGTACGCACGGTGCCGAGTCCGCACCGCTGCCCGGGTACACCGATGGGTCCTCGGTGAAGTCGCCCTCGATCGCGCGCGCGTACGGGTCCAGCAGCAGCTTGTTCCGGTTGTGGAACAGGCCCTGCGCCGGGTCGAACGCGCCGTCCACCCGGAACCCGTACCGCTGACCCGGCCCCACCCCGGGCACGTAGCCGTGCCACACGTGATAGGTGCAGTCGCCCAGCGGTATGCGGGTCTCGAGGCCGGTATCGTCGAACAGGCACACCGTGACCGCGGTGGCGGTCGTCGACCACAGCGTGAAGTTCGTGCCCTCGCCGTCCCAGTGGGCACCGAGCGGGAACGGCGCCCCGGGCCAGGCATGATCCAGCCGCGCGGCGAGCGCGGCAGTCATCTCCTCGGGCAGCACCGGTCGGACTGTAGTGGATCGGGCTTGAGGGCCCGCCGACTCCCAGCTTCCTCATGGGTAATGCCCAGGGCGCGTTTCACTGCGACCGCTTTGCTGAGTCCATGACCACGAACTATCCGTA
>DATAQD010000117.1:0-5805 GCA_036264855.1 Jatrophihabitans sp. | reverse complement strand
CTCCCGAGATCGGGCGCGCGCTGGCCGAGGCGCGGCTCGGCGTCGATATCGAGGATGCCTTGGACAAGGCGGCCGACCGGATGCGTTGCCGTGACCTGTCCTGGGTCGTCATGGCCGTGCGGATCTCTCGCCAGGTCGGCGGGAACCTGTCCGAAGTCCTGGTCACCACAGTGCACACCATGCGTGAGCGCGCTCAGCTGCGCCGCCAGGTTCGCTCGCTCAGTGCCGAAGGCCGGCTGTCCGCGTACGTGCTCGTGGCGATGCCGATCGGGGTCGGCGGGTGGCTGTTCGCCGTCCGGCGCGAGTACCTGCGACCGCTCTGGACCACCGGGCCCGGCATCGGCATGCTCATCGCCGCGGTCCTCGGGATCCTGATCGGGGCGTGGTGGCTGAGCCGCGTCGTCAAGATCGAGGTATGACATGTCGCAACTACCGCTGCTCTTCGGCCTGGGATCCCTCGCCGCGGCCGGATTGGCCGGCGCATCGGCTCTGCGCAAACCGGAAAGTGCCGGCCGCTCCGGCGTCGCCCACATAACTGCGATCTACCGGGCCGACGCGCCAGTTACCGCCGTCGTCGAACCCGAGGCCGTCTCGACGATGTCGCCGATCCTCGACCGATTCCGACGGATGACGGTGGTCATCGCTCCGGCCCGGAGCACCGGCAAGATCCAGCGCAGTCTCGACCGCGCCGGCAATCCCCCGAACTGGACCCTCGACCGCGTCCTCGCCTTCAAGTCCATCGCCATGATCGGGCTCTGCGCGTTCGCTCTGATCGTCGGTATGGGCCGCGGTGCCGCGGTCATTCTCTTCCTGGTCGCCGGCGCGGTGGCCGGCTTCCTCGTGCCGGACCTGCTCGTCTACAACGCGGGGGTCAAGCGTCAGGAAGACATCGAGCGGGCCTTGCCCGATGCCATGGACATGTTGACGGTGTGCGTCGAAGCCGGACTCGGCTTCGACGCCGCTCTGACTCAGGTTGCGCGCAACACCGAAGGCGCGCTGACCCGAGAGTTCGCCCGCGTCCTTCAGGAGATGCAGTTCGGCAAGTCCCGCACCGAAGCGCTGCAGGCGCTGTCCGAGCGGACGACGGTGTCCGAGCTGCGGGCCATGGTGCTGGCGCTGATCCAGGCGGCCAAACTCGGCATCCCGATCGCCGCGGTACTGCGCGAACAGGGCAAGGAGATGCGGTTGAAGCGGCGGCAACGAGCCGAGGAAAAGGCTCAGAAGGTCACCGTCAAGATCCTCTTCCCATTGATCTTCTGTCTGTTGCCTGCGCTGTTCATCGTGGTGATGGGGCCGGGCGTGCTCACCCTGGTCAAGTCGCTGTCAGGAGTGTGAGCGCCGCGGGGCGGCCGGTTTCACTCCGGTGATCTCGGCGTTGTAGAACAGACCTCGAGGCACGATGCGTTCGAGCCGGGCGTCCACCGCTGACAACCGCTGCCAGTTCTTCAGCGCGAAGTTGGCCCATCGCATACCCAACTTCTCCTTGGGCACCGCGCACTCGAACGTGCGTACCGGCCAGCCGAACCACGAGGCGAGCAGTTCCGAGGTCGCCACCCGGACGTCGACCGCCCCGGCCGCGCGGGCCATCGCCTCCAAACCCCGCGGATGGAAGGTGTGGACGTCGACGACGGCCTCGAGAGCTGCCGCTCGGGAGGACTCGTCGAGCTCGGCCTGCGGCCGGCGCCAGTCGGCCAACTGCGGCAGCCGGGTGGCGCGCGTGGCCGCCCACCAGGTGACGCGGGACAGCCGGCGGGCAACGACGTCGCCGTACCGGGTCGGTTCACCGGCGAAGACGAACCGGCCGCCGGGCTTGAGCACCCGGATGATCTCGGCGAATGCCTGGTCGAGGTCGGGGATGTGGTGCAGTACCGCGTGGCCGATGACGATGTCGAACGAGTCGTCCTCGTAGGGCAGCCGCTCGGCGTCGGCGACCCGGCCCTCGATCTCGAAGCCGAGCCCGCGGGCGTTGCGTTGGGCGACCTCGACCATGCCGGGGCTCAGGTCGGTGACGTGCCCCTCGTCGATGACTCCGGCGAGCTTGAGATTCAGCGTGAAGAACCCCGTACCGCAGCCGAGCTCCAGCGACGTGGCGTACGGCCAGCCTTCGGTCCCGGCGACGTGCGCGAACCGCCCGCGCGCGTAGTCGATGCAGCGCTCGTCGAACGAGATCGACCACTTCTCGTCGTAGGTCCCGGCCTCCCAGTCGTGGTACAGGATGTTGGCCAGCTTCTTGTCGTGCCACGCGGCGGCCACCTCTTCGGCCGTCGCGTTGGGGTGCGGAGCAGGCACACTCACGTGAACACGGCCTTGCCCGGTCCACTCTCGATGAACGAGGCCATCCCGATCGCGCGGTCCTCGGACGCGAACAACGACGCGAACAGGTGCGACTCGAGGCGCAGACCACCGCCCAGGTCCCCGTCGAGGCCGCCGTCGATCGCGGCCTTCGCGGCGGCCAACGCCAGCGCCGGGCCCCGGGCGAACTTCGCCGCCATCGACAGGGCGGTCGCGTAGACGTCCTCGGTCGCGACGACGACGTCGACGAGGCCGATCTCGAGCGCCTCGGCGGCGTCGACGAACCGGCCGGTGAAGATGAGGTCCTTGGCCTTGGCCGGGCCGATCAGCCGGGGCAGGCGCTGGGTACCGCCGGCGCCGGGGATGATCCCCAGCAGGATCTCCGGCTGGCCCCACCTGGCGTTGTCGGCACTGACCCGAAAGTCCGCGGTGAGCGCGAGCTCGCAACCCCCGCCGAGGGCGTAGCCGGTGACGGCCGCGATTACCGGCTTGGGGATGCGCGCGATCGCGTCCAGGGCCGAACTGAGCCGGCCCGCGTCGCGGAACATGTAGGCGTGGTCCTGGCCTGCGAACTCCTTGACGTCGGCGCCGGCCGCGAACACCTTCTCCCCGCCGTAGAGGACGACGGCGCGCACCGCCGGGTCGCGGCTGATCCGGTCGGCGGCGGCGCGCAGTTGCTCCTGCAGCGCGGTGTTGATCGCGTTCATGGGCGGGCGGTTCAATCGGATCGTGGCCACCCCGACCGGGGAGCCTGCGGACCCCTCACCGATCTCGACAGTCACCAGCTCGTCGGACATCTACCCTCCTCAGTACCTGTGACGCTCGTCCGCGGAAGCCTACGGCGTGCCGGTCGCGGGCTAAGGTCCGGACCCAGGGGCAGGAGGTCGCATGAACCGTTCCCGCATCGAGTCGCTGCCGGTCGTCCAGGCCGTCGGCGTTCGGGTCCTGAAGCTGCACCAGGCGGTCTACGAGCGCAGCGGTGGACGCGTGGGCCACTGGTTCTTCGGCACCCACAACCTTCTGCTGCGCACGGTCGGGGCGAGGACCGGCCAGCAGCGCACGAGTGCACTCGTCTACGTGCGGGACGGGCGGGACTACGTCGTCGTCGCCTCGATGGGCGGCGCGCCGCGATCGCCCGGCTGGTACCACAACCTGAGGGCGGATCCGGAGGTCGAGATCCAGGTGGGAACGAAGCGGCGACCCGTCACCGCGCGGGCCGTGCTGCCCGGCGACCCGGACCGTGAGCGCTTGTGGGCGCTCGCGGACAGGAACAACGCCGGCCGGTACGCCGCCTACCAACGCGCGACGAGGCGGCCGATCCCGGTCGTCGTCCTGACGCCCCGCTGACCGGCCGCGCCGCACCGTCCGCCTGCGCCTCAGCCCGCTCGCGCGTACCAGCGGCCGTCGCGCCTCTCGACCGTCAGGGCCAGCCCGAACGCCTGTGAGAGCGGTCCGTCGGCGAGGACGTCGCGCGCGAGCCCGGACGCGACCACCGCACCGTCGCGCAGCAACATCACGTGCGTGATCCCGGGGGGCAGCTCCTCGACGTGATGCGTGACGAGCACCGACGCCGGGGCGCCCGGGTCGGCCGCGAAGCGGGTCAGCCGGCGCAGCAGGTCCTCCCGGCCGCCGAGGTCGAGCCCGGCCGCCGGCTCGTCGAGCAGCAGCAGCTCGGGATCGGTCATCAGCGCCCGGGCGATCTGCACCCGCGCCTTCTCGCCCTGACTGAGCGTGCCGTATGTCCGGGCCGCGAAGGCGCCGACGCCGAGCCGCTCGAGCAGGGCCGCGGCCCGGCGTACGTCCCACCGGCCGTAGGCCTCACGCCACCGGCCGAGCACCGAGTACCCGGCGCTCACGACCACGTCGCTGACCAGCTCCCCGCCCGGGATGCGCTCGGCCAGCGCGGCGCTGGCCAGGCCGATCCGGGGGCGCAGTTCGAAGACGTCCACCCGGCCGAGCCGCTCGCCGAGGACGAAGGCTTCCCCGGAAGTCGGGTGCATGGTCGCGGCGGCGATCTGGAGCAACGTGGTCTTGCCGGCCCCGTTGGGCCCCAGAACCGCCCACCGCTCGTCCTCTTCCACTGTCCAGTTGATGCGATCGAGCAGGGTCTTCGCTCCCCGGCGGACGGTGACCTCGGCGAATTGGATCACCGCATCCGGGTTGAGCTCTGCCACCTGCCCATCAAAGCAGGGCCGCGACCGGCTCAGTCGGCGGGACCGGCCACGAGCGTGACCGTCGCGGTGTGCGACGAGCCGTTGGCCGCGGTCCACGAGACCGACGTCGACGAGCCCGGGGAAAGCGCGCCCAGGACCGTCTTGAGCCCAGCGGCCGAAGTCACCTTCTTGCCGCCGACCGAGGTGATCGTCGATCCCGCGGTGATCCCGGCGTTGGCGGCCGGCCCACCCGCGAGCACGGACGTGATCGCGGCACCTCCGCCTTGGGTGTCGGCCACGCCGACGCCGATGAACGCGGGCAGACCGATGTGGATCGTCGAGGTCTCGATGCCCGACTCGATCTGGGCTGCCAACGCGACCGCGGTGTTGATCGGGATCGCGTAGGCCGTCTCGGTGGCCTGGGTGGTCGAGGCGGCGGTGTCCATGCCCACGATCTGGCCGGCCGCGTTGTACAGCGGGCCGCCGGAGTCGCCGGAAATGATCGGGGCATTGACCTCGATCAGCCCGGTCAGTTGCTCACCGTTCTGGCCGGTCTCGTCGGTGGCGGTGATCGACTGGTTGAGGGCCGTGACGGCGCCCTTCGACGCGCGGAGCGTCCCGGTGCCGCCGGCGTTGCCGACGCCGACGACGGAGTTGCCGACCGCGACGTTCGACGAGTTGCCGACCCGGGCTGTCGTCAGCCCCGAGGCGTTGTTCAGTTGCAGGACGGCGACGTCCGCGGTCGGGTCGGTACCGACCACCTTCGCGGTATAGGACCGTCCGGTCGAGGCCACCGTCACCGTGATGCTGGTGGCGCCCTCGACGACGTGGTTGTTGGTCAGGATCTCGCCGTTCGAGGTCAGGATCATGCCGGTGCCGGCGCTCTCGGCGTTCTGGTACTTGAGCACCGAGACGACGGTGACGACGCCGGTCTGCTGCGCGGTGGTGGCGAGCGACGCGCTCGTCGAGGTGCCGCCGCTGGTCGAGCCGCCGCCCGTCGATCCGCCGCCCGGGAAGACCCCGCCGTTGCCCCCCGGCCCGGTGCCGTTGCCGCCCGGGAAGACCCCGCCGTTGCCCCCCTGCCCGGTGCCGTTGCCGCCCGGGAAGATCCCGCCGTTGCCGCCTGGGAGCGCCGGAAGCTGTTCGGCCAGCGAGCCCGAGCCCGCCACCGTCGACGAACCGCTCTCGGCCACCGCGACGCCGCCGATGAGCCCGGCCGCGGCCAGGGCGGCGACGCCAGCCGTCAGCACGCGCCTGCGACGCCGCCGGGTCGGCGGGGTCGGGTCGGCCGGCGGGAACGGGGGCGCCGCCGGAGGGCCGTAGAACTGGGGGTCGGAGTACGGATAGTTCGTGGTCATGG
>DATAQD010000105.1:0-6669 GCA_036264855.1 Jatrophihabitans sp. | reverse complement strand
ACGGCCGCCCGCACAAGCTTCCAAGGCGAGGCGCGCGCAGCCGCCCCTCCGGGCTGACCCGTGGTGCCTCATTGATCAAGGGAAGCTGTTCGCCAGGCCGACCGCGACGGGTTGCGTGAAGTCGCCTTCCAGGCGGTACGTGCCCGCGCTGTCGCTCCAGATCAGCGTGTCGGCACTGGCCCGTGGAGCGACCTCGTACACGACGTCCACCCCGTGATCCGTCCGGCTGTGGTCGACGTTGATGATCTCCTGGGGGCCGTGCACGAATACGCCTGGCCGGCCGTGGATCCGGACCGGGGTCGTCGTCGCGCCGCTGTGCAGGATCTTCTCGAGCAAGGGGTCGCCGGCGTCGAAGATCTCCGTGATCAGCAGCGCGTAGCCGGTGTCCGGCGTGGGCGCCAGCGTCCCGGCCGTGCGGTAGGCGAGGGTGACGACGACGGCGCCGTCGTCGCGGCGCAGGAAGACCTGGTCCGGTGGCGGCAGCTGCGCGGGCAACCCAATTCGGTTCCGCGCGGCGCGCTGCGCGTCTGGCAGGCTCACCGCGCGGCCGGCGGCCAATGGCGCCGGGCTTGCCGGTAGCTGGCTCGACGAACCCGGCGCGGTACGGATGTCGATGCCCGTGAAGCCGAACAACGACGCCCAGGCATGACGGGTGACGGGCACCGCGACCGTCACCGCCGCGGTGAACAGAAGAAGAGCTGCGGCGACGAGGAGCCGGCGCGTCGCCTGCGAACGAACGCCGCGGAACCGGCTGATCCGCGCGTGGGACCGAGATCGGACGGCGCCGTCGGCGAGCTGCGCCACGACGCGCTCGGCATAGTCGGGCGGTGGCGGGATCTCGATCGTCCGGGTGAGCGTGCGCAGGGCGCTGTCGAGTTCCTCGTGCGAGTAACGGCGGTCGGTCATCGTTCGCCCCCGTCGCTCGGGCCGCGGTCGCCCAGGGCGACGCGCAGCCCGTCGAGCGCCCTGGACAGCCGGGACTTCACCGTGCCGGTCGGCCAGCCAAGGACCTGAGCCGTCTCCGCCTCGGACAACTCGAGCAGATACCGGCAGGTGACGACGAGCCGGGCTGGGGGTGGCAACGCGTCGACGGCTTGGACGAGGCGGTGCCGGTCATCGGCGCCCAGCGCGGCCGACTCGGCGGATCCGACGATGCGCAACGGGCCGAGTGCTCGGTCTCGTGACAGTCGATCGCGCAGCCGGGGTTGCCGGCCGGACGAACGCGCCTTGTTGCGTGCGGCGTTGGCGACGATGGCGAGCAGCCAGGGCTTGAACGGCGAGCCCGGGCGAAACCGGTTGAGTGCGTAGAACGCTCGCACCAGCGCCTCCTGCACCGCGTCCTCGGCGTCGGCCGGTCCGGCGATCAGCACTGCCGTGCGATGGGCGATTGCGGTGTAGCGGCGCACCAACTCGGCGTACGCCTCATGGTCACCCTGGGTCGAGCGCTCGATCAGGACATCGTCGCTATTCGTGGCCGCAGCTGGCGGCCCGGGATCGTCGGCTAGCTGCATCCGACTGACATGCCGGTGGCGGCCGGGTGCCCGGTGGCGCGCGGCGCGGTGGTCACAGCGGCCAGTGTCGCACCGTCCCGCCGAGCGTGCGGGCCGGTGCGATCGCGTTGTCGGCTTGTGTTCTGGTGCACCACAACCAGTACCCGGCGACTACGCCGTTGGTTCCAGCCTGACGAGCTGAACTGTGACTGGCCGATCCGGAACCCGCCCGGTGCGTGCCGGTTATCGACATCGTGGGGGTCATCGTCTCGGCGCGGCCGGCTGAGCCCATGCGGGCACGGGGCCTGCCCTGGGCCGCGGGTCCCCGTGAGCTCGCGGCGCTCGCGCTCGTGGGAGCCGTCCTGATGGTCGTCACGTGGTGGCGCGGGGCTGCACCGGCGGTTGGCCCCGGCGCGAGATTGACCGACGCCGGTCGGTTGGCTGGCTTCCTGGCGGAGTACGTCGCGCTGCTGCAGCTGCTGCTGCGAGCCCGGCTCGGCATCATCGAGCGCGGGCTGGGCACGGACGCGATCAACACCAGCCATCGGTTGCTCGGCGCCTATCTGCTGACGCTCGTGCTGGCGCACGCCACGTTGATCATCGCGGGGTATGCCGACGCCCAGCGCAAGACGATCGCCGGACAATCTGGGGCGCTGGTCACCGAGTACCCGTACGTCGCGTGGGCCGTGATCGCGACCGGTCTGCTGCTGGGCGTCGCGGCGACATCCGTCCCGTTCGTCCGCCATCGGATCCGGTACGAGACCTGGCACGGTGTGCACCTGCTCGGGTACGTGGCCCTGGCGCTCGCGTTCTTCCACCAGGTCAGTAACGGCGAGCACTTCGTGCACAGCCCGCCGTTGCGCATCGCGTGGACGACGCTGATCGGGTCCGTGGCCGGGGCGGTCATCTGGAGCCGGTGGCTGCGGCCGGTTCGGCTGATGGTGCGACACCGCTTGACGGTCGCCGCCGTTCGCCCGGAGACGCCTGGGACGGTCTCAGTCCAACTCGCCGGGCGGCGCCTTGACCGGTTCCCGGGCCAGCCGGGGCAGTACTTCCGGTGGCGCTTCCTCACCCGCGGCAGCTGGCACGTCGCGCATCCCTACTCGTTGTCGGCCGAACCGGACGGTCGACGGCTGCGGATCACCGCGACGGTGGCGGGTCGCTACAGTTCGCGGCTGCCCGACCTGGCCGTAGGAACCAAGGTTATCGCCGAAGGACCGTGCGGCGGTCTGGTCGCCCGGCCCGGCTGGCGTGGGCCGGTGCTGCTGGTCGCTGGGGGCGTCGGGATCACGCCGCTGCGGACCCTGTTCAGTACCTGCCCGGGTTCCCGGGTAACGCTGGTCTACCGCGGCCACACCGCGGCGCACATGCCGTTCCGCGGCGAGCTGGACGACATCGCTCATCGTTCCGGCGCGACGGTGCATTACCTGATCGGCTCGCGGCACGACCCGGCGAACGCCCTCACGCCCGAGCAGATCGCCCGAATGTGCCCCGACATCCACCGGGCCATCGTCTATCTCTGCGGCTCGGCCGGTTTCGTTCGTCACGTCCGCATCTCGCTGTCTCGCCTCGGCGTCCGCGATTGTGACCTGCGAGCCGAGTCGTTCCAGCTCGCTTGAGGAAGCCGCCATGAAACGTCTCGCCCTGCTGCTCGCCGCCACTGCCGCCGTGATCATCCTCGTGGTCATCCTGCGGCCGCAGGACAAACCGCTCCAGCGCCGTCCGGCCGCGATCGCGTCCACCGGTGCGTCCGCCCCGAACGAGCCGGCCGCGTCGCCGGCGCCGCGGGTGTACCGGCCGGGCAGCGCGGTCGGGGTGCTCGCGCACACCGACTACGGGGACGTGCGCGTGCGCGTCGTCGTGGCCCGCGGCCGGATCGTGCGCGTCGACGCCCTCGAACTGCCGCACGGTAACCCGATGGATACCGAGCTGAGCAGGCCGGCGGCCCGGACACTCGAACGTGCGGTGCTGGACGCGCAGAGCGCGGACGTGGATGTCGTATCGGGGGCGACGTACACCAGTACCGGGTACCTCAAGTCGCTCCAGGCCGCACTCGATCAGCTGTCCTGACGACGTCGGTTGCTGCGCCGGTGAGTGACACCGTCCCGTCGGCGGCGATGACGACGGCGTGATGGCCGGGTAGGTCCTCGAGCCACGCCCGCGCCCGCCCGCCCATGGCGACCGCGGCAGTGGCGAAGGCGTCCGCCAGGACGATGTCCGCGCCAATGACGGTCACGCTGCGCAGCCCCAGTGCCGGCCGGCCGGTGAACGGATCAACGATGAGCCCGGGCCGCTCGCTGTTTCCCGAGGTGGCGACGGCGATATTGTGCTCGCGGACGGTGGCGACGATCGCGCCCGTCGAGCCATCGGTCACGCCGATCCGCCACGGTGCGTCGGCGGCAGGACGGCCCACCGCGAGGATGTCGCCGCCGCCGTTGACGACATGGCCGGTCGAGCCGGCGGCCGTGAGGATCTGCGAAACGCGCGCCACGGCCCAGCCCTTGACGAGCCCGGTCGGGTCGAGCCGGCCGGAGTGCAGTGCGCTGAAGTACCCATGCGAGCGGACGCTGGCCTCGGCGCACAGAGCCAGCACCTGCCGGACCTCGTCGGCACAGGACGCCAGGGTCCGCTCGCCGGCCGCCAGCGCCGATATCTCGGAGTTGGGCCGGTAGGTCGAGAAGACCCGGTCGATCCGGTCGAGCTCGCGCTCGACGGCGGGAATCGCCCCGCGATCTAGGGGTGGCCGGCCGACGAAGCTGAAGACCGTCCCCATCACCTCGTAGTGGTGACGCCATGGCTGCGGCATCACAGCGGGCGCGCCGCCCCCCGAGCCGGGCGTGTTCTCGATCAGCTCGAATGCTTCTCCGGCGCGACGTGCGCATCCGGGCCCGGGAACGCCAGCCCCTCGTGGCCGTCTTCCCACCGGACCCAGTACGGCGGGAGCCCGTCGGGCGAGCGGACTTCGACGATGGTGCCCCGGCGTGCGGGGCGTCCGACCGTCTTACCTTCGATAACTAGGACGTCTCCGGCTCGTGCATGCATAGCGGCCTCCAGAAAGCTGCCGTCGTACGTCGATACGTTCCAGAATGCACCGGGTTGCGGCGCCCGTACAGGGACCAAAATGGGCGACCGAAGGAGTCGGCGCCCGGGGGCGACCAGCCGCGAGAGAGCCGCCCGGACGAGCCCCGCGACAGCCAACGCGCAGGTCCTTGCCGTGTCCGACGGTCCGGTCGAGGCCGTAGGGGTCGCTCCCGGTGACATGGACCGGACCGTCTACGTCCGCGGGGCCGCGTCCAGGTCCGTCAAAGCTGGGTGGGATGCGGCCCCCCGGGGTGGCTGCGCGGCGTGCACCGCCCCGTACGTCGCCGAACCATGGTCAACTTGGGGGCGCAGCACCTACTCGTCGACATCACCACCATGACGGGTGTGACGCGGGATCGCGCATCTCGATACGGCGGCGTCGGTCTTGTCTGCGACGCCGAACCTCGGGCGCGAATCGCGCCATTGCGGGCGGCCGTGGTACGAACAAGAACAAGTTCTAGAGCGGAGGCGTTTGGGTGGCAACGGCGGAGACGGCCCGGACGGGGTCGCGCCGGGCCGCCGTGGTCATTGCCGCGGTGGTCCTCTCGATCATCTGCCTGGCCACCTGGGGCTCGATTGCGGCGGTACGGGCCATCGACAGCGCGGCGGCCCGGGCACCGGCCGAGCAGATGGTCCGCGCCGTGCCGGCGACATATCAGCCGGCCGTCCAGGCCGCGCCGGTCGCCCGCGCCGTCGCGCTGCCGATGGGCAACTGGACCTGGCAGCGCGGCCAACGGATCGCCCGGCGGGCACTGCAATGGCGCAACTGGCCGTACAGCTTCGGCGCGGGTGGGCCGGCCGGACCCTCGTACGGGCACGCCGTGGACAAGGACTCGCGCAACGACGGGAAGGTGTTCGGCTTCGATTGCTCCGGCCTGACCATGTACGCCCTCGCGCCGTGGCTCAACCTCGACCACGACGCCGCGGCGCAGTACTCGGAGGTCGGTTCCTTCCATCCGTCCATCGACTCGCTGCAGCCGGGCGACCTCGTGTTCTGGAGCCAGGACGGCACTGTGGGCGGCATCGGCCACGTCGCCGTATACGTCGGCGACGGCCAGGTCGTGCAGGCCCCGCGCAGCGGCGACGTCATTCGGGTGACGCCGATCTACCAGGTCGAATCCGGCGCGATGGGCGCGACCCGTCCCCTCACCTGACGTTCGCCCGGCCCACGACGCACGGACGTCGACCGATCAAGCTCGCGGCGACCGGACCGCGTCTACACATCAACGTCCGCGCGCGAATGCAGGTAGACGAGCCGCCCGGCTACGCCCACCAGGCCGGCGAGCACCACCAGCGTGCCGATCAGCAGTCCGCCGGGAATGACGGGTCCGCGCCCGTCCCCGGACAACCCGCCGACCGCGGCCGCGTTCGTCGCCGTGGGGTTGATCCCCTCAGTTGGTAGGTGGGTCGACGGGTCGGCGGTCTCCCATGGGTAGACGGTGCCGGCGGCCGCCGTTCGCCCGGTAGCGGACGGGCGAGCCGTCCGGGACGCGCTCGGGGTTGGGGTCGACGAGCGCACCGAAGCCGACGATGCATTCACCGCGGCCGACGCCGACGTCGACGTCGGGACGGACGGCTGGGCGCTCGCCGTCCGCGCAATTGGTGTGGGCGTCGGCGTCCGGGTCGGTGGCTGGGGCTTCGTCGACGGCGGCGGCGGTGGCGGCGGTGGCGGATCCAGAACCGTGAACGTGCCCAGCGTGAGACCCTGTCCGGTCGAGAGCGACGCGGTGACCGTGCCAAGACCTCTGAACGCGGCGAAGCTCGCCGAGCAGCTGCCCGCGCCGAAGGAAAGCGCCCTCGCGCACAGGACCCGGCCGCCGCCGGTGATCGAGACGGACGAGGCACCGCACGATCCGCGTCCGGAGCTCACCGATACCGCGGCCGACACGGTGTCGCCGACGTGTGCCGGGTTCGGGCCGCCGATGCTGCCCGCCATCGTGCACCGCGCTCGCGGCGCCCCGGCCGCCGGTGGGTCGAGGGCCGCCGCGCTCAGCCAGGCGCCGATGAGCACGACGGCCAGCACCGACGAACGCGCAAGCACGCTTCCCGACACGGGATGCATGGTTACACGCGGAATCGGGGAGCGCAGCTCGTCGAC
>DATAQD010000094.1:0-6797 GCA_036264855.1 Jatrophihabitans sp. | reverse complement strand
GACCTGCTTCTGGATCGATCCCGAGCTTGATCTGACCTTCGCGTTCCTGTCGGTAGGCATCATGGAAGCTGCGGAACATGTGGAACGAGTGCAGCGACTCAGCGATCTGGTGATCAGCGCGATCGTGCAATAGCGAAGGGCGCTTCGCTCAGAGCTTGACCATGTTGATGACTCCGCCGTCGACCGGCAGCACCGCACCCGTGACGTACGCCGCCCCGTCCGACGCCAGGTACAGCGCGGCCGCCGCGATCTCGTCGGGCGTTCCGTACCGCTTGAGCGGCACGTTCCCCAGCACTTCGTCGCGCCGGGCCGCGGTCATGGCCGCGGTCATGTCGGTGTCGATGAACCCGGGCGCGATCACGTTGGCGGTGATCGAGCGGCTGCCGAGCTCGCGCGCGATCGAGCGGGCCAGGCCGACGAGCCCGGCCTTGCTCGACGCGTAGTTGGCCTGGCCCGGGGCGCCGACGAAGGCCACGACCGAGGAGATGAAGATCATTCGACCGCCGCGGGCGCGCAGCATGCCCTGCGCGGCGCGCTTGGCCACCCGGTACGCGCCGGTGAGGTTGGCGTCGATGACCGAGCCGAACGAGTCCTCGCTCATCCTCAACAGCAAGGTGTCGTCGGTCATCCCGGCGTTGGACACGAGGACCTGGACCGGTCCGTACTCGGCCTCGACGGCGCCGAACGCGGCGTCGACCTGCTCGGCGGACGTCACGTCGCATTGGACGCCGAACAGGTCACCGGGCGGCCCGCTGCCGCGATGCGTCACCGCGACCCGGTCACCCGCAGCGGCGAACGCCTGGGCGATCGCCAGCCCGATGCCACGGTTACCGCCTGTCACGAGGACGGTGCGGCTGCTCTCTCCCACTCTCAGCACGCTAGCGGATCGGCCCGGGTCAGCTACCGCGGATCCATTACCCCCGCGTACGGTTCGCATAGTGCGCGCCATCCAGATCACCGAGTTCGGTGGACCCGAGACTCTCGTCGTTCGTGACCTGCCGGACCCCGTGCCCCAGGACAGCGAGGTCGTCATGGACGTCCTCGCCGCGGGCATCAACTACGCAGACACGCACCAGACCGAGAATTCCTATCTCGCGAAACAGACGCTTCCGCTGATCCCCGGCGGCGAGGTCGTCGTGCGCGATGACTCCGGTCGCCGCCTGCTCGGTCTGCTCGGCGCCGGCGGGTACGCCGAGAAGATCGCCGCCGACCCGCGGCTGCTGTTCCCGGTGCCGGACGCGGTGTCCGACGCGCAGGCGCTGACCACGCTCGTCCAGGGCGCGACGGCCTGGCACCTGCTGCGGACGAGTACGCACTTGCAGGCCGGCGAGACCGTCGTCGTCCACGCCGGCGCCGGCGGCGTCGGGACCCTGGCGATCCAGCTGGCCAAGCGCTGGGGCGCTGGCCGGGTGATCGCCACCGCGTCTAGCGAGCAGAAGCGCCGGCTGACCCTCGACCTCGGCGCGGACGTCGCGGTCGACTCGCGCGCCGAGGACATGACGGCCGCCCTGCGCGACGCCAACGGTGGGCGCGGCGTGGACGTCGTCCTCGAGATGACCGGTGGACCGGTATTCGACCAGAGCCTGGCCGCGCTCGCCCCGCTGGGCCGGCTGGCGGTGTTCGGGATGGCCGGCCGCACACCGCCGACCCCCGTCGGTGCCGAGCGACTGATGGCTCGCAGCACGGCCGTGATCGGCTTCTGGTTGGTGCACGTCGTACAGCGCCCGTACCTGCTGGCCGAGGCCGTCACCGAACTGATCGGGCTGATCGCCGACGGCTCCCTGCGTCCAGTGGTCGGCGAGACCTATCCGCTGGAACGGGCCGCGGACGCGCACCGGGCGCTGCTCGACCGGTCGTCGGTCGGCAAGCTCGTCCTCGACCCGCGGATCTGATCGCCCGCCGAAGGTCGGGCTCGGCCGTCAGACCAGACGGCCGGACCACAACATCGCCGCGCCGCCGGCGGCGAACAGGAACAGCAAACCGGCGAGCAGGAAGCGCCAGCTGATGTCGCGTTGCTTGGTGGTGTAGCCGATCTGCGAGCCGATGTTCTTGTAGACGGATTTCAGCTCCTGCTCCGACGCGGCGGTGTGGAACGAGCCCCCGGTGTTGACCGCGATCTCGCGCAGCGTCGTGTTGTCCGCCGGGACCGGCAGCGTCTGCCCGTCGTAGACCACCGTGCCGTTCGGCGTGCCGAACGCGATGGTCGACACCTGGACGTGCGCCTTACGCGCGGCCGCGATCGCCTCCGACACCGAGCGTCCGACGGTGTTCGACCCGTCGCTGAGCAGCACGATCCGGGCCGGCGGCGCGGTGTCCCCCTTGACCGTGTTTGATTTGGCGAAGACCTGGATCGCCTGCAGCGAGGTGAAGATCGCCTCGCCGATCGCGGTGGACTTCTGCAGCTGCAGGCCGGCGATCGCCTTCTTCACCGCGGAGCGGTTCAGCGTCGGCGAGACCAGCAGGTTGGCCGAGCCGCCGAAGGACACCAGCCCGAGATTGATCCGCGACGGGAGCAGTCCGACGAACTGCACGCCCGCGGTCTTGGCCGTCGCGATCCGCGAGGGCAGGACGTCGGTGGCCTCCATCGACAGCGAAACGTCGATGTCGAGCACCACGGTGGCGTTCTCGCGCGGCACCCGGACCGCGGCCGAGGGCTGGGCGACGCCAATGGACAGCACCGTCAGACCGACCATCAGCAGGGCGAAGGTGAGATGCCGGCGCCAGCCCGGCCGGCGGGGAGCGAGACTGCCGAGCAGTTCGACGTTGCTGAACCGGGCGACGTAGCGCTGGCGCCGCACCTGGAGCACGGCGTAGACGGCGATCAGCGCGGCCACGCCGATGAGCAGCAGCAGGTACATGGGCGAGAGGAAATGCATCAGCGGACCCCAGCTCCGACCGCGCCGACGACGAAGCGGCGGCGGGCAATGACGAAACGAACGACGTCGGTGATCCAGTCCCGGTCGGTGCGCAGCTGCAGGTGCGCGGCGCCGGCGTGGCGCAGCGACGCCGCGATGCGTTCCCGCTGCTTGCCGGCGGCCGCGGCGTACTGCGCCCGAACCCGCGGATCAGACGTCTGGACCTCGAGCTGACGTCCGGTCTCGGTATCGACGAAGGTGACCAGCCCCGCGGCGGGCAGGTCCAGCTCCCGGGGGTCGAGGACCTCCACGCCGAGCAGCTGATGGCGATCGGACAGCGCTCGCAGGGGACGCTCCCACGGCGCCGGGGCGTCGCCGACGGCCCCTTCGAGGAAGTCCGACACCACGGCGACGAGCCCGCGGCGGCGCTGCGGGCGCCGCAGGGACTCGAGCAGCTGGGCCAGATCGCGTCCGCCGGCCTGCTCGGCGCGGGGGGTCTGGGCGATTCTCTTGATCAGGTGGCGCGCGTGGGCCCGGCCGGCCCGAGCCGGGACCACATAACTGTGCTCACCGTTGCCGACGACGGCGCCGACCCGATTCCCGCCCCGCACGGTCAGATGGACGATGGCGGTGATCGCGGCGAGAACGAGCTCCCGCTTCTCGGTGCGGCCCGTCCCGAAATCCATGCTCGGGGACAGGTCGATCACCAGCCACGTCTCGAGCTCGCGGTCGGCGACGGTCTGCCGGATGTGCGGGGTCATCGTCCGCGCGGTGACCGCCCAGTCCATCCGTCGCACGTCGTCGCCCGGGACGTACTGCCGCGACTCCCCCGCCTCGCTGCCCGGACCCGGGACCAGACCCAGGTAGTTGCCCTGCAGGAGTCCGTCGAGTTTGTTGCGCACGTTCAGCTCCAGGCGGCGCAGGAGCGCCGCCGACGCCTCGAGTTCGAGACTCGGTCCGTGGTCACTGACCGGAGGGGGCGAACTCACGCCGGGACCCCCGCGGCATCGTGGGGCGTCGGCGGAACGGTTTCGCGGGGTGGGTTCACGCCGACCGCTCACCCCATGCCGGCGGTCGCTGCTGCGGCGGGGCCTGCCCGTAGCCGAGCGGGGGCCCGCCCGGACCCTGCGGGGGCGGGGCCATGTCGATCGGGCCGCCGGCCCGTTGGCGCGGGGCCACCTGCGGCAGGGGTACCGCCTGCAGCACCCGCCTGATGGCGTGTTCGGCCGGGATGCCGTCTGCGATCGCGTCATAGCTGAGCACCAGGCGATGGGCGAGGACGTCCACCGCGATGTCCAGGACGTCCTGCGGGAGGACGTAGTCCCGGCCGCGCATGAGGGCGAGCGCGCGACCGGCCGCGATGAGGCCCAGGCTGGCGCGCGGGCTCGCGCCGTAGGACACCCACTGCGCAACGTCGGCGAGCCCGACCTGCTGCGGCGTGCGGGTGGCCAGCACGAGCCGCACGACGTAGTCGACGATCGCGTGGTGGACGAAGACGCGACTCGAGGTTGCCTGCAGGCGCTGCAGTTCGGTGGTGCTCAGGACCGCGTTGGCACGGGGCGGGGCCACCCCCATCCGGTAGACGATCTCGCGCTCCTCGGCCGCCGTCGGGTACCCGACGACGATCTTCATCAGGAACCGGTCGCGCTGGGCTTCGGGCAGCGGGTAGACACCCTCGGACTCGATCGGGTTCTGGGTGGCCAGCACGAGGAACGGCATCGGCACGTCGTACTGCGTGCCGCCGATCGTCACGTGCCGTTCGGCCATCACCTCGAGCAGCGCGGACTGCACCTTGGCCGGCGCGCGGTTGATCTCGTCGGCGAGGACGAAGTTGGCCATGATCGGTCCGAGCTCGGTTGCGAACGTCTCGGAGCCGGGTCGGTAGATGCGGGTCCCGACGATGTCGGAGGGCACGAGGTCCGGTGTGAACTGCAGGCGTGAGAACGAGCCGCTGACCGTGCGGGCCAGGGTTTCGACGGCGAGGGTCTTCGCGACGCCCGGGACACCCTCGAGCAGGCAGTGGCCTTGAGCCAGCAGGCTGACCACCATCCGCTCGACCAGCCGCTCCTGGCCGACGATGACTCGCTTCACCTCGAACATCACCCGCTCGAGCGCCGACGCGTCGGCGGCGGGGGTGTGGACGTGGTCGGGTTCGCTCACGCGGGCTCCTCGATGCTCAGACGGTCCCGATCACGGTACGGGACGAGCCTGTACGGTGCCTGGGTGTCAGCCGACCAGCCCCAGCCCCGCGCGGGTGCGGAAGGACCGCCACCGTGCTCGGCGAAGGGCTGCCGCGCCGCCGCGACGACCGACCTGCGCTGGCGCAACCCGACCCTGCACGACGCGGCCCGCGTCAAGCACTGGCTGGCCTGTGACGAGCATGCCGACTTCCTGGCCGACTTCCTGGCCCGCCGCAACTTCCTGCTCGGCCGCGCACCGTTGGCGGCGCCATGAGTCGCGGCCCCGCGGGCCCGAGCCGGAAGCTCAGCCGCCTATCGCGGACATCGTCCGCTCGGGCTGGACGAACGTGGCCGACCCGATGCCGTGGCCGGCCTGCTTGCCCAAGACCGCGGTCGTGATCAGCTCGGCCAGCTCGGCGTCGGAGACCCCGGCGCGCATCGGGCCCCGCAGATCCGTCTCGCTCTGCGCGAACAAGCAGGTGCGCAGTTGCCCGTCCGCGGTCAGCCGCAGCCGGTCGCAGTCACGGCAGAACGGCCTGGTCACCGAGGCGATGATGCCGAGCCGCCCGACCGGTGTGGCCCACGACGAGCGCTCCGGACCGTCGACAACGTCGAACTCCTCGGCCGGCGCGTGTCCCCGATGCTCGCGCGGCACGACCGTGAACCGCTCGGCGAGCAGGGCCAGGATCTCCTCGGCCGTCACCATGTCGGCGCGCGACCACGTGTGGTCGGCGTCGAGCGGCATGTGCTCGATGAAGCGCAGCCGGTAGCCGTTGCGCAGGGCCCAGGCCAGCAGCTCGGGCGCCTCGTGCAGGTTGCTGTCACGCACCAGGACCGCGTTGATCTTCACCGGCGCAAGCCCGGCGTCGGCCGCCGCCGCCACCCCGGCGAGCACCTCGTCGAGGCGGTCGCGCCGGGTCAGCTCGGCGAACCGGTGCCAGTCGAGGGTGTCGACCGAGACGTTGATCCGGTCCAGCCCCGCGGACGCCAGGGCGACGGCGTGCTTCGCGAGCGTGACGCCATTGGTCGTCAGCGAGATCTCGGGCCGGGGCTCGAGCGCGGCCAGCCGGGCGACGACATCGGGCAGCGTGGGGTGGACGAGCGGTTCGCCGCCGGTCAGCCGCACGCTGGTGACGCCCAGCGAGACGAACAATGCGGCCAGCCGGAGGAATTCGTCATCGGTGAGCCGCTGCGCCTTGGTCAGCCAATCGAGCCCCTCGGCCGGCATGCAGTACGTGCAGCGCAAGGAGCACAGGTCGGTCAGCGAGATCCGCAGGTCAGTCGCGACGCGGCCGAACTGGTCGCGCAGCCCGCCGGCCCCCGGGCCCGTTTCAGTCACGCAGTCAGGCTACCCGCGAGTCAGGTCAGGGGACGCGTCGCGCCGTAGATCGGCCCGGGGTCATACATCGAGCTGACCATCACATACGAGCCGCTGTTCGGCGCCTGGACTATCTGCCCGTTTCCGATGTAGATGGCGACGTGATGTATCTGATATTGGCCGCCGTCGCTCCAGAACAGGAGGTCACCGGGCTGCAGGTTCGACAGCGAGGGGTGGTACCGACCCGCCTGCACATACTGGCTGGCCGCGTAATGGGCCCAACCCTGACCCCAGGCGTACAGGGCGAGTCCCGAGCAGTCGTAGCCGACGACGTTGCAGTCGTTGGGGGCACCCGCCGACGGGACGCACATCCCGCGGCTGGGTCCGTACACCCCACCGCCGGCCCACGCGTACGGCCAGCCGACCTGGCTCAGAGCCCGGTAC
>DATAQD010000093.1:0-7341 GCA_036264855.1 Jatrophihabitans sp. | reverse complement strand
TCAACATGCAACTCCTGGGCGGGGTGTGGATCCTGCAGACGATCGTGGCGGTCGTGGCCGGCCTGTACACCCGGTGGTTACACCGGTGGGCGCTGCTGGCCGGATGGGCGGCCGGCATGGCGTACGGGACGATCGAGTCCTACATCCAGACGATCCCCGTGATGGTCACCAAGCTCGGCGCCGACGGCACGCCGGTGACCACGACGACCGGCACTCGGCACTTCGGGTCGCCTCTGGGCATGTTCCCGTTCACCAACACCAAGGTCTACATCGCCGGGACGGCGCTGCTGATCAACCTCCTGATCGCGGTCGTACTGACCCTCGTGCTGCGGGCCGTGCGGGCTCCGGAGGGTGTCGACGGGACCGAGCCGGACGACTACTACGCCGAGTCCGCGTCGCCGGAGGTCGTGGAGCAGGCCGAGCGCGAGGTGGCCGGCCTCGAACCGCGGTCAGGGTGACTGGGCGCGCCGGGCCACCGTGATGATCTCCCGGCTGCGCGGCGTCATCAGGCTGCGGTCCCAGTCGCCGTAGCGCTCGACGACGGCGAAGCCGGCCGCGCACAGAAACGCGTCGACGGCTTCGGCGGGTAGGAACCGCAGGGTGCTGCGACTGATCTGCGGGCCGGCCCAGGCCGGGCTGTCGAACGTCTCGGTGAAGGTGACGAGGCCCCCGTCGACGGCCTCGACCTCGTGCCATACCCGGATCTGCCCGCCGTCGTCGTCCACGATCTCGGTGACGTCGTCGGGGGTCCAGGCCTCCCAGCCGCGAACCAGCGGGTTGCGGGTCTCGAAGGCCAGATGGCCGCCGTCGGTCAGGGCGCGATGGGCCGCGGCCAGGAAGGTCCGCACGTCCTCGTCACCGGTGAGCACCTGGAACGCGTGCCCCGTCATCACGATCAGGTCGAACTCCGCCTCGAAGCCGGCCTCGGGCAGCGTGCCCAGCACCCACTCGATCCCTGGATGCCGGCGGGCCTGCTCGAGCATGCCGACAGCCGGGTCCAGGCCGCACAATCGCCCGGTATGCCCGGCCGTGCGGGCCCGGTGCAACAGCGCGCCGGTGCCGCAGCCGACGTCGAGCACGGCGTGCCCGGACATCACGAGGTCCACATAGAAGCGTGCATCCCCGCGCTCGACCGACAGCCGGTCGTAGAGCGAGGCGAGGTAGCGGTCACTGAAGAGGGCGTCGACCATCCTCTGACTCTCGCACGGCGGGGCCCTAGGCTGAACCGTGTTTCACATCGTGTTCGTCGAACCGCGTATCCCGCCGAACACCGGCAATGCGATCCGGCTGGTCGCGGCCACCGGCGCGCACCTGCATCTCGTCGAGCCGTTGGGGTTCACCATGACCGACGCGCGGCTGCGACGCGCCGGGCTGGACTACCACGACCTGGCGACCGTCACCGTGCACCCGGACCTCGACCACATGTGGACCGCCGTGCTCCCCGCGGCCGTCTACGCGTTCACGGCCGCGGGGACGACGTCCTACGCCGACGTCTCGTACCGGCCCGGGGACGTCCTGATGTTCGGACCGGAACCCACCGGCCTGGCCGACTCGGTGCTGCACGATCCGCACGTGACGGACCGGGTCCGCATCCCGATGTTGCCGGGACGGCGATCGCTCAACCTGGCCAACTGCGCCGCCGTGGCCGCCTACGAGGCCTGGCGGCAGGCCGACTTCGCGCCGCCCTCCGGACGGGCTAGCCCTTTCCCTTGATGGCGTCGCGGGCCCGGTCGAGCATCATGGCGAACGGACCGGCGACCAGGTTCGCGGCCGGCGACTCCACCCCGGGATGCGGACGGGTCGGGGCCAGGGCCTCGGCCGTCTTGACGGTGTTGCGCATCTTCTGCAACTGCTCGTCGTCCAGTTCGGCGGCCAGCTGCGCGAACTCGTCATGCTCCTCGGCCTCGGCGTGGGCCAGCACGTCGGCCTGGAACTCGCGGAAGGCGCTCATGAACTCGATCGAGTCGACGTCCAACTTCTCCAGCGCGGCGAGCTTCTGCTTGGCGTCGTGCTCCTCGCGCAACCGGGCCGCCACGACCGCCTCGCCGTCCGCGAGCTCGCGCTTGGCCCTGGGATGGACGATCTCCTCCTCGGCCGTCTCGTGCACCGCCAGAAGTTGCCGGAGCTGCACGAACGCGGCGTCCCGCTCGTCGCCAGCGGTGTTGGTCACCGCGTCGAACATGCCCTTGATCCGTTCGTGCTGGGCCTTCAGAAAGGCCACCACGTCTTCGGCGGTATCCATTCGAGTGTCCGTCATCGATCCTCCTCGCGGGAGCGGGTCCACTGCGCGTTCAGGGCCCGGTCGACGCATCGGTCGCCGTCCTGTGCGACCGGCGTCGCTTTTTTGCCCTTACCCGAACGGGAGCGGCGCCGAAACGGACAGCCGACGCCTTCACGACGGAGCCGGGCGGCCGCTGATTGTCGGTTTGCGGCGCCCGAGATCCGGGCATTGAACGGGCAACTCATCTTCGGAGGCACCGATGTTGTTGCCGGACCCGCGGGGCCTGCTCACGCGCGCGCTGATCGCCGCGCTGCGCGGTGACGACCCGGCCGCGCTGCCCGACCCGCCCCCGCGCCGCGCTGACCCGGTGGCCGACGAGGACGTGCAGCTCGCGTTGTGGATCTGCTTCGAACTGCACTACCGCGGGTTCGACGAGGTGGCCGCGAGCTGGGAATGGCAGCCCGAGCTCATCGCGCTGCGCCGTGACCTGGAAGCCTCGTACTACGAGTGGCTCCGGGGCGAGGTCGTCGTCCCGGCCGCCGGCGCGTCGATACCGCAGCGGTTGCGCCAGCTCGTGGCCGCCGATGACGGTCCGCTCGCCCGTTTCATCCAGCGCAAGGCCAGCCTGGACCAGTTCGCGGAGTTCGCGGTGCACCGTTCGGTCTATCACCTCAAGGAGGCCGATCCGCACAGCTGGGGGATCCCGCGGTTGGCGGGGCGGGCGAAGGCGGCACTCATCGAGATCCAGGCCGACGAGTACGGCAACGGCAACGTGGCTCGAATGCACTCCGAGCTGTTCCGCCGCACGCTGCGCGGGCTCGGCCTCGACGACAACTACGGCCGCTACGTCGACGCGGTGCCGGCGGTGACGCTCGCAGTCAGCAACCTGATGTCGCTGTTCGGGCTGCGCCGCGATCTGCGCGGGGCGCTGGTCGGGCACCTGGCCGCATTCGAGATGACCTCGGCGGCGCCCAACCGGCGCTACAGCCAGGGCCTGCGCCGACTGGGCGGCGACGACGCCACGCGCCGCTTCTACGACGAGCATGTGACCGCCGACGCGCTGCACGAGCAACTCGCGGCTCACGACCTGTGCGGCAGTCTCGTCGAGGACGAGCCGGACCTGACCGAGGACGTGATGTTCGGGGCCGCCGCCGCCCTGTACGTGGACCACCGCTGGGCCGAGCACGTGCTGCGGTGCTGGCAGGCCCAGCTGACCTCGTTGCGCGACGACGGGTTGCTGGGCGCCTCGCGGATCGCTGAGGTCTCGTGAGCGGCCGTGCACTACCTGTTGCCGCTCAAGGCCGATCCCGGCGCCGACCTGACCGAGCTCGCCGCCTACGTGCGGCGCGTGGGCCGTCGCCGCCCGGTGATCGTGGTCGACGGGTCGGATCCGGCCACCTTCGCGCGTAACGCCGAGCTGTTCGCCGGCGTCACGCACGTCAAACCGAATCCCGAACTCGACTGCGCCAACGGCAAGGTCGCCGGCGTGCTCACCGGGTTGGCGCTGTGCGCCGGAGACAAGGTCGTCGTGGCCGACGACGACGTGCGATACGAGTCCGCGGAGCTCGACCGGCTCGAGCGGCTGCTCGACGACGCCGACGTGGTCAGCCCGCAGAACTACTACCGGCCGATGCCGTGGCCGGCGTGGTGGGACTCCGCCCGCATCGTGATCAATCGCGCGTTGCCCGCCGGTGACTACCCCGGGACGCTCGGGTTGCGCTTGAGCGGGCCGATGCGCGAACTGGGCTACGACGGCGACGTCCTGTTCGAGAATCTGGAGCTGATCCGCAGCGTGCGCGCCGACGGCGGCCGGGCCCTCGTCGCTCGGGATCTGTTCGTGCGCCGGCGGCCACCCGAGCCCGCCCACTTTCTCGGCCAGCGCGTGCGGCAGGCCTATGACAGCCAGGCTCAGCCTCTGCGGCTGGCCGTGGAACTGAGCCTGCTGCCGCTCGCCGTCCTCGGCCCGAGGCATCGGGCGGTGCCGTGCGCGCTGCTGATGGGCGGGCTCGGGCTCGCCGAGATCGGTCGACGACGAGCCGGCGCCGGGGCGCATTTCCCGCCGGCCGTCCTGCTGTTCGTCCCCATCTGGCTGGCCGAGCGGGCCTTGTGCGCGTGGGTGGCGCTCGGACGGCGGGCCCTCGCCGGCGGCACCCGCTTTGCCGGGCGCCGGATCAAGCGCGCCGCGACGCCGGTCGGACGGCTGCATCGTCAGCGCGCGGGTGCCGGTGGCTCCCGTCGCAGAACGGCTTGACCGCCGACCGTCCACACCGGCACAGGGCCACGATGGGGCCGGTCTCGACGGTGGCCGCGCCGTCGACGTCGCAGATCTCGAAGTCCCCGCGCAGCACGAGCGGCCCGTCCGGGTAGACGGTGACCGTCGCCGCAGGTAGCTCGTCCGCGGGCTCGGCGGGCTGGATCATGCTGCGGGCCTACCCCGGCCCGGCCGCCGCTAACCGACCGGCAGCCGGACCTGGATGACGAGGCCGCCATCGGGATCGGCCCGGGCGTCGATGGCCCCGCCGTGGGCGGCGACGATGGAGCGGGCGATGGTGAGGCCCAGCCCGACTCCCCCACCGTGATCGAGCCGCTCGCCGGTCATCCGCCGGAACGGTTCGAACAGGCCGGCCACCTGCTCCGGCGGCACCACGGGGCCGGTGTTCACGACACTGAGGATGCCGTCGCGCGTGACGTTCACGATCACCGACCCGCCCGGCTGGTTGTACTTGATGGCGTTGTGGACCAGGTTGCTCGCCAGCCGGTCGAGCAGCGCGAACTCGCCGATGACGGTGGCCGGGGCCAGGCCGGCGCTCAGCTCGAGCTCCCGTTCCTTCGCCATCGGGCGCAGGGTGTCCAGGACGTCGGAGACGATGCGATCCAACCGGAGCGGGGTGTTGGCCATCAGTCCACGCTCGGTCTCGGCCAGCGTCAGCAGGCCGTCGACGAGTTTCTCGTTGCGTTCGTTGGTGGCCAGCAGTTGTCGCGACAGCAGGTCGAGCTGCTCGGGGGTGAGCGCCGAGCTCAGGCTGACCTCGATGAGCGCCCGCTGGGTCGCGAGCGGCGTGCGCAGTTCGTGCGAGGCGTTCGAGGCGAACCGGCGTTGCGCCTCGTAGCCCTCGGCGAGCCGGTCGAGCATCGCGTCGATCGCGTCGGACAGGCGGCGCGTCTCGTCGTGCGGGCCCTCCGCGCGCAACCGCAAGCCGAGGCTCGTCGGTCCGAACCGGTTCACCACGTCGCTGATCTCGCGCACCGGGCGGATCGCCCAGCGGGCGACCAGCAGGCCCAGGGCGACGACGACTGCGGTGGCCGCGATGAGCTCCACCCAGGCGATGGTGGGGCTGTAGCTGGTCGCGTCGCAGGAGTTGAAGTAGCTGCGCCACGAACCGTCGCACGTCGTGTAGCCGCTGCGGTAGTACCGGACGAGCTCGATTCCGACGTAGGTGGCCCAGTCCAGGTAGAAGTAGCCGAGCGGCCAGCTGATCAGGATGGCGACGACGATCCGGCGACGGGCGGTCAGCTGCACGTCAGTCGCCGAACCGGTAGCCGACGCGCGGCACGGTGTGCACGATCGGTGGGTCACCGAGCTTGCGGCGCAACGTCATCACCGCGACCCGGACCGCATTGGTGAACGGGTCAGCGTGCTCGTCCCACGCCTTCTCCAGCAGCTCCTCGGAACTGACGACCTCGCCGGCGCTGTGCATGAGCACCGACAGCACCGCGAACTCCTTCGGGGTCAGCTCGAGCAGCCGGCCGTCGCGGAACGCGCGGTGGCGCGGGATGTCGAGCACGACCCCGAACCGGTCGAGCACCGGCGCGGAGCCGGTCGGGGGTCGGCGCGCGAGCGCCTGGATGCGGGCCGCGAGCTCGGCGAAGGCGAACGGCTTGGTGAGGTAGTCGTCGGCGCCGAGACCGAGCCCGTCCACCCGGTCGCGGATGCCGCTCGCTGCAGTCAGGATGAGGATCCGGGTGCCGAGCTCGGCGTCGACCATCCAGCGGCAGACCTGGTCCCCGGTGGCGCGGGGCATGTCCCGATCGAGCACGGCGACGTCGTACCGGTTCACGCCGAGCCGCTCCATCGCGGCCTCGCCGTCGTAGCAGACGTCCACGGCCATGGCGAGCTTGCGCAGTCCGTCGGCAACGGTGTCGGCGAGCAACCGCTCGTCGTCGGCGAGGAGGACGCGCAACTCGAGTGCTCCCTGGTCCTGGTGTCGTGATCGAGCATCGCGCCACCGATATAAGCCCGTCGTAAGCGGCGGACGAACCTCGACGATAGCGATCGGGCGCCAGGCTCCCGGTTCGTGACCCAGATTCCAGTTCGCGCGGTGTACGGCTCGGTGACGATGCACAACGGCCGGCGGGCCAGGTGGCGCCTGCGGTTAGCGGTGGTGGTTCTCCTGGCCCTGGCGGCCGCGCTGTCGGTAATCATCGCCCGGCACATGACCGCGGACGGCCGGCGCGACTACCTGGGCACGAATGGCTGGCCGCGCGAGGGGCAGGGCGCCTACCAGCTCGGGGCCGACCAGCCGCACGCGACGCCGGACGCGAAGCCGGTGCCCATCGCGAGCCTGGCGAAGGTGATGACGGCCTACCTCGTGCTCGTCGACTCCCCCCTCGCGGTCGGCGAGGACGGCCCGAGCCTCCTGGTCAGCCGCGCGGACGTCGCCGACACCGAGCGCCGGCGGGCCCGGCAGGAATCGGTGCTCACCGTGCAGGCCGGCGAACAGTTGACCGAACGGCAGGCGCTGATGGCGCTCCTGTTGCCGTCCGCCAACAACGTCGCGGCGATGATCACGCGGTTCTCGAGCTCGAGCGCGCCGGACTTCGTCGCCAAGATGAACCGGACGGCCCAGGCACTGGGCATGCGGCACACGACCTACACCGACCCCAGCGGGTATGACCCGGGCACCGTGTCGACGGCGGCCGATCAGTTGACGCTGGCCCGGGTCGCGTCGGGGGCGCCGACGCTGGCCACGATGATGTCGGTCCGCAGCTACCCGCTGCCGCTGGTCGGGACGGTGTACAACACCGATTCGTTGCTCGGTCACGACGGATTCGTCGGGATGAAGACCGGTTCGGACGACGCCGCGGGCGGATGCTTCATGTTCCGGTCGCGCCGCCAGGTC
>DATAQD010000268.1:0-9770 GCA_036264855.1 Jatrophihabitans sp. | reverse complement strand
CGCGAGCGCGAGCGGGTTGAAGGGGTGGTCTTCGGAGCCGAACGGCGTCGACTTGGTGATCTTGCCGACCTCGGACGTGGGGGAGTACTGACCCTTCGTCAAGCCGTAGATCCGGTTGTTGAACTGCAGGATCTTGAGGTTGACGTTGCGGCGGAGTGCGTGAATCAGGTGATTGCCGCCGATCGAGAGCGCGTCGCCATCGCCGGTCACGACCCAGACCGAGAGGTCCGGACGCGACATCGCCAGGCCGGTCGCGATCGCCGGCGCGCGGCCGTGGATGGAGTGCATGCCGTAGGTGTTCATGTAGTACGGGAACCGGCTCGAGCAGCCGATGCCGGAGATGAACACGATGTTCTCGCGCGGGATGTTGAGTTCGGGCATGAAGCCCTGGACGGCGGCCAGGATCGCGTAGTCGCCGCAGCCCGGGCACCAGCGGACCTCCTGGTCGGTCTTGAAGTCCTTCGGCTTGAGCCCAAGCTCAGTCATCGGTAATCACTCCTTGCAGCATCTCCGCGAGTTCGTCGGCCTTGAACGGCAGACCGCGGACCTGCGTCACGCTGATCGCGTCGACGAGGTAACGGGCGCGGATGAGCATGGCCAGTTGGCCGAGGTTCATCTCGGGGATGACGACCTTGTCGTAGCGCTTGAGCAGGTCGCCGAGGTCGTTGGGGAACGGGTTGAGGTGACGCAGGTGGGCCTGCGCGATCGACGCGCCCGCGGCCCGGACCTGGCGGCACGCGGCGCCGATCGGCCCGTAGGTGGAGCCCCAGCCGAGGACGAGGACCCGGGCGTCGCCGTCGGGGTCCTCGACCTGCATCGGCGGGAGGCTGCGGGCGATGCCGTCGACCTTGGCCTGCCGGGTGCGGGTCATGAAGTCGTGGTTATCGGGGTCGTAGCTGATGTTGCCGGTGCGGTCGGCCTTCTCGATGCCACCGATGCGGTGCTCGAGCCCCGGCGTGCCGGGCACGGCCCAGGGCCGGGCCAGCGTGTCGGGATCGCGCAGGTAGGGCAGGTAGCTGCCTTCCTCGACGCCGGTGCCGTTCGGCGACGTGGCGAACTCGACGGTGAGGTCGGGCAGGTCGTCGACCACCGGCACCGCCCACGGCTCGGAGCCGTTGGCCAGGTAGCCGTCCGAGAGGAGGAACACCGGGGTGCGGTAGGTGATGGCGATCCGGGCCGCCTCGAGCGCGGCGTCGAAGCAGTCGCCCGGCGACTGCGCGGCCACGATCGGGACCGGTGCCTCGCCGTTGCGCCCGTACATCGCCTGCAGCAGGTCGGACTGCTCGGTCTTGGTCGGCAGGCCGGTCGACGGGCCACCGCGCTGGATGTCGCAGATGATCAGCGGCAGCTCGAGCGAGACGGCCAGTCCGATCGCCTCACCCTTGAGCGCGATCCCGGGGCCGCTGCTGGTGGTGACCGCCAGGGCGCCCCCGAAGGATGCGCCCAGCGCCGCGCCGATGCCGGCGATCTCGTCCTCGGCCTGGAAGGTGCGGATGCCGAAGCGCTTGTGCTTGCTCAACTCGTGCAGGATGTCCGAGGCCGGGGTGATCGGGTACGCGCCCAGGAACAGCGGCAGGCCGGACCGTTTCGAGGCCGCGATGAGCCCGTAGGACAGCGCGAGGTTGCCGCTGATGTTGCGGTAGGTGCCCGGCGCGACGGTGGCCGGCTTGACCTCGTAGGAGACGGCGAACGCCTCGGTCGTCTCGCCGAAGTTCCAGCCCGCCTTGAACGCGGTGATGTTGGCTTCGGCGATCTCGGGCTTGTTCGCGAACTTCTGCCGGACGAAGGTGAGCGTGCCTTCGGTCGGGCGCGAGTACATCCACGAGAGCAGCCCGAGCGCGAACATGTTCTTGCTGCGGCCGGCGTCCTTGCGCGACAGCTCCGAGCCTTCGAGCGCGTCCAGCGTCAACTGGGTCAGGTCCACCGCGTGGACGGTGAAGCCGTCCAGGGAGCCGTCTTCGAGCGGGTTGTTGGCCCAGCCCACCCGGGCCAGCGCGCGGGTCGTGAAGTCGTGGTTGTCGATGATCAGCGTCGCGCCCTTGGGCACGTCGCCGATGTTGGCCTTCAGTGCGGCCGGGTTCATGGCCACCAGCACGTCCGGCCGGTCGCCCGGGGTCAGGATGTCGTGGTCGGCGAAGTGCAGCTGGAAGGACGACACCCCCGCGAGCGTCCCCTGCGGGGCGCGGATCTCGGCCGGGAAGTTCGGGAACGTCGCGAGATCGTTGCCGAAGACCGCGGTCTCCTGGGTGAACCGGTCACCCGTCAATTGCATGCCGTCGCCCGAGTCCCCTGCTATCCGGATCACGACCTGATCGAGCTGTTCGACGTTCTTGGTCATGCGAGTTTGTTGCCTCCCGGCGTCGGCACATCTGCGACCCGAACCCGGTGGTTGGGCAGGTCGCAACCTGTTCATATTACGGTCGTCACGCCGGTGATAGCTCGTGGGATCGCTCACGTACCCCGCGCTTTTTCGGGGCCCGACCCCGGACGCGCGCGCCGGAACTGCTTGGTTGTGCCGGGTCCTTCCGGTTACGCTGAGTATCCGACGCCCCCGCTAGGTAACCGGTCACGCGGTGGAAACAGATGTTTTAATCCTGTTGTCCACATCGTGATCTCTGCCTCGCTGCGGGGTACAAACCGGGCTAGGCGCTGTGCACGACCGACCTCGAGGGGATCCCATGGCGGACCTGGTGCTTCCGGCGTTCGAGCTTGATTGCCGCGACTGGATCGTCGTCAGCCCGACCGACGCCGGGCTTCCCGAGGACGTGGCCGGCGCCCCGTTGCTCGCGGTCCTGAGCACGGTGGTCATCGACGACGACATCCGCGAGGCCACCGGCGCGCTCACCGTCGGGCTCCTCGACACCGACGACGACCTCGCGATCCGGCAGGTCGCCCCCGGCGCCGCCGCGCACGAGCTCCTCGACGCCGACCACACCCCGGGGACCCGGCGCTTCGTCATGCCGGCCCCCGGCGGCCACCGGCTCGCGCTGCTGGCCGAGTTCGTCCTGCAGCAGGACGACGAGGACGAACTTCGACGGCGGGTCGAGCGGCTGATGGAGTCCTTCCGCTGGCAAGCGGCCTGACCTACTCGACCTCGGTCAGCACCGCGGTGGCCACGTCGAACACGAACCCTCGGACGTCGTCCCGGTGGGGGATCCACGGGCAGGTGCGCACGATCTCGACCGAACGCCGGGTGTCCTCGTACAGGTCAGTGAATCCCTGAACGTCCCACGTCGGTTCCTGGCCGGTCTTCTCGGCCAGCTCCATGCGGAACGCGGCGTCGTCGAAGCCGTCCATCCCGCACTCGGTGTGGTGGATGACCACGACCTCGCGGGTCCCCAGCGCGCGCTGGCTCAGCGCCAGCGACCGCAGCACGTCGTCGGTCGGGACCCCGCCGGCGTTGCGGATCAGGTGGGCGTCGCCGACGTCCAGGCCCAGGGCCCCGAACAGGTCCAGTCGCGAGTCCATGCACGTGATCACGGCCAGCCGGAGCTTCGGCCGCAGGGGCCGCGGCCCGGGGAAGGTGGCGGTGTACAGCTCGTTCGCGTGGACCAGGTGGTCGATCGCCGACATGTCGCGAGTCAACCAGACCGGGGCCGCCCGGCTGTGCGGCCTGCGTCACGCCGGGCCGGGAACGGATGCGCCTGGCCTGATCGTTGACCTGGCATGCATGGCGTCCAGAACGGTCTCAAGACCGCCGTCCTCTTCGGCGTGCTCGGGGCGTTGTTCGTTGTCGTCGGTGCCAGCCTGTACGGGACCGGCGGCGCCGTGATCGGGCTGGCCCTGGCCCTCGCCGTCAACGCGTTCAGTTACTTCAACTCCGACAAGCTCGCGCTGCGCTCGATGCAGGCCCGGCCCGTCAGCGAAGCCGAGCAGCCGGCCATGTACCGGATCGTGCGCGAGCTCGCGACCTCGGCCCGGCAGCCGATGCCCCGCCTGTACATCTCGCCGACCGCCGCCCCGAACGCGTTCGCGACCGGGCGGAACCCGCGGCACGCGGCCGTCTGCGCCACCGAGGGCATCCTGCAGATCCTCAACGAGCGCGAGCTACGGGCCGTGCTCGGGCACGAGCTCAGCCACGTCTACAACCGCGACATCCTCATCTCGTCGGTGGCGGGCGCGCTGGCCGCAGGCATCACCATGCTCGCCAACTTCGCGATCTTTTTCGGCGGCGGCGGCGACCGGGACCGCAACCCGTTCGCCGAGCTGCTGATGATTTTCCTGGGCCCGCTGGCGGCCGGGCTGATCCAGCTCTCGATCAGCCGGTCGCGGGAGTACCAGGCCGACGAGTCCGGTGCCCAGCTGTCGGCGGATCCGCTGGCCCTGGCCTCGGCGCTGCGCAAGCTGGAGGTCGGCACGGCCCGGCGGCCGCTGATGCCGACCCCGCGACTGCAGACCACGAGCCATCTGATGATCGCTAACCCGTTCCGTCCGCGGGGCGGGCTGGGCTCGCTGTTCTCGACCCACCCGCCGATGGAGGCCCGGATCGCGCGCCTCGAGCAGATGGCCAAGTCCGACCCGCGCTACCGGCACTGAAGCGGCTCAGCGCCGCGACTGCCCGCCTTCAGCGGTAGTTGGTGAACTGCAGCGGGACGTCGAGGTCCGCGCCCTTGAGCAGCGCGATGACGTCCTGCAGCTGGTCCTTCTTCTTGCCCGACACCCGCAGCTGGTCGCCTTGGATCGCGGCCTGCACGCCCTTCGGGCCCTCGTCGCGGATCAGCTTGGCGATCTTGCGGGCGTGGTCCTGGTCGATGCCCTGGCGCAGCGTGGACGCGATCACGTACTGCTTGCCCGACGCCTTCGGCTCGCCCGCGTCGAGGGCCTTCATCGAGATCGAACGCTTGACGAGCTTCTCCTTGAACACGTCCAGGGCGGCCTTCGCGCGCTCCTCGGTGTCGGCCTTGACGGTGATGCCCAGCTCGCCGGACCACTCGACGCTCGCATTGACGCCGCGGAAGTCGAAGCGCTGCGAGAGCTCCTTGGCGGCCTGGTTGAGCGCGTTGTCGACCTCCTGGCGGTCGATCTTGCTTACGACGTCGAAGGACGGGTCAGCCATGTCTCGATTACCTCCTGCTGCTCGATGCCCACGACCGTAGTCGATGCCCGGTCCGGTAAGCTCACGTGCCGTTGCCGGAGGAATCCGGCGTCAAGGCGGGTTGCCCGAGTGGTCAAAGGGAGCGGTCTGTAAAACCGCCGGCTCAGCCTACGTTGGTTCAAACCCAACACCCGCCACAGGACAGAGCGGGCCCCCGATTCTCGGGGGCCCGCCGGTCATTCCCGGACGGTCCCCGCAATCGCCGGGCCCCCGTCCGGCCCGAAGCCGGCCACGTTTAGTGCATACGTATCAGTCGCCCCCCATCGCCGTCAGGTAAAGTCTCTGTGAGGCGAGGTCGAGTCGGGCGATGCAGAACCCCTCTGGAGAGGCATCGATCCGAGGCGACAGCTCTGCTCGCCCATGACGTCCCGAACGCCGTTACGCGCATGAGGGGTGGCTCAGCCGCCGGGCTGGCCGCTGGCCGCAGCGTGATCGCGGGCGGGAAGCGCGGCCAGCGTGCTCGGGGGGGCACGCTGGCTGCCGCGCCGCCGACGTACAGGGGCCCCTTGTCGGCTCGCCGCCTCGCCTCGATGATGACGGCGGCGGCGCCGGACTACCGTCGGCGTCAGGGCGGCGCAGAAGGGGGAGCGATGGGTGCTGCACGGGCCTCGGAGTTCTCCGCGCGCGCCTTGCTGCCCTATGTTCCGCGCCTCGCCGTCGAATGGCTGCGCCAGCATCCCGACGAGCGGCACCTCGCGATCGACGGTTCGCTCGCCTTCGTCGACATCTCCGGCTTCACCAGCCTGACCGAGCGACTGGCCCGCATCGGACGAGCCGGTCCCGAGGAACTCAGCGACATCATCGACACGACGTTCGGCGCGCTCCTGACCGCGGCCCGGACCGACGGCGCCGACCTCGTGAAGTGGGGCGGCGACGCGGTCCTGTTGCTGTTCCGCGGCGAGGATCACGCCATGAGGGCGGCGCGGGCCGCGTACCGGATGCGCCGCGTCCTGCGCGAGGTCGGCCGCACGCAAGCCTCGGCCGGGCAGGTCACGCTGCGGATGTCCGTGGGCATCCACAGCGGGCAGTTCCACTTCTTCCTCGTCGGCGACCCCGCGATCCATCGTGAACTGATCATCAGCGGACCGGGCGCGAGCGTGACGGCGCAGATGGAGTCCATCGCCAGCGCCGGGCAGATCGTCGTCAGCGAGGCGACCGCGGCGCTGCTGCATCCGGCGTCGGTCGGTGTACCGGTGTCCGGCGGCCGGCTGTTGCGCTCGGCCCCCATCCTTGCCGATCTGCCCGTCCTCGATCAGGCGGACGACGACCTGGACCTGCGTCCGCTCCTGCCCGAGCCGGTTCGCGAATACCTGCTCGCCGAGGCGGGGGCGTCCGAGCACCGGCCGGTCGCGGTGGCGTTCATCCAGTTCTCGGGTACGGACGCGCTGATCAGCCAGGCCGGGATCGCCACGGCCGTCGATGCCTTCGACGAGTGCGTCCGCAACGTCCAGGACGCATGCCGGCGGCACGGCGCCTCGTTCCTCGAGTCCGACATCAATCGCGACGGCGGCAAGTTCATGCTCGCCGCCGGAGCCCCACGCAGCAGCGGCGAGGACGGGGAGCGGATGCTGCGCGCGGTGCAGGTGGCCGTCAGCCGGCCGGGCCGGTTGTCGCTGCGGGCCGGGGTGAACCACGGCCGGGTGTTCGCCGGCGACTTCGGTCCGGACTTCCGCCGCACCTACTCGATCAAGGGAGACGCGATCAACGTCGCGGCGCGGGTCATGGCCCACGCCGAACCGGGCACCGCCCTGGCGACCGACGACGTGATGGCCCGGTCCCGAACTCACTTCGCGACGCAACCGGTGCCGCCGTTCCTGGTCAAGGGCAAGGCCAAGCCGATCCACGCCGTGGTGCTCGGCGCCCCGCAAGGGGGTGGCGACGCGGTGTCGGGTGACGAGACCGAGGGTCCGTTCGTCGGCCGCGACGCCGAGCTCGCGACGCTGCGGGCCGCCCTCGACCGGGCGCGGGCCCGCCGCGGGTGCCTGGTCGAGATCGTCGCCGAACCCGGGATGGGCAAGTCCCGGCTGGTGCGGGAGGTGTTGCGCGAGGCGTCGGAGCTCGTCGTGCTCGTCGGGCCGAGTGACGCGTACGAGTCCAAGGCCCCGTTCTACCCGTTCCGGACCTTGCTGCGCGATCTGCTGGGGGTCAGACCGGCGGCCGACGCCGACGCGGTAGCCCGGCGGCTGGCCGATCGGGTCGCGGCCAATGCCCCGCACCTGCGGCCGTGGCTGCCGCTGCTCGGCGTCGTCCTCGATGTCGAGCTCGCGGCGACCCGCGAGAGCGACGAGCTCGACGACCGCTTCCGCCGGGCCAAGTTGGAGGAGGTGCTGGTCGAGTTCCTCGGCCTGGTCCTGCCCACGCCGACCCTGCTCGTGTTCGAGAACACCCAGCTGATGGACGACGCGTCCGCCGACCTGCTGCGCCGGATCGAGACCGACCTCGCCGACCGGCCCTGGGTGGTGCTGGCGACCCGCCGCACCGTCGACGGCGGCTACGTCCCCGCGCGCACCGGCGCGGATGACCGCTCGCTGACGCTGACCCCGATCGACGGGGCCCGCGCCTTGGACCTGCTCGACGCGGCGACCCGGACCGCGCCGCTCAGCGAACACGCCATGAAGGCGATCGTGGCCAAGGCCGGCGGCAACCCGCTGTTCCTGCAGGCCTTGGTGACGGCCGCCGCGCGTTCCGGGAGCGGCGCGGACCTGCCCGACTCGGTCGAGGCGGTCCTCACCAGCGAGGTCGACCGGCTCGAACCGGCCGACCGGACGCTGCTGCGCTGCGCCGCCGTGCTCGGCGAGCGCTTCGACGAGCAGATGGTGCGCGAGATGGTCGTCGTCGCCGGGCGGGCGAGCGCCGCGGCCGACCTCGAGCGGCTCAGCGGCTTCGTCCAGCCCGAAGGCGGCGGCAGCTGGAAGTTCCGCCACGGACTCATGCGCGATGTCGCGTATGCGGGCCTGCCGTACCGGCTGCGCCGCACGATGCACGAGCACGCGGGCCACGTCCTCGAAGCGAGCACCGACAACGTCGAGGAGATCTCGGAACGGCTGTCGATGCACTACTTCCATGCCGGCGACCTCGGGCGGGCGTGGACGTACTCGCGGATGGCGGGGCAGCGGGCGCAGAGCCAGTACGCCTACACCGCGGCGATCGAGTTCTTCGACCGGGCCATCGAGGCCGGTCGCGCAGCGGGCGTCGCGGCCGCCGACCTCGCCGACGTGCTCGAGGCCGTGGGCGACGTGCGCGACATCGCCGGGTTCACCCGCGACGCCGTCGCGGCGTTCCGGCGCGCGCGCCCCTACCGGCGCGAGGATCCGCTGGGCCGGGCCGGCGTCATGCTCAAGGAGGCCGGGTTGCATCAGCGCCTCGGCGACTTCGTCACCTCGTTGCGGCTGCTGAGTCACGCCCGTGGGGTGGCGCGGACGGCCACCGGCGACCTCGCCGACTCGGTGCGGTCCCGGCTAGCGACGCGCTACGCCTTCGGCAAGTACCTGCAGGGCGACTACCTCGCCGCGGTGCGCTGGAGCGCAGTGGGCGTGAGCGAGGCCCGACTGTCCGGGGACAACGAATCGCTGGCCTACGCGTACAACACCCGGCACATCGCCTGTCTGCACGCTGGCATCCCCGAGGACGAGGACTACGGCCAGCTGGCCCTGGCCGGATACGAGGCGCTCGGCGACCTGCGGATGCAGGGGCATTGCCTGAACAACCTCGCGATCAGCGCCATGCACGAGGGGCAGTGGAACCGCTCGGCCGAGTTGCTCGACCGCGCGGCGGGCATGTTCCGCCGGGTCGGCGACACCGCGAACGAGGCGAACGCCCAGTACAACCGGGCCGACCTGCTGATTCGCCAGCGCCGGTTCGCGCCGGCCGAGCCGTTGCTGGCGGCGGCGCTGCGCGCCGCCCAGGCGGCCGACGATCGTGAGCTGGTCGCGCTCGCCAACCGCGAGTCTGGCCGCGCCCGGGCCGGTCTCGGATATCCGGACGACGCCCTGCTCCGGTTCGAGGCCGCCCGCGTCGGCTTCACCGAACTCGGACTGGCCCAGGAGGCGATCAGCCTCGATGAGGCGGTCGCCGACTGCTTCATCGAGGCCGGCGAGCCGAACCAGGCCATCGAACTGGCCGGCTCGACCCTCGCCCGGGCCAAGGCGCTGCGCCTCGAGGGCGCGCTCGCCTCGCTGCACCGCGTGCTGGGCTCAGCGCTGGTCGCGGCTGGGCGTCACGGCGAGGCGCGCGCGGAATTCGAGCAGGGACTGCTGAGCCCGGGCGGCGGCGACGGTCGCCGCGAGTACGCGTTGAACCTGCTGGGGTTGGCCGAACTCGCGGCCCGCGACGGCCATCCGGACGCCGCTCGGTTGACGGGCGAGGCGCGGGACATCCTGACTGGCCTGGGGGTGCTCCTGCCGGGGGTGCCGGCTCAGGTCTGATCAGGTGCTCGCCCGCATGTCGTTGGTGAACAGCAGGTACAGCAGCGCGTCGCCGGCGTTGTCCCGGTGGCTCTGCACGTAGTCGGTGCAGAAGGTGTGGCCGGCAGCGTCCTGGGCGACACCCTTCGCCGCGCAGGGAGCGGCAACGGTGCCCAGCGGGCCGCTGGCCGAGAAGCTGACCTTGATCGTGTAGCTCTTCACGCCGCCGCCCGGGCACTGCTGCTTCGAGCACCGGATGATCAACACCGCCG
>DATAQD010000237.1:0-8986 GCA_036264855.1 Jatrophihabitans sp. | reverse complement strand
GGTGAGCGAGCGGGGTGATGACGACCACCGCCGGGTGCTCGCCGTGGTTACGCTTCTCGACACCCGTTGAGTCGCTTGGATCCGACGCCTTTCAGCAGATCGCTGATGGCCACGGCCGAAAGGTCGGACTTCGACAGGAATCCGAGCGCGGGGCTGCACGTGATCAAGTCGTGATAGTCCTCTTCGGCGTGCGTCGAGATCAGGATGACCGGCGAAGGTTTTGCCTCGGGCCGCTGCAGTCGTCGGGCCACGTCGAAGCCGCTCTCGCCGCCGAGGTCGATGTCGAGCAGGGTGACGTCGGGTTCCAACTGTTGGACCAGGTCCACGGCTTCGCTGCCGTTCGTGGCGACGCCGACAACTCGCAATCCCTGACGCTCCAGCAAGCCGCGCGCGGCGTCGATGAATCGCTGGCTGTCGTCCACGATCAGGCAGCGTTCGGTCATAGCACCACTGTTGTTCCCTCCCGACGCTCGCGCATCCCGGTTAACCAGAATCTTTAACTGATCCGAGTCAACTGTGGCGATGTTCGTGGCGGAAGACGAGGGGAGGGGGCGCTAGCCCCCTCCCCTCGCGGCACCGGCTGAGGACTCCGGTGCTCGACGCGATGACGGTGGAGAAGTGTCGACGTCCGGGGGGCCGTCGCTTCTCCAGTCATTCGCGACGTTTTCGGGCCTTACTGCGGCCGTCGAGTGAACGTGCGCTCGAGGACGGCACGCACGAACCGCATGCGCGCCACCGCGGTGTCGGGGTGGTCGCCGAACTCCTCGGCGACCCGTGCCGTGCATCCGTTCGTCCCGAACTCGCTGATGGCCCGATTGATCGCTTCCTGGACCGCCTCGCCGCCGATCAGGTCGCGTCGCTGCTGCACCGACACGAACAGGGCCGCGCATCTCGCGGAGTCGGTCTCGGACAGTGCCGTCATGACGAGCCTCTTCCTCGGCAGCCAGGCTGAGCGTTGATCCGGCGAACGGCAGCACAAGGCGAGTGCCCATCGCGCTCATCGGCAGCCCCGTAGTGCATGCGTCAAGGTTCCCTCGTGAGTTCCGTCACGTCGTGTAGGGCAGCGCCCAACTTTGAATACCGGCCAGCAGGTACTCGCGGTCCCCGCAGCGCGGCGAGCTCGGGTCAGGGACCGGCGCGCCTGGACCACGGGGATCACCGTCGGACAACATCCAGAGATCCCAGGCCGCGCACGATGCGGCCGGGCAGCGGTCTGGAATGCCTCGGAGTGCGCTGGCCGCGACTCAGTCGATCAGGGCCGACAGCTCGCGTAGCCGCTGCGCGCGGCCCAGCAGCTCCTGCGCGAAGGCGACCGCGTCATCGAGCTGAGCGAACCTGTCAATCTGAGCGCCGATTGCGACCTCGAAACCGCCCGGCGTCATTCTGATCTCCACCGTCTTCGGCACGGCGGTCACCTCCTCCACGCTGTGGCTCACCTGCGGCTGCTGCTACCGATACGTCGAAGAGGGGCCGGCGAATTCGACATCGCGCGCGAGGAGTTCTCGGCGTCGTACCGGCCACCGTCGGCATCCACGATGGGGGCGGCGCTTCTTGTCGGGAGGGCCGCCCGGAGCTGCGGCGTTCCATGCGCTTTGCAGTGATCCTCGGAAATCGGGAACGCTCGATGTCCATCGGTCAGAGATACGGCTGGAGGTGCGCGAGGTCGGCTGGCCCGAGCCGGTCACTGGAGGTGTTCCGCTGGTGCCAGTGCGGGTAGCGCAACGGCTCCAGGCTCACCTGGTCCAACCGCGACCGCTCGGCCGGCGACAGCTCGAGGTCGACGCAGGCCAGGTTGTCGGCCAACTGTTCGTCGGTCCGGGCGCCGACGATGAGCGAAGTCACCGCCGGCCGGCCCAGCAGCCAGGCCAACGCCACCTGGGCCGCCGAGACCCCGCGCGCCCCGGCAATCTCGAGCAGCACGTCGATGGTGTCGTAGAGGCGGTTCTCGTCGTACACCGGCGGCTCGTCCCAACCCTCGAACCGGCGCGTGCCCTGCGGGGTCGGCTGATTGCGCCGGTACTTGCCGGAGAGCAGCCCGCCGGCGAGGGGACTCCACACGAGGATGCCCAGGCCCTGGTCGACGCTGACCGGGACGAGTTCGGCGTCCGCGTCACGGGACTGGAGCGAGTAGTAGATCTGCTGGCTGACGAACCGGGTGTAGCCGTGCCGGTCAGCGACGCCCAGCGCCTTCATCAGCTGCCACCCGGTGTAGTTCGAGCAGCCGACGTAGCGGACCTTGCCCGACTGTACGAGCTCGTCGAACGCCGCCAACGTCTCATCCAGCGGGGACTGCCCGTCCCACTCGTGCGCCTGGTACAGGTCGATCCAGTCGGTCTGCAACCGGCGCAGGCTCGCCTCAACGCTGCGGACGATGTGGTGGCGAGACAGGCCGGCGTCGTTCGGGCCGTCACCCATGGGCATGCGCACCTTGGTGGCCAGCAGCACCTCGTCCCGGCCGCCGGCCAGCGCTTCGCCCAAGATCTGCTCCGATCGTCCCTCGGAGTACACGTCGGCGGTGTCGATGAGATTTACGCCGGCGTCGAGGGCCAGGGCGAGCTGACGTTTCGCGCCGTCCACATCGGTCGACCCCACGGCTTTGGCCCATCCCGTCCCCCCGAAGCCCATGGTTCCGAGGGTCAGTGCCGAGACCCGAAGGCCCGAGTTGCCCAGCTGGCGGTACTCCATGTCGAACTCCTTGTCTGACGGGCTTGTCCTACGGGGCTCCTTCTCAGCTTCGGGCCGCGCCCATAACCGACCACCCTCACTGAGTCCTCAGCGGTGCGTCGTTAGCGGCGACGGCTCCGCCGCGGGGCCGGTCGTCGGTCGCTCCGCCCCGGGCGAGCGTGAGCAGCCAGGTAAGGCGGGGCCGCAGGTTGTCGCAAACGCCGCGTTGGCGCAAATTTTACCGCCGCGGCCGGCCACCGCGGTCGCCGTGTTCGAGCACCTCGACCCGGCAACCATGCAGATCTGGGCCGGGCTGTCTCGGGTCAGCTCGCGCGCTCGACCCGCGCGAGCCACTCGGCGAGAAGGGCGCGCAGGAGCTCGGGCTGCTCGTGGGGTAGGGCGTGTCCGGCGTCGTCGACCACGGCGAGCGAGGCGTGCGGGTAGTGGTCGACGAGGTCGGTGGCGGCGGCATACCCGACCGTCGAGTTCAGCCGCCCCGCCACGACCACTGTCGGACCCGCGTAAGCCGGCGCGTGATCGAGGATGGTGAGCGCCCACCGTTCGCCGATTCGTTCGAGCGCTGCCTGGTCGACGAGCGCGGCGGCCGGGGCCACGTAACGTTCGTACCGTTCGAGCAGCTCCGGGGTTTGGATCACGAAATAGCTCCGGAAGACGTCGTCACCGATCTCACCCGATCCGGTGACGACACGGTGCTCTGGGACGTCGCGCAGTGCTGGCAACAACGGACAGACGAGCGCCAGACCGGCGACCCGCGCGGGGCGTCTCGCGGCCATCGCCTGCGCGTAGTACGCCCCCGCCGAGTGACCGATGAGCAGGTGCGCAGTCCCGCCAGTGACCTCGTCGGCGAAATTGAGCAGGGTGTCGAGGACGTCGTCGGCGCTGCGCAGCGTTTCGGGAGCGGTGGTCCGGCCCATTCCGGGGAGGTCAGGATAGATCCGCCGCAGCCCGGCAACGCCGACGAAAACCGGCTCGAAGCAGGCCTCAGCCTCGCGGTGGTCCACGCCCGCGCCGTGGAGTACCAGCACGGGACGACCAGTCCCGTGCTCCACGTAGTGGACGACCGCCTGGCCCACGGGGATCTCCATCCCCGCAAGCTAACCACCATGACCGACAGCGAACAGATCACCATCGTGCCCACTCGGCTGCGGCGCGCACATCCACACATCGGAAAGCTCCGCGCCCGAAGCGGCAGCTCGGTGCGTTCGGCTCCAGCGCGACACGCCCCCGGGATCGCGTTCGGCCGACGCCGGTCTTTCCGGCCCGATGACTCGCGATGTCGATTACTTGCCGGCTGGTGCTCGAACGAAGAACCGGCGCGCGCCCCACGGCTCGGTAGTTCTGGGTGCACGGTCACCCGGTCCGAGCTGCTGCGGTCGTTCGTAGCCAGTCGGGGTTGCGGTGCGAACCTCGGCCTCCGGGCGGGTAAGGACTAACTGAACCCGCCGGAGGTGAACAGATGGACGACAACCAGCCCGACTTCCGCAGCCAGCTGCACGACGCGGTGTACGGATTGCTGATCGACAAGGTCCGCCGTGATCAGTACCCGAGTGCGACGATGATGAACATGGTCGAGGCGGGGATGGACGAGGGCCAGATGGCCGCCTACGCGCAAGTGCTGATCGACAAGGTCGCCGCCGACCAGTTCCCCAGCCTCGACATGATCAAGCGGCTCACGAACCTGCTGTAGGCCGGGGCGGGCAGCCAGCCCGAGCTTGTTCGAGCGACGTCATGTGGGATCGGTCAGCGCACGACGAGCACGGCGTCGCCGCGGGGAACCAGCTCGCCGATCACCGGTGCGCCTGGAATCTCGCCGGCGACGAGAAGCCCGCCACTCGTCTGGGCGTCCGCGAGCAGCAGCACCTCGTCCTCGCCGACGCCGGCCGCGAGGTGTGGTCGCACCCAGTCGAGGTTGCGCCTCGTGCCGCCGCTGACGAATCCCGCGCGCACCGCGTCGCGGGCGCCGTCGAGGTAGGGCACGGCCGCTGCGTCGATCACCGCGGTCACCCCGGACGCACGCGCCATCTTGAACAGATGGCCGAGCAGCCCGAACCCGGTGACATCGGTGGCGGCCACGTGTCCGGCGGCCAGTGCGGCCTGGGCGGCGTCGCGATTCAGCGCGACCATGCACGCAACCGCCTGTGGAAACACCTCGCCCGTGCTCTTGTGCCGATTGTTGAGGACGCCGGTACCGAGCGGCTTGGTCAGGCTGATCGGGAGTCCCGGCTGCGCGGCGTCGTTGCGCAGCAGTCGGCGCGGATCGGCCACCCCGGTGACGGCCATGCCGTATTTCGGCTCGGGATCGTCGATGCTGTGCCCGCCGCCGACGTGGCACCCGGCCTCCTGGGCGATGGCGAGGCCACCGCGCAGGACCTCACGCAGCAACTCCGTCGGCAGCACGTCACGCGGCCATCCGACCAGGTTCACGGCGACGAGCGGGCGGCCGCCCATCGCGTACACGTCCGAGAGCGCGTTCGCCGCTGCGATCCGTCCCCAATCGAAGGCGTCGTCCACGACGGGGGTGAAGAAGTCCGCCGTGGTGACCACGGCGGTGTGATCGTCGAGCCGGACGACCGCCGCGTCGTCGCCGTCGTCGAGTCCGACGAGTAGGTCGGGCGAGCTCGTGCCGGTGAGGGCGCGGACGATGTCCTCCAGTTCGCCGGGCGGGATCTTGCACGCGCACCCGCCGCCGTGGGCATAGGCCGTCAGCCGGACTGCTGCGGTGGAGGTCACGAGATCATCGCCGCGGGGGGACCGCTACGTTCGGCGGTGGAGGCGTACAGGTGCCTGGTGGCCCTCCCGGTCTTCAAAACCGGTGAAGCCGAGTAGCTCGGCTTGGCGGGTTCGATTCCCGTCCGCCTCCGCCAAAGGTGTCGCCGCATGTCCGGACCCCGTCCTGTTCTCCGCGATCTCGCAGCCGCCCTACCTTGCACCGTAACCGTGCCCGCCCAGGGCATCGGCTCGCGATGGGGGTACAACGGTGGCTAGTCTGCCCGCCGTCCTCGCCCCGGAAGTACGCCTATGCCAATCGACCCACGCCGACGCGTTCCGCGAACCGATGTGGTCCTCGCCGATCCGCGGCTGGTGGCGGCGGTCGCACAGCTTGGGCGCACCGCGGTCAAACGCGTCGTCGGCCGAGTGCTCGACCAGGCGCGGGCGGGCGACCTGGAGCCGGACAGCTGTGCCGACGAAGTGGTCCGGCTGCTGACCGACGAGCCCCCGGGCCCGCGGCCGCTGCTCAACGCGACCGGCGTCGTGCTGCACACGAATCTGGGCCGCGCCCCGCTGGCACCCGCGGCGGTGGCCGCCGTGAACGACGCGGTCGGCTACGTCGACGTCGAGTTCGACCTGGCCACCGGGCAGCGGGCCCGGCGTGGGCGGCGCATGCTCGACGCTGTGCGCCGGGCCGTCCCGGACGCGGGCGACGTCCACGTGGTGAACAACGGCGCGGGCGCGCTGGTGCTGGCGACCACGGCGCTGGCGGCGGGGCGGGAGATCGTCGTCAGCCGGGGTGAGATGGTCGAGATCGGTGACGGATTCCGGCTGCCGGACCTGATCACGTCCACCGGTGCCCGGCTGCGCGAGGTCGGCACGACCAACCGGGTCGCCCTCGCCGACTACGCGGCGGCGATCGGGCCGGACACTGGTGCCGTGTTGAAGGTGCACCCGAGCAACTTCCGCATCGAGGGCTTCACCAGCTCCGTCGGGGTCGGCGAACTCGCCGGCCTGGGCGTGCCGGTCATCGCCGACATCGGCAGCGGCCTGCTGGCGCCCTGCGCGTCGCTGCCCGATGAGCCCGATGTCGCCTCGACCCTGCGGGCCGGCGCAACGGTGGTCACGTGCAGCGGCGACAAGCTGCTGGGCGGTCCGCAGGCCGGCCTGCTGTGCGGCGACACGGACACGATCGCCCGCCTGCGTCACCACCCGCTGGCCCGGGCGCTGCGCGTCGACAAGCTGACCATCGCCGCGCTCGAGGCGACGCTGGACGGTCCACCGACTCCGGTCCGGCAGTACCTCGCTGCACAGGCGGACGGGTTGCGCGCCCGATGCGAGTTGCTGGCCGACGCGCTCGGCGGCACGGTCGTCGAATCGGTCGGGGCGGTCGGGGGTGGCGCCGCCCCCGGTCATCCGCTGCCCGGTTGGGCGGTCGCGCTGCCCGCGGAATTCGCGCAGCGGCTGCGCTGCGGCCGGGTCCCGGTCATTGCCCGGATCGAACGCGACCGGTGCCTGCTTGATCTACGTTGCATCCCGCCCGACCAGGACGAGGCGCTGCGCGACGCCGTGCTCGCCGTTACCGCAGGCTGAGCCGTGCACGTCGTCGCCACGGCCGGGCACGTCGACCACGGCAAATCGACGTTGGTGCGCGCGCTCACCGGAATGGAGCCCGACCGCTGGGCCGAGGAGCGCCGACGGGGCATGACGATCGATCTTGGCTTCGCGTGGACGACGTTGCCCTCCGGTGAACAGGTGTCCTTCGTCGACGTGCCGGGCCACCAGCGCTTCATCGCCAACATGCTGGCCGGCATCGGCCCGGCGCCGGCGGTGCTCTTCGTCGTCGCGGCCGACGAGGGGTGGCGACGTCAGTCGGAGGAACACCTCGCCGCCCTGGACGCGCTGGACGCGCGGCACGCAATCCTCGCCGTGACCCGCAGCGACCTGGCCGACCCGGCGCCGGCCCTCGCCCAGGCTCGCGCGCGCATCGCCGCGTCCAGTCTCGGCGAGGTCGACGCGGTCACCGTGTCCGGGCAGACGGGGCAGGGCATGGCGCAGCTGCGGGCCGCGCTCGACCGCCTGGTCGCGGCGCTGCCCGAGCCGGACGCCGGCGCTCGGGTCCGGCTGTGGATCGACCGCTCGTTCACGGTTCGCGGCAGCGGCACCGTGGTCACCGGCACTCTCGCGGCGGGCGCGATCAGCGTTGGCGATGAGTTGGACCTGCGCGGCACTTCGGTAGCGGTGCGCGGGCTGCAGGTCATGAACACCGGGCGGGATCGGGTGGCGGCCGTCGCCCGGGTTGCGCTGAACCTGCGCGGGCTCGCCCGGGCCGAGATCGGCCGTGGCGACGTCCTGCTCACCCCCAAGTCGTGGCATCGGACGAAGGCGCTCGACGCTCGGGTCGACGCCGCGGGCCGGTTGGCCACCGAGCTCGTGGTGCACGTGGGGACGGCGGCGGTCCCGGTCCGGGTCCGGCCGTTGGCCGATTCGCTGGTCCGGTTGACTCTTGCTGAGGCGCTGCCGCTGCAGGCCGGCGACCGGGCCGTCCTGCGTGACCCCGGCCGGCAGACCGTCGCGGCCGGCGTGCTCGTGCTGGACCCCGATCCGCCGGCGCTAACCCGGCGCGGCGCTGCGCGGGCCCGGGCGGCCGACCTCGCCACGGCCACCGGCCGCCCCGACGCGCAGACCGAGGTTGGCCGCCGGGGCGCGATGCCACGCGACCACCTGACTCGGCTCGGGGTGCCGCCTGGCAAGCTCGACGGGATCCACGAGGTGGGCGGCTGGTTGGTGTCGGTGCCGACCTGGGACGGCTGGGTAGCCCGCGCACCCCTACTCGTCGACGATTGGGCCAGGCGCAACCCGCTCGACCCAGCCACCCCGGTCCCGGTGCTGCGAGACGGCCTGGGGCTGCCCCCGGATGCGGCGGTCAGCTCGGGGGTGATCAACGCCGCCGGGCTGCGCAGCGTCGACGGGCGGGTGAGCCGGCCGGGCGCGGTCGCGGACCTGGATCGGGGCGCGGCCGGGGTGCGGACGCTCGTGCAGCGATTGTCGGCTGAGCCGTTCGCGGCGCCCGAACGCACCGAACTCGAGGCTCTGGGGTTGGGCCCGCGCGAGCTCGCCGCCGCGCACAAGGCCGGTGTGCTGCTGCGGATCTCGGCCGACATCGTGGTGCTGCCCGACGCCGCCGAGCGGGCCTTGACTGTGCTGCGCCGGTTGCCGCAGCCCTTCACGACGAGCGCGGCGCGCCAGGCGCTCGGCACGACGCGGCGGGTCGTGATCCCGCTGCTCGAACACCTCGACGCCCAAGGCGCCACCGAGTGGGTGGACGGCGGAGCCCGACGGATCCGCGGATAAGCGCGACGATCGGTCAGGACGAGGTGCGCGCGTCCAGACGCTCCCGTTGCGGGACGACCGTGTACTTCGGGTCGTGCGCCGAGTGCTGGCCCGCGTGGAAGATGCCGAACCGCAGGCAGGCCGAGCCGGCGAGCAGCGCCGCGCCGGAGGCCGTCGCGGCGAGCCGGCTGCGGGCGGCACGAACCGAGCCGAGGGCACCCGCGGCCGTGAGCGCCTTGCTCGCGCGCATGAGTGTTCC
>DATAQD010000212.1:0-8056 GCA_036264855.1 Jatrophihabitans sp. | reverse complement strand
GCCCAGGGTCGATCGCATCCGTCGTGGGCAGCTTGCTCAGCCACGTCGAGGCGCTACCCGCAACCGCGGAAGGCCCCGGCTGGGACAGCGCGGCGTGGGCCGCGCTCGCCGAACTCGGCTACCCGTTGGTCTCGGTGCCGGTCGAATGCGGCGGCAGCGGGGGAACGCTCGCCGACGCCGTCGAGGTGCTGATCGAGACGGGGCGCTTCGGGGTCGCCGCGCCGGTCCTCGAGACCGGGCTGCTGGGCGGCTGGCTGCTCGCCTCGGCGGGCCTGGCCATCCCGAACGGTCCGCTCGGCGCAGCGCTGGCCGAGCCGACGCAGTTGTCGGTACGCAGGTCGGCGTCTGGCTGGGTGCTGGACGGGCTCCTGCGCTCCTGCGGCTGGGCGACGGTCGCCGATCGGGTCGTCGTGCTGGTGCCCGGCTCGGACGCCACTGCCAGTGGGCAGAGCTTCGTGGCGTCCCTGCCCGCGGACCGGCTGGTGTTGCAGCCGACGACCAACCTGGCGGGGGAGGCCCTCTCGACGGCGCAGCTCAATGGCGTCGTCCTCGCTGACGCGGATGCCGCACCCGTAGCCGCCAGCATCGACTCCGAGTCCTTCCGATGTCGTGGCGCGCTGGGGCGGGCCGCGATGATGGCCGGGGCGGGCCTGCGGGTCCGCGAGATGACCCTCGAGTACGCCGGTGTGCGGACCCAGTTCGGGCGTCCGCTGGGCGATTTTCAGGCCGTCTCCCAATCGCTGGCCGTGCTGGCCGAGCAGGCTGACTGCTGCGTGCTTGCCGTCCGAGCGGCGGTCACCCAGTTCGCGGCCGACCCGGTGCGCGCCGCGGGACTGGCCAAGATCACCGCTGGGCTCGCGGCTGAACAGATCACCGCGCGCGCCCATCAGATCCACGGCGCGATCGGCATGACCATGGAGTATCCGTTGCAGCGCTTCACCCGGCGGTTGCAAGCCTGGTCCGGTGAGTACGGGCAGGAGAGCAGCTGGAGCGAGCGCATCGGCCGCGAGACGCTGCGGGCCGGGCCGGACCGATTTTGGCCGGCCCTGGCCGCCAATCCCTGTAGTGACGACCATCGTGCGATCGATCGTGGACCGGAGATGACATCGACGTGAGCGACTTCACGACCATTCGATACGAGGTGCTGCCTGAGGCGGTTGGCCGGATCACGTTGGCTCGCCCCGAGGTACGCAATGCCCAGAACAAGCGGATGACGTACGAACTCAATGACGCGTTCGATCTCGCCGCGCGCGATCCGGCGGTGAAGGTCATCGTGCTGGCCGCGGACGGGCCGGACTTCAGCTCCGGCCACGATCTGCGCGACCCGGAATCCGTCAGCGACTTCCATCCGGTCGGGACCTGGTCGGGATTCGACCTGCCCGGGGGCGAGGGCATCATGGGCCTCGAGCACGAGATCTTCCTGGACATGTGCTGGCGCTGGCGCAACATCCCGAAGCCGGTGATCGCCCAGGCTCAGGGCCGCACGATCGCCGGCGGACTGATGCTGCTGTGGGTCTGCGACCTCATCATCGCCGCCGACGATGCGTCCTTCGCCGACCCGGTCGTGGGGTTCGGGGTCAACGGTGTCGAATATTTCGGTCATCCGTGGGAGCTCGGGCCGCGCAAGGCCAAGGAACTGCTGTTCACCGGCGACTACATCCCGGCCGAAAGCGCGCTACAACTCGGGATGGTGAACCGCGTTGTCCCGGCGGCACAGCTGTCGGCCGAGACGCTGAAGCTTGCGGCGCACATTGCGACGAAGCCGACGTTCGGACTGAAGCTGGCCAAGGAGTCGGTGAACCAGGCGCAGGACGCGCAGGGCATGTGGTCGGCGCTGAAGGCCGCGTTCTCGCTGCATGAGCTGGGGCATACGCACAACCGCGCGGTGTACGACTCCTGGGTCGACCCCGCGGGCCTCGGCACCAATTACAAGAAGGTGCGGTAGCCGCAGATGGCCGATGCGAATCCGCTCCTGCTCAGCCACCAGGGTCCGGTCGTGACCGTGACCCTCAACCGGCCCGCGGTCCTCAACGCCGTGGATTACGACCTGCACGAAGCGCTCGCAGGGGTATGGGGCGAGCTGGCGCGACGCGACGACGTCCGGTCCGTTGTCCTCACTGGCGCCGGGCGGGCCTTCTGCGCGGGGGGCGACGTGCAGGCGTTCGCGAAGATCATGCAGGGCGCGCAAGCGCGTCGAGACGTCGCGGCCGCGGGGCGGGCGATCGTCACCGAGATGCTGCGCTTCCCGCTACCCATCGTGGCTGCGGTGAACGGCCCGGCCGTGGGCCTGGGCTGCAGCCTGGCCCTGCTCAGCGACGTCGTCGTCATGGCCGACACCGCGTTCCTCGCCGACAATCATGTCCAGCACGGCCTCGTACCCGGGGACGGCGGCTTCATCTGGCCCATGCTCACCGGGATGATGCAGGCCAAGTTGCCACTCTTTCTGGGCGACCGGATCGATGCGGCGGAGGCGTACCGGCTGGGCCTGGCCACCCGCACGTGTACCGCGGACGAGCTGATCTCCACCGCCGAGCAGATCGCGTCGCGCATCGCCGCCCTGTCCACCACGGCGATCCGGGCGACGAAGCGGATGCTCAACCTGCAGCTGGAGGGCGCCATCCACGGCGTCATGGACTTCGCCATGGCCGCCGAGGCCGCGAGCTTCGCCACCGGGGCGGCGGCCTCCGACGGGATGCGGGGCGAGCAGTGACGGCCATGGACATCGAGTTCGGACCGGCGCTGGACGACTTCCGGGCCGAGATGCGCGGCTGGATCGAGCGCAACCGTCAACCCGCCCTGCTGGGCCTGGATGCCCACGCGTTGTGGGCCGGTGACTACGCTGGCGACGCCGCTGTGACCGATGCGTACCAAGCGTGGGAGGCGGCGTCGTTGCAGGCCAACCTGGTCTGCCCGCGGTGGGACAGCGAGTATGGCGGCCGAGGGCTCAGCGAGCTCGAACTCGCGATCTTCGAAGAGGAGCTCAGCCGGGCCGCCATGCCTCGGGTCATCCGGTACATGAGCGAGTACCTCGTGGGGCCGACGGTCATCGCGCACGGGACCGCAGAGCAGAAGGCGTACTTCCTCCCGCGGATCATCGATGGCACCGACCGCTACTGCCAGGGGTTCTCCGAGCCCGATCACGGCTCCGATCTCGCCGCCGTCCAGACGCGGGCGGTCGTCGCGGGCGACGAGATCGTGATCAACGGACACAAGCTGTGGACGTCGGACGCCGCGAAGTCGAACATGATCTTCATCCTCTGCCGGACGAACCCGGATGTGCCCAAGCACAAGGGGCTGTCGTTCGTGCTGACACCGCTCACGGACAACAACATCACCGTCCGGCCGTTGGTGCAGATGTCCGGGCTCAGCGGATTCTGCGAAGAGTTCATCGACGACGCTCGGGCACCGCTGTTCAACGTCATCGGCGGCATCGACAACGGCTGGGCCGTGGCGATGACGACGTTGTCGTCCGAACGCGGCGGGCTGGCCATCTCGTTGCACCTGAGCTTCCACGCCGAGCTGATGGAGCTGGTCGCCGCGCTGCGCGGTGCGGGCAAGCTCGACGATCCGGTCGTTCGCCAGCACGTCGCCTGGATGTACACGCACGTGCAGCTGATGCGCTACGGCGGGTTGCGCATCCTCGGCTCGATGCTGCGGCCCACGCAGGACGCGCCGCACCCGAGTGTGAGCAAGCTGTTCTGGTCGGAATACCACAAGCGTTTCGGCGAGCTCGCGCTGACGCTGCTCGGCCCTACCGCGATGCTGCGGCCGGATGGCGATGGGTACCCGATCACCGCGTGGCAGTCGGTCTTCCTGTCGTCCCGATCAGAGACGATCCTGTCCGGAACCAGCGAGATCCAACGTCGGATCATCGGTGATCGTGTGCTGGGACTTCCGCGCGATGCCTGAGCACCCGCGGCCGGGCAGCGGTCAGCCGCCTGAAGCCGAGCCGGGTCCGGCACCGGATCGCGTAGCGGCCGGGTGCCTGAACGGCATCCGGGTCCTGGAGCTCGGTCAATTGATCGCCGGGACGTACGGCGGCATGCTGCTGGCCGACTTCGGGGCCGACGTGATCAAGGTCGAGCCCCCCGCCGGAGACATCGGCCGCAATCCCAACGTTTCGCCGATCGAGTCGCACAGCGCCCTGTTCCTCACGATGAACCGCGGGAAGCGCAGCGTCGTGCTGGATCTGAAGACCGAGGACGGCGCCGCCGTCTTCTACCGGCTGGTCGCGGCGACCGACGTCGTCGTCGCCAACTTCAGACCGGGCGTGCTGCATCGACTGGGCATCGACTACGACCGGCTCCGGGCCGTCAATCCGGGCGTAATCCTCTGCGACATCAGCGGGTTCGGCCGGGACGCCCCGCTCCCTCATCCGCCGTCCTTCGACCTGACCCACCAGGCGCTCAGCGGTCTGAGGGGGGTGACCGGCGAGCCCGGCCGGGGGCCGGTGCGCGTCGGCATTCCGATCGCGGATCTCGCCACCGCGCTGTTCGCCGCGCTCGGGGTGCTGGCGGCCCTCGTCCAGAAGGGACGGACCGCGGTGGGCAGCGACATCCACCTGTCGATGCTGCACACCGCGTCGTTCCTGCTCAACTACGACGCGACGATGTACCTCAACACCGGCGTCGAGGCTCACTCGCACGGCACAGCCCACGCCTATAGCGTCCCGTGGCAGGCCTTCCAGTGCGCCGACGCCTGGATCGTCGTCGCGGTCCGCGAGGAGAAGTTCTGGCACAACCTGTGCCGCGCGATGGACCTGCCTGAGTTGCTTGACGATCCACGCTTCGGTTCGAACCTGGAACGCGTGCGCAATCGGGACGTGCTCATCGACATTCTCAGCCGCAGGATGCGTGCGCACGATCGCGCGCATTGGCTGGCCGTGTTCGCGGCCGCGATGGTCCCGTCGGCACCGGTGCTCGGGGTGGCCGAGGCGCTCGACGCTGATCCGGGCATGGTGGCCGAGGTGCCGTACCCGCCTCTCGGGTCGGTGCGGATGTTGAAGAACCCGGTTCGATTCGGGGCGGATGAGGTCGACTACCGATCTCCCCCTGCGCTCGGTGAGCACACCGAAGAGATTCTCGTCGAGGTGCTCGGCCTGGCTCCGGCCGAGGTTGCGGCGCTGGTGGGCAACGGTTCGGCGGCGGGTCCGGTGACCGGGCAGTGACCAATCCGCGCGACACATCGGTCAAGATCGGAATCTGGCTGTCCCGCGCCCGTCCGGAGGTGTTCCTGCCGCTAGCCCTCGAGGCCGAGCGGCTCGGCTTCGAAAGCGTGTGGATCTCCGAGCACCTGATCCTGCCCATGCCGCCGGCCGGCGCGCCCGCGGGCGCCGAGGAGCACGCCCTGATATCCGGCGCGACACCGACCTTCGACGCGCTGTCGTTGCTCAACTTCCTCGCCGGGGCGACGACGCGGCTGCGCCTGGGCACCTGGGTGTACCTGCTGGGGCTACGGCACCCGTTCGTCTCGGCCCGGGCGGTGCAAACGCTCGACCTGACCTCCGCCGGGCGGCTGGAGTTGGGGGTGGGCGCTGGCTGGCTGGCCGGCGAATGGGAAGCGGCCCAGCTCCCGTTCGCCAGCCGCGGGCGGCGCCTGGACGAGGCGATCGAGGTCTGCCGGCGGCTGTGGACCGAGCCGTCGGTGGAGCACCACGGCGAGTTCTACGACTTCGCGCCGGTCGGTTTCGAGCCCAAGCCGGCGCAGCGACCGTGGCCACGGGTGCACGTCGGCGGGGAGTCACCGATCGCGCTGAAGCGGGCCGCTCGGCTGGGCGACGGCTGGATCGGTGCTCAGCACACGCCGAGTTCCGCCGCCGCGATCGTCGCTAGGCTGCGCGAGCTGAGAGCGACATATCGCCAGACCCCCGACGAGAGGCCCTTCGAGGTGACCGTCGGCGCGACGATCACTTCGGCTGAGGACCTCGCGGCCTGGGAGGCGAGCGGGGTGACCCGCGTCATCGTGGCTCCCTGGCGACGCTCCGCCGACGCTGTGACTTCCTTGTCCCGATTCGCCGTTGCAATCGGCCGAGAATGATCCAATTCTGTTGACTATTTTCGCAATGTGGATAAGACTGCCACAAGAGTTCCCGCACCTGATTCGCACCCGAAAGCGAGCGACGCTTGTCTGATCCACTCGGTGTGGGTAGCAGCGTCGCGACCACGCCACCACTCGCCGCTGCTGCGCGCGTGTCGCTGCGTGTCTCGAACGTGAGTGTCCATTTCGGCGGGATTCGAGCCCTAGAGGACGTCTCGATCGATTTCCGGTCAGGCGAGATCACCGGGCTGATCGGGCCGAACGGCGCCGGGAAGACGACGCTGTTCGACGTCATCTCCGGGCTGCGTGCGCCGAGCACGGGCACCATCGAGATGGACGGCCGCGACATCACGCGCCGATCCGCGGTGTGGCGCGCGCGCAACGGCCTGCGCCGCACCTATCAGCGGCAACAGGTGTTCGGCCAGCTCAGCGTTGAGGACAACGTGCTCGTCGCGCACGAATGGCACGGAGGCGGCGGCGGCCTCCTGGCCGACATCGTCCGACTCCCGACCCGCAGCCGGCTGGAGGCGTCCCGGCGAATCAAAGTCGCGCGTGCACTCGAGGTCTGCGGCCTGACCGACGTTCGACGGCGCCCGGCGAGCCAGCTGACGATCGGCGCGGCTCGGATGGTCGAGTTGGCGCGCGCCATCGTCGACGAGCCGGCCGTGCTACTGCTCGACGAGCCCACCTCGGGGCTCGGTCAGGACGAGGTCGCCAGCCTGGGCCAAGTGCTGGAGACGATCCGCGGCCGGGGCTGCTGCGTCGTCCTCGTCGAGCACGACATGACGTTCGTCATGGAACACAGCGACCATGTCGCCGTCCTGCAACTCGGCCGTGTCATCGCCACCGACACCCCCGGCAACGTCCGAAACAGCCAACTCGTCAAAGAGGTCTATCTCGACTAGGGCTGGGTTCGGTCATCACGGTCACCGCGGTCACCGCGGTGACCTTCACAACTAAGCTAGAAGGGGTCCTCGAATTGGCGACACGATGGGTGCAAGTCGGATCAGCCCTGGCGGCGTGCGCGGTACTCGCAACCGCGTGCAGTCCCAGTGCTAAGAACTCGAACTCAGGCGCCGCGGGGGGCGGCGGCTCGGTTCGAGGGGTGACCTCGACGTCCATCACGATCGGGGGTATCGCTTCGCTGACCAACGCCTCGGGCGCTGTGTTCCCGGGAGCCGATATCGGCGCCAAAGCACTGTTCGAGCACGTCAACCGCGCTGGCGGGATCAACGGCCGCAAGATCAATTATGTCGGTGTCCTCGACGACGCAACTGATCCGACGAAGAACATGACCGCGGTCAAGCAGCTCGTGCTGCAGAAGAAGGTCTTCGCCATCGCGCCCATCATGAGCATCGCCTTGCAGCCGCAGGCATCGGACTACCTCGCTGCGCAGAAGGTGCCGTTCGTCGGCTGGGGTGTTCAGCCCGGATTCTGCGGGAACAACTACGGGTTCGGCTTCAACGGCTGCCTCATCGGAACGAAGTTCGACAACACGAGCGTCCTCGGCCCGACCGCCGCGCTGCTCAAGCCCGGAGCCACCGTCGCGATCGTCGAGGGTGACTCCTCGGCGGGCAAGGCGGCGCTGCGCCAGCTACCTGCGGTGGCGGCCGACCTCGGGCTGAAGATCGTCTACCTGAAGGCGGAGATCCCGGACGCGACGACGACGACAGACTGGACGCCGTACGCGCGCAAGCTCATGACGAGCAACGCAGGCGGCCCGCCGGACGCGATCCACGCGGACGGGTTGTTGCCGCAGGCTGCGGGGCTCGCAGCGGCACTCAAGCAGCTCGGCTTCAAGGGCCCGATCATCAACTACAGCACGTACGCGCCCGGTCTGCTCAGCAGCAGCCCGGACATCGCCAAAGCCGTCGACGGTGTCTACACCAATATCGGGTTCGGGCCGAAGGAGCAGGGCGGCCCAGCCATCGCGCAGATGGTGAGTGATCTGAGGGCGATCGGGGCCCCGACCGACATCACCCTCGGGGTAGCCAACGCCTATTGGTCGGCGGACATGCTC
>DATAQD010000206.1:0-4437 GCA_036264855.1 Jatrophihabitans sp. | reverse complement strand
GTGCTGCCAGACGCCGATCAACACCAGCGCCGGGACGAGCAGCGCGACGAACTTCAGCCAGAACTGCATCGCCTGCGCGAACGTGATCGAGCGCATGCCGCCCATCACCACTGCGGCAATGACGACCCCGGCCACGACCAGCCCGCCCAGCCAATGCGGCGCACCGGTCTCGGTGCGCAGCGTCAGCGACGCTCCTTGCAGCTGAGGAACGAGGTACAGCCAGCCGATCAGCACGACGAGACCGCTGGCCATTCGCCGCACGAGCATCGAGCCGAGCCGGATCTGCGCGAAGTCCGGCAGCGTGTACGCGCCGCTGCGCCGCAGCGGTGCGGCCACCAGCGCGAGCAGCACGACGTAGCCGGCCGTGTAGCAGACCGGATACCAGAGCACGTCGTAACCGAACGCGAGCACCAGGCCGGCGATCCCGAGATAGGACGCGGCCGAGAGGTACTCGCCTCCGATCGCGGCGGCGTTCCAGCGCGGCGACACCGACCGGGACGCGACGTAGAAGTCCCCGGTGGTGCGAGCCCGGCGCAGGCCCAGCGACCCGGCGAGCAGGGTGGCGACCCCGACGGCGGCGATCGCGATCACCGCGGACAGGCCGGGTGTCACCGCCGTCGGACCAGCACGAGGAAGTGCCGTTCGTTGCGTTCGGCGCTGCGCACCGCGTACCAGCCGATCGCGATCAACGCGGGGTAGACGAGCAGGCCGAGCACGAGCCACGGCAGCGGCACGCCCAGCCCGCGCAGCTCGCCGAACCGCGGCGCCAGGGCGCCCAGCAGCGCGGTGCCCACGAGGAGCAGCGCGATCGTCGCGCACACGATCAGCGCGAGGCGGCGCTGGCTGCGGATCAACGACCACATGTAGACCTCGCCGAGTTGCGTCTGCTCCTCGATCTCGCGAACCGGCGGCCGACGGGACGCGCGCCGCACCGCGTCGGTGCGCGGATGGACGATCCGGACACGCGGCGGCGCGGGTTCGCGTTCGCTCATTGGCCGACGAGCCGCTCACGCAAGTCGCGCGAATGCCGACGGCTCACCGGCAGCTCGTCCGGACCGACCCGGACGCTGTAGCGCCCGTCCACCACCCGGATCTCGTCGACATGGGCCAGGGCGACCAGCGTGCTGCGATGGATGCGCGCGAACCCCGCGTCGGCCCACCGCTCCTCGAGCTCGCTGAGCGTGATGCGCAGGAGGTGGCTGCCGGTGGCCGTGTGCAGCCGCACGTAGTCGCCCTGGGCCTCGACGTAACGCACCTGCGAGCGGCGGACGAAGCGGGTCACGCCGGCGAGCTCCACCGGGATCGTCTCGTCCTCCTCCGGGCAGAGCTCGGCGCTGCCCACCGAGGTGACGCGCCGCACCGCCTCGGCCAGGCGGTCGGCGCGAACCGGTTTCAGGAGGTAGTCGACCGCCTGCAGCTCGAAGGCGTCGACGGCACGGTCGTCATAGGCGGTGACGAACACGATGTGCGGACGAGTGGCGAACCGGTTCACGACCCGGGCCAGCTCCACCCCGTCCAGGCCGGGCATCTTGATGTCGCAGAAGATCACGTCCACGGGACGCTCGCCGAGGATCTTCAGCGCCTGCCCGGCGCTGCCCGCGGTCCACACGCTCCCAACCCGCTCGTCGTTGCCGAGCAGGAAGGCGAACTCCTCGCGGGCCGGAGCCTCGTCGTCGACCACGAGGGCGTGCAGCCCCGACCGCTCGGGGGCGCCGACGCTCATGCGCGGAGGCTACCCGCGCAGCCGCGGAAGCGAACCCGGTCAGCCGCGCGGCGCCCGGGGCGTGTTCACGGGTTCCGCGTGGACTCCGGGGGCGAACTTGGGCACCCGGAAGCTGACCTTCGTCCCCGCGCCCACGGCGGTCTCGACCACGAGGCCGAACGCGTCGCCGTACACCTGCCGCAGGCGCGCGTCGACGTTCCCGAGGCCCACCGACCCGCCGGACGCTGCGCCGCGCTCGAGGGCCGCGCGGATCAGTTCGGGATCGGCGCCCATGCCGTCGTCCTCGACGGCGATCAGCGCGTCCGGGCCCGCGTCGGTGGCCTCGATGGAGACCAGGACCGGATGCGGGTTGCCCTCCAGACCGTGCCGCACGGCGTTCTCGACGAGCGGCTGCACCACGAGGAACGGCACCACGATCGGCAGCACCTCGGGCGCTACCCGCAGCGAGACCCGCAGGCGCTCTCCGAACCGAGCCTGCTCGAGGACCAGGTAGCGCTCGGTGTTGCGCAATTCCTCGGACAGGGTCGTGAACTCGCCGCCGCTGCGCAGGGCATAGCGGGTGAAGTCGGCGAACTCGAGGAGCAGGTCGCGGGCCCGGTCCGGGTCACTGCGCGTGAACGACGCGACCGCGGTGAGCGCGTTGTAGATGAAGTGCGGGCTGATCTGCGCGCGCAGCGCCCGCAGTTCGGCCTCCACGAGCCGCGTCCGCTGCGCGTGAGCACTCGCCAGCTCGATTTGACCGGAAACCCAGCGGGCGACCTCCTCGACCGCCCGCACGAGCTTCGCCGACGTACCCCGGCCGTAGGCGACCAGCGCGCCGACCACCGCGTCCCCGTCGACGACCGGACAGGCCACGGCGACCCGCACCGGGCAGTCCGGAACCTGGCACGCGACGTCGCGCCCGGTGAGGACCCCGGTACGACCGCTGTCGAGCGCGGTCCGCGCGTGGTGGATCGCGTGCTCGGCGTGGTGCTGCGCCTCGCCGTCCGCGGCCAGCGTGCGGGTGCGGTCGGTGAGGGCCACCGCCGCGGTTCCCAGCAGCCCGCGCAGGTGCCGAATCGCCCGCTCGGCCCCGTGCTCGGTCAACCCCTCGCGCAATGACGGGGCAGCGAGGCTGGCCATGTGCAGCGTGTCGAACGTGGCCCGATCGGCCGAGGTGCCGAGGTCGCGATGGCGGCGCGCATACGCGAAGGCGACTGCGAGGACGACGACGACGGCCACCGCGGCGACGAGCTGCGGCTGCACGGGCATGGTCCGGCCTCGGTCGTGGACTGGTCAGGGAGCGGCGTGCGTGGCCGCGAACAGCGCCCGCAGCCCGCGCATCGCCGCGACGGCCGCCTCTCGGTCCATGCGCTGGACGGCGTAGATGGCCAGGGTCTCGTCCGCGGGCAGAACCAGCCGCGCGAAGCGGACGTTGCTCGGGAACTCGACGGCCAGCACGGCGTCCCACGGGATCGTGCGCCAATTGCCGAGGTAGCTGCGCAGGTAGACACCGGAGGCGTCGGCCCGCAACCGAGGGCGGGCGGGCAGTCGCAGCCCGCCGGCCACGATCGCCCCGACGACGACGGTGAAGATCTGGTCCTTGTGACCGAAGGTGGCACCGGCGTTGTCCCGGCGCATCACCACCGCGACCACGACGAAGACGGCGAGCGCGAAGATCGCGCTGGCATTCGCGATCCGGCCGGTCCGGATCGGGCGGGCCGTGACCACCAGTTCCTCGGCCATCACAGCCTGCACGCGGTGATCGCGGTGACGAGGATCCCGCGGGCGCCGAGTTCCCACAGCTCGTCCATGACGGCGTTCGTGTCCTTGCGCTTGACCATCGAGCGCACCGCCGACCAGCCGCGCTCGTGCAGCGGCGAGACGGTCGGCGACTCGATGCCCGGCGTGATGGCGACCGCCTTCTCGACGAGCTCGTCGGCGATGTCGTAGTCCATCAGCACGTACTGCCGCGCGATGATCACGCCTTGCAGCCGGCGCACGAGCTGGTCGACGATCGGCGGGGGTTCGGTGCCGGCCCGCTTGATCAGCACGGCTTGGCTGGTCAGCAGTGGTTCGCCGAAGATGGCGAGGCCGGCGTTGCGCAGCGTCGTCCCGGTCGAGACGACGTCGGCGATCGCGTCGGCCACACCGAGCCGTACGGAGGTCTCGACCGCGCCGTCCAACCGGATCACCTCGGCGTCGATGCCCTGCTCGGCGAAGTACGACGTCACCACACCGGGGTAGGCCGTGGCCACCCGCTTCCCGGCGAGGTCGGCCGCCGAGTCGGCGGTGCCGGGCATCGCCGCGAACCGGAACGTCGACCCGGCGAAGCCGAGCTGGATGATCGCCTCCGCGGGCGCACCCGAGTCGAGCAGCAGATCCTCGCCGGTGATGCCGACGTCGAGCTGGCCGGACCCCACGTAGACGGCGATATCGCGGGGGCGCAAGAAGAAGAACTCGGTGTCGTTATCGGCGTCGAGCAGGACGAGCTCGCGGCTGTCGCTGCGCTGGCGGTATCCGGCCTCGACGAGCATGTGGCTGGCGGGCTCGGCCAGCGAGCCCTTGTTGGGGACGGCGATGCGAAGCATGAAGTACCTGTCTATCTCGACCTAGATGGGAACCGGGTCCTGCTTCTCACAGATGTCGGTAGACGTCGTCGAGCCCGATGCCCTTGCCCAACATGATGACCTGGACACGGTAGAGCAGCTGGCTGATCTCCTCCGCCGTCCGCT
>DATAQD010000155.1:0-15160 GCA_036264855.1 Jatrophihabitans sp. | reverse complement strand
AGCTTCGCCACTGCTACCCAGCGTGGCGCGATCAACATCTAACCACACGAAAATCTCACAGAACAGCCAAGCGGGTGAACAGCTCGAAACACCCAGGTTGCGCTCAGGGTGCCGGGCTGGCGTCCTTAAACGGCAGATCGTGCAGTGTCGTCGGCGAGGTGCCACGACACTGCACGATCTCGGGCCGGTTGTGGACGGCCGGCCTGGGCGGCTAGTCGGCGCCGGCGACCGTGAAGTCCTGATTGACGAAGATGTGGTGTGGCCAGTTGACGCCGATGTAGTGGACCTCGTACTCGCCGGTGCTCAGCTGCACAACCCGGTCGACGACGCCCCCGGGGTACGCGGCCAGGGCCGCCTCCGTCGCCTGGTTCGCCGCCGTTCCGCTGACGATCGTCCCCGACCCCTCGGTGTAGTTCGCCGGAATCTGACCGACCTGCTTCGCCGTGGACGGTGCGCCCTGCTGGAAGGGAACCACCCCGGCCGCGGAGGACGCCGACGATGCTTCGCTGCCTGCCGGTTGCACGATGACCTGCGTGGCCGCGATGGTCGTGCTGTTGGTCGTTCCGAGTACGAGGACGGGCTCACCGGTGGTAATGGCGCTCGCCGAGGTCGTGCTCGTCCCGTTCTGGTAGGTCGTGGAAGCCGCCTCGGTGACGGTCACCTTCTGACCCGCGGATGTCGTCATGGTGAAGCCGGACGTGGAGACGCTGCCGACCGTGCCGGATGATCCCCCTGCGGCCGGTCCGGACCGGGCGTTGGATCCCCCGCCAGCGGCACCGGCCCCGGCCCCGCCGGCGCCTGCCGCCCCGCCAGCGGCCCCGGCGCCGGCCCCGAAGTGCCCGGCTGCTGGCGATACGCCTGTGATTGGCGACGGGGACACGGCGAGGGCGATGGAAAGCGCGATCACCACACACAGCAGCGCAGCGGCCACGATCCATCCGCTGATTCGGTTCGACAGCGTTCGCCACACCCGGGGCCAGCGGGCCTGCTTGGCCATGGTCGTCGAACCCGACGGGTCCGGCGAAAACGCTGGCGGGGGGATCGGTGCCGCGCCGGCGCCGCCGGAACTACCAGCAAACGACGGCCCTGAGGCCGTAGTCGCTACAGGGCGACCGTACAGGGACTCACGGGGGTTCGTTGATTCGAAGTCGTTCATGATGCTGCTCCTCTGACTTGGGCCACGTCGCCGAGATTGCCCGCCCTGTCTGTGGGGCCTCTGTACGCCGCCTGTGGAGCGTGACTGATCAGCATTCGGCAACGACGCGGTCGCGTCACGCCGATGGCGTGTTCCTCAGCAAGAAGGTGAGCCCTTCAGCCGCAGTCGGATGGGCATAGATCGCACTGCGCAGCGCGGTGTACGGGATGCGGGCGATCATCGCGGTTTGGACGGCGGCCATCAGTTCGCTGGCTTCGGTCCCGAACACGGTGAAGCCGAGAATCTCGTCGGTGTCGGCGGCGATCAGCATTTTCATGAACCCGCGGGGCTCGGACAGCGTCCTGGTCCGCAGCACCGCCGCCATCGGCAGCCTGAGCACGCGGTATCCGATGCCGCGGCGCCTGGCCTCGGACTCGTTGTAGCCGACTCGCGCCAGCTCCGGATCGGTGAACATGCAATACGGAACGAGGCGGTCCGTTGTCGTGCTGCTGCCTCCGGTCAGGTTGTCATGCACCACGCGGAAGTCGTCGAAGGCCACGTGGGTGAATTGCGGGCTGCCCGCACACTCGCCCATCGCCCACGTGTTTGCCGCCGTGCTCGCGAGGCGCTCGTCGACCGCGATGTAGCCGGTATCAGTGAGCTCGACCCCGGCTTGCTCCAGCCCAATTCCGCTGGTGTTCGGCGAGCGGCCGACTCCGACGAGCAGGTCCGTCCCTTCTACGATGACGGGGCCGTCCGGTCCCTCAGCGACGACGTTGACGCCGCGACCCGACTGCCCTTCGACGCTGCGGACCTGCGTCTGGAGGTGAACGGTGATCCCCTCGTCGCGGAAGAGTTCGAGCAGCGCCGCACCGACGTCCGCGTCTTCCCGGCCGGCGAGCTGCTCGCCGTGCTCGATGATGGTGACCTGCGCACCGAAGCGGCGCATGGCCTGCGCCAATTCCAACCCCACGTAGCCGCCGCCGATGACGATCAGCTGCTCGGGCAGGCGGTCGAGGTCCAGCAGCTCGACGTGGGTCATCGGCCGCGCGGCAACCAGGCCGGGCACGTCGGGCACGGTCGCGTGCGTGCCCAGGTCCAGGAACACCTGCTCGCCGGTGATTCTGCGCGGGCCGCCCTCGGGCGATTGAACGTCGACGGTTCGCGGGCCGACGAAGTGCGCGTCACCCATGATCAGTTCCGCGCCGCTGGCCCGGTATCGGTCGAGGTGCAGCTGGCGCAAGCTGTCGACCATCGCCCGCTTCCTGGCCTGCACGCCGGTCATGCTGGTCACAGCTGACTGCAGCTCGACTCCGAATTCAGCGGCCCGCATGGTGAACGACCGGACCTTCGCCGAGTGAATGATGTTCTTGCTCGGCAGGCAGGCGATGTTCGGGCAGGACCCGCCGATCAGCTCCCGCTCGATCACGGCCGTACGATGACCCGCGCCGGCCATCGTCCAGGCGAGATACTTGCCCGCCTCGCCGCTGCCGATCACAAGAATGTCGTAGGTACCAGTAGCGGACATCTCATCGCTCCTACTCGACCTGTTCTTGGGCCTCGTCGATCTCGACCTGGTGCGCCGGCGCCGGGGACAGCGTCAGTTCGGCGCCCGAGCTGCGCGGACTCGAGTCCGCGCGCCAGGCCTGGGACATCTGGGCCTGGGTGACGTTCAGCGGGTGGTGGCACGCCACCTGATGCCCGTTCGCGAACTCGGCCAGCGGCGGCTCGACCTCGGTGCACAGGTCGGTTGCCCACGGACAGCGCGTGTGAAAACGGCAGCCGGGCGGCGGGTTCGTGGCGCTCGGCAGCTCGCCGACCAGCCGCCGCCGGTCGCGTCGTCGGTCCGGGTCCGGTATCGGGATGGCATCGAGCAGGCTCGCGGTGTACGGGTGCATCGGCGTCGCGTACAGCTCGTCGGCCGGCGACAGCTCTACGATCTTGCCGAGGTACATGACGGCGATCCGGTCCGATACGTGGCGCACGACGCTGAGGTCGTGGGCGACGAACACGTAGGACAGCGCGAGCTGGTCCTGTAGATCGTCCAGCAGGTTGACGATCTGCGCTTGGATGGAGACGTCGAGAGCCGACACCGGCTCGTCCAGGATGACCAGCTTGGGATCGGCGGCCAGCGCGCGAGCGATCCCGATCCGTTGCCGCTGCCCGCCGGAGAACTCGTGCGGGTAGCGCTGCGCATGGTCCGGGTCGAGGCCGACCCGCGCCAGCAGCTCTTCGACCTCGCGCCTGGCCTTCATGCCCTTTGACGTGCCGCGCAGCCGGACGCCGGCCCCGACGATCTGGCTGATGCGCTTGCGCGGATTGAGCGAGGCCTGGGGGTCCTGGAAGACCATCTGGACGTACCTGCGAAAGCTCCGCAGGCTCTTCCGGCCCTTGGCGGTCAGCTCCTCGCCGCGGAACCGGATCGTTCCGCCGGTGGGCTCGGTCAAGCGCACCAGGGTGCGGGCCAGCGTCGTCTTGCCGCAGCCTGACTCACCGACGAGACCGAGCGTCTCGCCTTCGGCCAGGGTCAGCGTTACGTCATCGACGGCGTGGACGTGCCCGACCACCCCTCCCCAGGTGCCGGCCCGCACCGGGAACATCACGCTCAGATGGTCGATCTCGAGCAATGCGACACCCACGTCCGGATCCGCGGGTGACTTCACGACATCGGTCATGACGCGTCCCTCTCGATCGGAACCGGCAAGCCGATGGCGCCGTCGACGGTCCGCAGCCTGCGCTTGTCGGCCAGCGACAGATGGCAGCGATCGCGATGCGCCGTGCCCGGCTCCAGAGCCCGCAGTTCCGGCTCGCGGTCGCAGTCGGCGAATCGATGCGGGCATCTCGTCTTGAAATGGCATCCGCTCGGGGGGCGGAGCAGCGAGGGCGGCGATCCGTGGATCGTCGGCAACCGCTCCGGGCGGCTCTTGTCGATGCGCGGGACGGACCCGAGCAGGCCCCACGTGTACGGGTGCAGCGGATCCTTGAAGGTCTCGCGGACCTCGCACTCCTCGACCACGCGGCCGGCGTACATGACGACGACACGCGATGCCACCTCGGCGACGACGCCCAGGTCGTGGGTGATGAGCAGGACCGCGACGCCGGTCTCTTGCCGGAGGTCCTCGATCTCGGCCAGGATCTGCGACTGGATCGTGACGTCGAGCGCGGTCGTGGGTTCGTCGGCGATGAGGATTTCCGGCGAGCAGGACAGCGCCATCGCGATCATGACCCGCTGCCGCATTCCACCGGAGAACTGGTGCGGATGGGCACGCGACCGCTCGGCCGCGTGGGGGATGCCGACCCGCTCGAGCAGGTGCACGGCGCGGGCGCGAGCCGCCGCCCTCGATACCTTCTCGTGCGCTCGGATCTGCTCGGCGATCTGGTCGCCGACCCGGTACACGGGGGTCAGCGCGCTCATCGGGTCCTGGAAGATCATGGCGACCCGGGTGCCGCGAACCCGCCGCAGGTCGTGGTCGCTCGCCGTGACCAGGTCGATGCCGTCGGCCAGCCGGGCCGACCCGCTGATCCTCGCATTGGGGGAGCGGGTCAGGCCCATCAGCGTCATGGCGCTGACCGACTTCCCGGAACCGGACTCGCCGACGATCGCCAGTACCTCTCCGCGGCGCACGCGGAAGGAGACGTCGTCGACGGCTTGCACCACACCGCGTTCGGTGCGAAAGCTCACCTTCAGGTGCTCGACGCGCAGCACCTCGTCGGTGGTGGTCGTCGGCTCGAGGAACTCGACGTCGCTCATGACGTGGTCGTCCTGATCCGGGGATCGAGAACGGCATACAGCACGTCGACGATCGCGCTCATCAGCACGACGAAGCACGCGCCGAGGAGGGTGATCACCAGGACGGGGGGCACGTCCAGCGAGCGGACCGAGTCCGCGGCGTACTGCCCGACGCCGTTGAGGTTGAACACCGACTCGACCACCAGGGTGCTGCCGCCGAGCACCGCGGCGAAGTCGAGCCCCCACAGTGAGACGATCGGGATCAGCGACACCCGGAGGACATGCTTGATCATCACACGGGTGGGGGAGAGCCCCTTCGCGCGCGCCGTGCGGACGGCGTCGGTCGTCATGGCATCGAGCACGCTGGACCTGAGCACCTGCGCGTACACCCCGATGTAGAGGAGCGCGAGCGTGACCCACGGCAGGATGAGGTGTTCCATCCACTGGACCGGATCCTGGGTGATGGGCACGTAGCCGCCGGGCGGAAAGATCCGCATCTTGTACGTCAACAGGTAGAGCAGGATCGAACCGAGGACGAAGGACGGCGCGGAGATCCCGACGAAGCTGAACGTCGTGATCGCGACATCGGTCGCCTTCCCCGCGCGCAGCGCGCCGATGACGCCGAGCACGATGCCGATGATCATCCAGACGATCGCTGCGCCGATCGCGAGCGACAGCGTGGCCGGCAGGCCCCGCTCGATCTGCGAGAACACCGTCACGTGCTGCGTGTAGGACTGGATGCTGCCGTCGAAGATCTGACTCATGACCTTGCCGTACTGCACCCACAGCGGCCGGTCGAAGCCGTAGTCGTGGCGCACCGTGGCGATGGTCTGGGCGGTGGCCGTGCGTCCCGCGAGCCGCAACGCCGGGTCTCCGTTGGGGATCGCGAAGAAGATCAGGAACGTCAGCACGCTCACGGCGAACAGGACGACGATCGCCGAGGCGAGCCGTTTCAGGGCAAAGATCGCGATGTCCACGAGGTCCTCAGCGCTCCACCCGGACGCGGGCTCGGGGGTCGAAGGCTTGACGCAGGCCGTCGCCGAAGATGTTGACGGCCAGGACGGCGAGGACGAGGGTGATGCCCGGGACGAGCGTGAGGTGAGGGGACGCCGTGACGTCCTGCACGCCGTCCGCGAGCATCGTTCCCCACGACGCGTTCGGCGCCTGGACGCCGGCGCCGAGGAATGACAGTGCCGCCTCGAGCACGATCGACTGGGCGAGCTGCAAGGCAAAGAAGACCAGAAGGGTCGAGGACAGGTTCGGCAGGATCTCGCTGAACATGATCCGAAGCCGGCCGTAGCCCAGGATGCGGGCCGCGTCGACGAACTCCCGCTCGCGCAACGACAGCACCTCGCCGCGCACCGGCCGTGCCACGTAAGGGATGTAGACGACCCCGATCACGAGCGCGGGGATCAGGTTCGAGCCGCCCGCGATGTGCACCGGCCCGATCGACAGCCCGCCGACCGCCAGGCTGACCCCCAGCGCGACCCCGAGCAGCAGCGCGGGGTAGGCCCAGATCAGGTCGAGGATGCGGGAGATGACCGTGTCGGTCCAGCCCCGGAAGAACCCGGCGAGGATGCCGAGCAGGCTGGCGCCGATCATGGTGATCAGCGTCGCGATCAGCCCGATCTCGAGCGACGTCCGGCCGCCGTAGAGCAGCCGCACCGCGACGTCGCGTCCGTTCGTGTCGGCCCCGAGCAGGAACTTCGAATGCCAGGTCGGCCCGATCGGCAGATCGGTCAGGCTGACGACATTCGTCGCCTTGCCGTTGATCGTGATGACCTCGCTGATGTGGTTGGTGTTCGGTCCGGTGTGCGCGATGTCCGCCGCGTAGACCGGTGCCAGCAGGCAGGCGATCACGATCAGGACGAAGACCACGCCGAAGACCAGCGCGATCCGGTTTCGCTTGAGTCTGCGCAGTGCGAGCCGCAGTGGCCCCGCACCGCCGGTGGGGTCCGCCGACTTTTCGGCGGACCCCACGACGTCGGGTGTTGTCATCACACCTGAACTACTTGAGCTCGACGGTCGAGTACTCGATGTAGTACACCGGGCTGAAGACCGCCTTGGTGAAGTCGACCCGGTTCGACATGAACTTGGGGGCCGTCTGGTAGCCGTACACGTCGACGTACCCCTGGTCGGCGACGTAGGTGTCGAGCGCCGCCCACCCGCTCGCGACCGTGGAGAGCTTGGTGGCCGGGACCGGGAGCAACTTCGCGAGCTGGCTCTCGATCTTCGGGTCATCGACGTTGCCGAAGTTCTCGTTGTTCACCTTCTGGATGCCCGCCTTGGACAGCAGCAGGTAGAAGTCGGACGGGTTGGGGAAGTCCTGCGACCAGTCGGCGAAGCCCGCCTGGGGCTCCAGGCTCTGGTTTCCGATCGTCTGGAAGTACACCGTGTCCTGGATGACCTTGAGCGATGACTTGAAGCCGAGCTGGTTGAGCAGGTCATTGAAGTACGCGCAGAACTCCTGACGGGGGCTGCGGGTCTCGCTCCAGACGGTGACCTTCGTGCCGGCCAGACCGGCCGCCTTGATCATCTGCTTGGCCTTGGCCACATCGGCGGACGAGGGCACCGCGTTCGGGTCCGCGCCGTTGCACGAGCCGCCCTGGTGACCGACGATCGTCGGGGGCAGGAAGTGGCACCCGGGCGCGAGCGATCCGCTCGACAGCCTGGCCAGCGCGGTGCGGTCGGTGGCGAGGTTGACCGCCTGGCGGGCCTGCAGGTTGTTGAACGGTGCTACCTGGGTGTTGAGGAAGAAGTAGTAGGTCGACGCCAGCGGCACCGTCTGATAGCGGTCCTTGGCCTGGGTCTGCACCGCGTTCAGCACGCTGGCCGGCACGGTGTCACCGGGGTCGAAGATGTCGGCCTGGTTGTTGAGCACCATTTGGGCTTCGGTGTTGGTGTTCGTGTTCTTCGTGACCTCGACCTTGTCGACGTACCCCGTCGGGATGTTGGGGATCTTGAATCCGGCGAACAACGGATTCTTCACCAGCTCGTACGATGCGTTCGGCACGATCGTGCCGAACTTGTACGGGCCGACGCCGACCGGCGGGTTGTTCGAGAGCACCTTCATCGGCGTCGAGCTGGGGATGGGGGCGCTGGACGGGAAGGCCAGCAGGTTGGGGAACGCGCCGTACGGTTGCGTCAGCGTGATCGTGATCTGACCGGTGCTGTCGTTGGTCTTGATACCGCTGATCGACGACGCCTTGCCCGAGTCGTACGCCGCGGCGCCGGCGATGTAGTTGGTGTAGAAGGACTTGCCGCCCCAACTGATCTTGCACGCGCGCTCGATGGCGTGGGTGAAGTCCGACGCCTTGACCGCCGTGCCGTCGGAGTACTTCAGACCTGACCGCAAGGTGAGCGTGTAGGTCTTCTGGTCCGACGAGACCGTCGGCAGTGCGTCCGCGAGGCCGGGAATCAGCTGGGTGCCGGCTGTGCCGGATTTCACCGCGTACTGCAGCAGCGGCGTGTAGACCATGTCGTCGGCCTCCGCGCCCTGCGTGGTGTAGCTGAACTGCGGGTCCAGGCTGTCCGGTGCGGTGCCTTGCACGACCTGGAGGGTGCCTCCCGGCTTGTCGGTGGAGCTACCGGTCGATCCCGTCGACGACGAGGACGAACCGGAACTTCCGGTACAGGCGGCGAGTCCGAGCGCTAGGGCGAGAAAGCCGAGCCCGAGCGCGGTACGTCGTTGGCGCATGCCAAATATCTCCCGTTTCCCCTCCCGGATTGGACAGCGGTTGACCGGCGTCGCCGATCGACCTCCGTGTACTTTGCTGCACACACCCGGACCGCAGCCGTCGCTATCAGGCCGTCATAAGAATCCGCGGACCCCGGCCTGCTCGCTGATACTCACGGATCGGCGCGGCCAGGGTCTGCCCGGCAGGCGGCCACTCCCAGTACCGGCTAGCGGGAACTGGCCCGGGCTGGCGCGGTCGATGCGGCTGGGTGCGACGTGATTCGCGGGCAGTGTCGGCCAATCGCCGGGCCGCACGACGTCAAGTCTGGTGATGTGGAGAGCGGTCAACCGATGCGAGCCTCGAGTGACCCTCCGTGCTCACACCGAAAGAGGCCGCGATGACCGAGATCAACCCCCGCCAGAACGTGACGTTCGCCAGCAACGGCGGGGCGGCTCATGGCTACCTGAAAGTGCCGGCAAGTGGTCACGGTCCAGGCCTGCTCGTGATCCAGGAATGGTGGGGTCTCGACGACCACATGGCCGACGTCGTCGACCGGTTCGCGGCCGAAGGTTTCGTTGCCCTCGCCCCCGACCTGTACGGCGGCCGCGTGGCCCACGACACCGACACGGCCGGCCAGATGCTGGCGGCGTTGCCGGTCGAGCAGGCGGCGAAGGATCTGACCGGCGCCGTCGACTTCCTCCTCGCCCAGCCGTCGGTGACCTCGTCCACGGTCGGGACCGTCGGATTCTGCATGGGCGGCGGGTTCGTTCTGCTCGTCGCCGCGCAGCAGGGCGACAGGATCGGCGCGGCCGTGCCGTTCTACGGCGTCGGGCCCGCGGTTCCGGATCAGTACCGCACCGTCACCGCCCCGATCCAGGGTCACTACGGCGAGCAGGACGCCTTCTATCCGGTCGAGCAGGCGCGCGCCCAAGAACTGCAGATCCGCCAGGAATCCCAAGCCAAGGTCGAGTTCTTCTACTACCCCGCCGGGCATGCATTTCACAACGAGAAGGACCAGCTGGGCACCTACAACGAGGAGTACGCCAACCTCGCCTGGGAGCGTGCGGTCACGTTTCTCAAGGCCAACGTCCACTGAGCGCGAGGTGAGCACCTCCGCATTGGCGCAAACCAGGAGCCGGACCCCGTTGGTGGGCAACTACCCGGCCGCGGTGTCAATGGCGCTGGTGGCTTTGTGCCCGTTCATCGTGTTGTCGACCGCCACGTTGTTGATCACGCAACTGTCGGTCGATCTGCACGCGTCGGCGTTCGGGACCCAGCTCGCGGAGGGGCTATCGGACGCGGGGTACGCCTTCGGTGCAGTCGCCGCCGCGGACCTGACCCAGCGGCTGCCGGCCTGGCGCGTCTACGTGCTCGCCGAAGCGGTGTTTGCCGCCGGGTCACTGCTCGCGGGCGCGGCCTCCGGAATCGCCGCGTTCACGGTCGGGCGGGTTCTGCAAGGCACCGCAACCGGCATGTTGCTGGTCGTGGCGCTTCCGCCACTCGTCACCAGGCACGGCGCCGCCCGGGTGCCGCTGAGCGCCGCGTTCGTGAACCTCGGGTTGTTCGGCATGGTGACCCTGGGGCCGGTCGTCGGCGGTGTCGCGGCCGGCGAGAAGGCTTGGCGGTTGCTGTTCATCGTGATGGCCGGCGTGGGCGTTGTCGGCGTTGTGCTGGGACTGCTCGCGTTCGAGCGCAACGACGCCCGCGCACCGGGGATGGGGTTCGACTGGTCGGCGATACCGGTGGCGCTGGCTGCGACGGCGCTGCCGTTCTTCGGCGTGTCCTGGTTGTCGCGCGGTGGGTTCAGCTCTCCTGCCTTTTACCTGCCGGTGGCGGCCGGGCTGTTCGCCCTAGGCGTCCTGCTGGTGCGTCAGTACCGAAAGCGCAATGCGCTGATGCCGCTGAAGTTGATTTCGCACACCCTGCCCGTCACCGGCATCGCGACAGCCATGGTCACGGGGGCCGTGGTGACCGCGCTGGTCGAGCTCGCCGCGGTCTACCTACTGCAGGTCCAGCACGAGTCGCCGGCCGTGACGGGGACGATCCTTGGCACGCAGGTCGTCGGGGTCGTGGCCGCTGCGCTGTTGTTCAAGATGGCGCTGCGGACGCGGTGGCTGCCGGCGCTGGCCATGTGTGGACTCGGGGTTGCCGGTGTCGCCGGTGCGCTGCTGCTCGGGCTGGGCCCCGGGCGGGCGATCTGGATCGTCGCGGTCGCGGGCGTTCTGCTCGGCTTCGCCGCCGGAGCCGGGGTGACACCGGGACTGTTCATGGCCGGGCTCAGCGTGCCGTCCAGTCGGCTCGGTCCCGCCTTCGCCATGGTGGAGTTGCTGCGCTCGGAAGCGGCGTTCCTTCTCGCCCCCGTCATCGTGCAGGTCGTGACGCTGTTCAACGATCCGACTCACGGAATCAGGCTCGCGGTGCTGATCCTCGTCCTGCTGTGCGTGGTCTGCGGTGTGCTGATCCTCGCCATACTGCTTCTCGGCGGAGTGCGCCCCCACGCTCCCGACCTCGAGCTGTGGGTCGGCGGCGAGCAACCGGCCTACCGTTCACCCCGGCTGGCGGCGGCCGTCCGCCGCATCTGACAGCCCGCCGGCTCAGTCGCGGGCTGACTGCGCTCGTCCGGATCGTCAGGCGGGTTTGACGAGAGTGGCCGGTAGGACGGCCCAGTTGGGCACGCCGAGGCCGCTGGCGAGGTCGTAGCCGACAGTGGCTCGACAGCATCCCACTCCGGCGAGGTCGTTATTGCCGGTCGTGATGTCGAAGAACGCGCCCGGTCGTGAGGCGGCCTGGTAAAACCATCCGTTCGCCAGCCCGATGCGGGGACGGCCGGCCGCGCGCTCCGAGGCGTCGACCAGAGCGGTGGCCGCCGCGATAAGCGGCGTCGAGCCGCTGGTTCCACCGACAGGCTGTAGCGCGGCGTCGGTGACAACCGGCCAGCCTGGAACGATGTCGGCGAGCGCGCTGACATCGGGCACGGCGCGGTGATTCTGCGGCGTAAAGCCATCCTGGTACGCGGGCCGAGGTTCTCGCCGGCTCAGTGCTCCGCCGCCTGCCGCGTTCTCGCCGTACACGGAGTCGTTCCACACTGTCTCCGAGACCCGGGTGTTTCCCGGGCCGAGGGCGAGCCGGGTGCCGCCGACTGCGGTCACGAACGGTGACACCGCCGGATACGACAACGAGGTTCCGCTCACGCTCGTCCCACAGGTCGTCGACCCCGAATCGCCCGCCGCCACGAATGAGGACACGCCGCTGAGCGCTGTCATCGCCAGCACGGCATCGACGACGGACGTGAAGCCGGGGACGGCGGCATTCTCTTCGATCGCGCATCCTCCGTAGGAGAGCGAGATGACGTCCGGAACGCCGCTCGGGCCGCCCAGCGCCCGGCTGAACCCGTCGAGGACGCCGCCTCCGGCGGCGGTGGTCTGTACGAGTCGCAACTGTGCCTTGGGGGCCACCGATGCCGCGGTCTGAAGATCGAGAGAGGTCTCGGGGCCGGCATTCCCGATCGCCGCGACCACACCGTCGCCCTGCATCTGGTCGACGTGCGGCGGGGAGTATCCGAAGCATCGCCCCGCGAGCTTGAGGTCGCTCGGCAACCAGCCGCCACCGAGATCCAGGACGGTGATCACCGGCGTGCCGGACGCGTGGGTCTGCAGCGCGTCGAGACCGTACGCCGTCTGAACCTGCTTCTCCGTGTACACCTGGCCCTCTTGCAGCGGCGCCGCCGAGCAGTCGGCGGTGAATGGTGTGCCGCGGTTGAGGGGCCACGGCTCGGCCGCTGTCGTCCGGCTGGCCGCGGCCGCAGCACCGCCGGCCGCCGTCGGAGCAGTCTTGCTGGGCGGACTCCGGCCCTCCGCCGCGGCGTCGTAAACCTCCGCGCTGGGCAGCAGCAGCCCGGTGCCCGAGGGTCGCAGCGCGGCCGGCGTCCGGGTCGGGAGGCCGTAGGTGATGAAGGGATTCGACGCCGTCGCCGCCTGCTCGGTCAGCGGGGTCCCCAACGCCGCCCGCCACTGCGTGGTCGATCCACTCACCCGTGCGAACAGCCGGGTTGGGTCGGCCGCGAACTGCAAGCCCAGGGTGTGGATCGATTGGGCGACGGTGTTGATCTGCGCGTCGGTGGCGTCGAACTGACGGGCAGCGCTCGCCAGTGAACGGAAGTGGCGGTAGGTCGCTGATCCCGGCGTTGCTACCTTGGCCGCGGCATCGCGCAGCCCGGTCGTCGACGCGGGGAGTGAAAGGTAGAAGGTGACCTCTCCGGTCTTGGGTACCGGGAGGTACACGGGCGGCGGCGTCGCGCTATGAGACGTGCAGCCGGAGGTCAAGGCGGATATCGCGGCGAGGACCGCAACCGCGACGAGCGCGACGCGCGGGCCAGGTGTTCTGGGCATGGTTCGTAGCCGATTGGTGCTCGACCGCGACCTCGCGGTTAGCTCGCGAGGGCCAGTCGCAGTTGCGAGGGCGTGCGGATCGCCCGGGTGGGTGTCGGGTACACGGCGCGGATCATTGCCACCGACCAGCTCATCCGCGCCGCCGCCGTGTCGGGATGGTCTCCGAACTCGCGGGCCAGGTACGCGGCACAGCCGCTGACGCCGAGCCGCCGAACTGTCGTCGCGACGGCGCGGCGGACCTCGTCGGGGGCGGGCGACTCGGAGGGCTGAGCGGTCGACGCGAACAGCGCTTCGGCCCGGGCCACCGCAATCGCGTTGGGGCTGTCGCACCCACGGTGGGAGGTGCTCACTGCCAGAATCTCCGTCATCGTTCTCCTCCTTACTTGCGCCCGATCTGCGGCTCGTCTGGGTCTCGTGCTTATGTGGTCTACCTTCGCGGCTAGACCCGCTCGCGTCTTCACAGTCAGCGCCCACCTCCGGCTACCCGCTAGCAGGAAGCCGGGTTCTCCGGGCTACCTCAATCCCGCGGCCAGCCGGCCGGCCGTTGCGCCTGGTCAGTGGCGGCTACCGCGCTTCATCGGGAGCTCCGGGTCCGGCGCCTCGCGGTCCGGCGCTGGTGGCGCGGCGACCAGCGCCGCATCGACCGCTTCGACGAGCGCGCCGATATCGCCGCTCTTGGTCACCACGCCGGTGACACCGAGCGCCGCCGCGACGGCGCGCGCGTCCTCTGAGAGGTAGGCGCTATAGAAGATCACCGGCATTGCGTGGGTCGAGGTGTTCGCGCGCAGGGCGCGGACGAACTCGTAACCGTCCATCGCCGGCATCAGGACGTCGGTGACGATCAGGTCGGGCGGTTCGCGCCGCAGGAGCTCGAAGGCATAAGCGGCGTCGTCGGCTTCGATGATGGTGTGACCGCGATAGCCGAGCACGGTTCGGACGAGATCGCGGTTCACCGGGCGGTCGTCCACGACCATGATCCGGCTCATGAGCCGGCGCCGTGGGGGACCCGCAGATCGCGCGGCTGGGATGGGCCGGGGGGTTGGAGCTGGCTTGACATGTCACTTACCGCCTCTTCCTGACGGGGCATCACGCTGCGATCGCTCGGGCCCAAGCCACCGTCGTTGGGGCTGCGGCCGATCTCGTGTTAACTGTTCGTAAGGACAACGCTAATTCCCCTTACTCTCCGTGTCCAATCATGGACGCCGCGCCGCGCGCTCACCGACCGCTACCGCCGCGGAGTCGTCCAGCGGTTATTGACCGGCGGCGGGGCGGGAATGACCGGAGTATGAGCAAGGATCTGAGCAGCACCAAGCAGCGCAAGAAGTTGAGCAAGCAGTCGTTCGCGCTGCCCGGCAAGCGCAAGTACCCGATCCCGGACAAGGCGCATGCGCGCAACGCGCTGGCTCGGGTCGCCCAGAACGGCACGCCCGCCGAGCAGAAGAAGGTGCAGGCCGCGGTAAACAAGCGGTTCCCCAGCATCGGCAAGAAGGCCAAGAAGTCCTGACCCTTCGAGCGCCGGCGAGCGAGCGCTCGATGCGCCTCAGGGCGTGCGGCCGACGAACGCGAGCAGCCGCGTCTGCATGTCCGCGTGCTTAGCCACCTCGACTCGCGGCCCGTAATGCCCGCTCGCGCGCAAGGCTTCATCCATCGGCAGCATTCCGGCCAGCAGCTGAGCGCATTTGTCGGGGTCGAGCCGCTCGTCCTGTCCGGTGGCGCGAGCCAGATCCCAGGTGTGCACAAAGACGTCGTTCGTATAGAACTGGCCGATGGCTTGATCCAGCGGGATGTCGCCCAGGTGCCGGTTCGACAGGATCCGGCTCGGTGTCGCCGGGTCGTCAAGTAGCGCCTGGACCCCGTCGCTGTGGATCATCCAAGCCAGCTCCGGGTCGTCGTCCACCGGTGGCCCGGTCGGGAGTTCGACCCCGGCGCCGTCGCGCAGGAAGGCCGGGAACCACTCGACCAGGTGACGGACGACGTCGCGGGCAACCCATCCGTCGCAGGGCGCCGGGTTCTCCCACGCACCCGGCGCCACGTTGTGGACTCGATCGGTGAACGCACGGGCGACGGTGCGGTGCTCATCTGCTGCAGAGGCCATGCCGCCAGTCTTGCGTGGATTGCACCGCTGTGGGTCCGCGCCCGGCCGAAGGCGGAGAGCCGGCTGAGACGCGCAAGGAGTCGGCTGAGAAACGGGGCGACATCGACGGCAGCTGGGCATACCGCCAGCCGCGAG
>DATAQD010000154.1:0-13193 GCA_036264855.1 Jatrophihabitans sp. | reverse complement strand
CATCGCATCCGGGCGCACGCTGCAGCTGTCCGGCGGCGCGCCCAACAAGCTGACGAGCACCACCGTCAGCGGTGCGGGCACGCTCGCCGTCGCCGCGCCGACCGCGGTGAGCGGCGCGGTCACCGCAGGCACCGGGACCCGGATCGCCCTCGGCGCGCACGGTTCCCTCGAAGGCACCGCGACGCTCGGCGGCCCGGGCGCGCTGACGTGGACCGGCGGGGCAATCTCCGGGGACGTCACCGTGACCGCGAGTGCCGGCGTCGCGATCTCGGGGCCGGCCCCGAAAGTCCTCGCCAACATCGGCGGCGGCGCGACGCCGAGCCAGCTGACCCTCGCGGCCCCCACGTCGGTGGCTGCGGGCACGACCCAGACGCACGACCTCATCGAACTGGGCGCGTCCACGCTGACGCTCGCGTCGACCACGAGCGCCGCCGCCAACGCCGAGTTCCACGGGGGCGCCCTGCTCAACACCGGAGCCCTCACCGTCAGCCCGGGCTCGTCCGGCGTCGTCGCCAAGAGCGGCGGGGGCCTGCTCACCAACCGCGGCACGGTCGCGGTCACCAGCGGCACCCTCGTCACCGCCGCCGGCTATCGGCAGATCGCTGGCACCACCAAGCTCGCGTCGGGAACGACGCTCACCGCGACGGGGAGCGGCATCAGCCTCAGCGGTGGCGTCCTCGGCGGCACGGGCACCGTCAAGGGCTCGGTGACCAACTCGGCGGGCCGGCTCTCGCCCGGGCTGAGCGGTATCGGCACGCTGCACATCACCGGCACCTACAGCCAGGAGTCATCGGCCCGGCTGCTCGTCGATGCCACGACCGGCGGCCACCACGACCTGGTGACCGTCAGCGCGACCGCCACCCTGAACGGCACCCTCGTCACGCACAACCTGTCCGGGTACCACCCGGCGTCGGGCGCGAGCCGCACCATGCTCACCGCCAGCGGCGGCCTGCATTACGGCCTGGGTTGCGCGATCACCTCCGGCACCGCGGCCACGTCCGGACACTGGGCGCCGACCCACTCGTCCACCCGGCTGTCCGTCGTATGGCGAACCGGGGCCCGCACGCACTGCTGAGCTCAGTCCGGGCGCACGAGCCGGGCGTGCCGGCCTATCGCCGAGGTGTCGGTCAGCTGGGCCACCTGGTCGATCACGACGCGCAGCCGGTCGGCGTCGCTGGGCGCCTCGTCCCAGGACGGCCGCAGCCCGCGGTCCAGCGTGTCCGGGGCGCCGTCGGCGATGGCGGCGACCAGCTCGGCGAGCAGCTGGCGCTGCCCGGCCTGCCGCTGCACCGTCCCGCGCCGGCGCATCACGTAGTGCACCGCAACGGCTTTGAGCAGCGCGCACTCGGCCGCGATGTCGGCCGGCACGATCAGGTCTCCGTCGTAGCGCGCCAACGGTCCGGTGCCGTGCTGCGCGCGAGTCGCCACGACCGCCGCCCCGGCGAAGCGACCGGTGAGCTCGCTGGTCGCCCGCTTGGCCGCGGCCTGCGCGCGGTACGAGCCGTCGTAGTCGGCCAGGTCGCGCAGGGTCGGCAACGTCAGCAGGGCGTCCAGCACCGGCTCGAGTTCGGCCGCCGAGCGCGCCGAGTACTGCTCGGCGGCGATCTGGCACAGCGCCGCCCGAGCCTCGTCGTCGACGGACGAGAGCCGGATCAGGCCGGCGTGGATCCCGTCCTCGACGTCGTGGACGGAGTAGGCAACGTCGTCGGCCCAGTCCATCACCTGCGCCTCGAGGCACCGGCGACCGTCGTCAGCGCCGGCTCGCACCCAGTCGAACGCCTCCCGGTCCGCGGCATAGTGGCCGTACTTCGGGGTGTCCGGCCGCTGCGCCCACGGGTACTTGCAGGTGGCGTCGAGCACCGCGCGCGTGAGGTTGAGCCCGGCCGGCTGACCGGACTCGCGCACGACCTTCGCCTCGAGCCGGGTCAGCACCCGCAGCGTCTGCGCGTTGCCCTCGAAGCCGCCACACGGGTTCGCGGCCTTGTCGAGGGCGGTCTCGCCGTTGTGCCCGAACGGCGGGTGGCCGATGTCGTGGGCGAGGCCGGCGGTGTCGACGACGTCCGCGTCGCAGCCCAGGGCGGCGGCGATCTCGCGGCCGATCTGGGCGACCTCGAGCGAGTGCGTGAGCCGGGTGCGAGGGAAGTCGTCCTCGCCCGGGACGACCACCTGGGTCTTGTCGGCCAGCCGCCGGAACGCGTACGAGTGCAGCACCCGGGCGCGATCGCGGGCGAAGTCGCCGCGCAGCGTCGCGCCGACCTCGGCACCGGCCCGCTTGGGCGGCTCGACGACCCACCGGGCCCGGGCGTCGGCGCCGTAGAGACTCACCGCCGCACCGTACCGAGCCCGGTCGCCGCCCCGCCGCTACAACTGCTCGTCGACCCACTCCGCGAAGTGCAGCAGCGTCTCGATCCAGACGCCCACCGTGAACTTGATCTGATCGCGCGTCGCGCCCGGCGCGAAGTCGAAGACCTGCTCACCGCAGATTCCCACCAGACCCTCGTCGGGCAGCACCGTGAATGCCTTCGGCATCGCCCGCGTCCGGTTCCACTCGTCCAGCACGACGGTCAGCATGGTGCGCATGTCGACGTCGAACCATCGGTTGAGGTAAGCCCGGGCCCGCAGCATCTCGCCGTGATCGCCGCGGAAGAAGAAGTAGATCGTGCACTTCTCCCACCGGACCGCGAGGTCGCCGTCGTCGTCGATGACGTGCTTGAGGCCGAACTCGTCGAGCAGCTGCTCGATCAACGCCAGGGAGGGCAGTACCAGCGTGGAGCCGGCGGGCGGGCGTCCCCGGAGCGTCAATGCGCTGACGTCCGGCGCGGCGGCCTCGGCTCGGGACCTGCGGCGAAACACATCCTCGACGGTACCTGCCGCCCCGAGGGTCGATCTGGGAAACTGGGGGTATGAAGGTTGCGCTCCTGGGGACCGGCACAATGGGCGCGGGCATGGCCCGCTCGATGCAACGCGCCGGGCTCGAGGTCACCGCCTGGAACCGGACGAAGTCCCGGGCGCAACCGCTGGCCGCCGACGGGATCACGGTCGCGGACTCGGTCTCCGACGCCGTCCGCGGGGCCGACGCCGTCGTGACGATCCTGTTCGACGTGGCCGCGGTCCTGGACGTGACCGCCGAGCTGGTCAGGGCCGCCGGCAACGCCGTCTGGCTGCAATCCTCGACCGTCGGCGTCGAGGGCATCGCCCGCATCGCCGAGGCGGCCGACGGCACGGCCCTGCTCGATGCGCCGGTCCTCGGCACGAAGCAGCCGGCCGAACAGGGCAAGCTCGTTGCGCTGGTCTCGGGCGAGGGCGCGCTGATCGAGCGGGTGCGGCCGGTCCTGGACGCGATCGGGACCAAGACGGTCCACGCCGGCGAGCGGATCGGGCAGGCGAGCGCGCTCAAACTGGTCGCCAACGCCTGGATCCTGTCGATCACCGCGGCGACCGCCCAGTCGCTCGCCCTGGCCATTGCACTCGACGTCGATCCCGAGAAGTTCCTGGAAGCCATCGAGGGCGGCCCCTCGGACAGCGCGTACGCCCGGGTCAAGGGCCGGGCCATGCTGGCGGGCGACTTCACGCCGGCCTTCGGTATGGACGGCGGACGCAAGGACCTCGGCCTGATCGCCGACGCCGCGCGGGCCGCGGGCGTGTCCGAGGACCTGGTTCGCGGCGTGCGGGCGCTGTTCGACCGCGCGGGTGAGAACGGGCACGACGGGGACGACATCGCGGCGGTCTACACCGCGCTGCGAAGCTGACCGCTCGGCGCTCAGGCGCTGGGCATGACCCCGGCGGACAGCGGAGTCGAATGCCGACGCCACACCCGCCACCGCCCGTCGTCCCCGAGCCGCCAGCAGTCCGAGATCGCGAAGCGCCCACTTCGGTCGGCACCGAGAACGGTGGCCTGCTGGGTGCCGAGGGTCAGCACCATCGCGGTGTCGCGGTCGACGTCGACGAGCCGGGAGTGAATCTCCCAGCTGTGCACCACGTAGTCGGGCAGCATCTGCAGCCACCCCGACCGCGGGACGGTGGCTTGGGCGGGATGCACCAGCACTAGGGCGTAGTCGTCGTGCAGGAAGTCTTGGATGCCCTCGACGTCGCGCGCTTCAAGCACCTGCTGCCACTCGTCGGCCCGGGCCAGAACCGCGTCTGCGGCGTCAGTCATCGCTCACCGAACGCCCGGCCTCGAGCCGCGCCACCGGTACCCGGAACGGCGAGCAGGACACGTAGTCCAGGCCCACGCGTTCGAAGAAGTGCACCGAGTCCGGGTCGCCACCGTGCTCGCCGCACACGCCCAGCTTGAGCCCCGGGCGCCGGGACCGGCCGCGTTCGGCCGCGATCCGGATCAGCTCCCCGACCCCCTCGACGTCCAGCGACTCGAACGGGCTGACGCCGAAGATGCCCTTCTCGAGATAGGCGGAGAAGAACGCCGCCTCGACGTCGTCGCGGGAGAAGCCCCACGTCGTCTGGGTGAGGTCGTTCGTGCCGAAGGAGAAGAACTCGGCGGACTCGGCGATCGCGTCCGCGGTCAGGGCCGCCCGGGGCAGCTCGATCATCGTCCCGACGAGGAATTCCAGATGCACGCCGGTCTCGGCGCGGACCTCGCGGGCGACGTCGATGATCGCGTGCTTGACGGTTTCGAACTCCTGGACGTTGGCCACGAGCGGCACCATGATCTCGACGCGCGGCACCCCGCCGTCCTTGATCCGCTGCGCGGCAGCCTCGAGGATCGCCCGCGACTGCATCTCGAACAGGCCGGGAATGACCACGCCGAGGCGGACGCCGCGCAGGCCGAGCATCGGGTTCTGCTCGTGCAGCCGGTGCACCGCCTGAAGCATCCGCAGATCGCCCTCGCGCTCCTCGCCGCGGGCCTCGGCCACGGCCACCCGCACGGACAGCTCGGTGATGTCGGGCAGGAATTCGTGCAGCGGCGGGTCGAGCAACCGGATCGTGACCGGCAGCCCGTCCATCGCCTCGAGGATGCCGACGAAGTCCTCCCGCTGCAGCGGCAGCAGTTCGGCCAGCTCACGGTCGCGGTCGGCGTCGGTGTCGGACAGGATCAACCGCTCGACCAGGTGCCGGCGCTCGCCCAGGAACATGTGCTCGGTCCGGCAGAGGCCGATGCCCTGGGCGCCGAAGCGGCGGGCCCGGGCGGCGTCCTCGGCCGTGTCGGCGTTGGCGCGCACGGACATCCGGCGGGCGCCGTCGGCGTGGCTCATGATCCGGTGCACGGCTCTCACGAGCTCGTCCGCGTCGTCGGCCAGCCCTTCCTCGAAGTACTGCACCACCGGGGAGGCGCTCACCGGGACCTCGCCCAGGAACACCTCGCCGGACGTGCCGTCGATCGAGATGATGTCGCCCTCGTGGATCTCGATCCCGCCCGGCGCGTAGACGACGCGCTTCTTGGTGTCGACCTTGAGCTGTTCCGCACCGCACACGCAGGTCTTGCCCATGCCCCGGGCGACGACCGCCGCATGGCTCGTCTTGCCGCCACGCGAGGTCAGGATCCCGGTCGCGGCAATCATGCCGTTGAGGTCGTCCGGGTTGGTCTCGCGGCGCACGAGGATCACGGCCTCGCCGGATCGTGACCACTTGACGGCGGTGTAGGAGTCGAACACCACCTTGCCGACGGCGGCGCCGGGCGAGGCGTTCATGCCCTTCGCGATCATCTTGCGCTGCGCGGAGTCGTCGAAGCGCGGGAACATGAGCTGCGCCAACTGCGCGCCGGTGACCCGGGATACCGCCTCGTCCATGTCGATCAGGCCCTGGTCGACGAGCTGGGTGGCGATCCGGAACGCGGCCCCCGCGGTGCGCTTACCGACCCGGGTCTGCAGCATCCACAGCTTGCCGCGCTCGATCGTGAACTCGATGTCGCAAAGATCCTTGTAGTGCTCCTCGAGGGTCTGCATGATCTGCATCAGCTCGTCGTAGGACTTCTTGTCGATCTTCTCCAGGTCGGCCAGCGGCACCGTGTTGCGGATCCCGGCGACCACGTCCTCGCCCTGTGCGTTCTGCAGGTAGTCCCCGTACACCCCCTGGGCGCCGCTCGCCGGGTCGCGGGTGAACGCGACGCCTGTTCCGGACTCCATGTCCAGGTTGCCGAACACCATCGCGCAGATATTGACGGCGGTGCCGAGGTCGGCCGGGATGCGCTCCTGCCGGCGGTAGATGACGGCCCGGTCGGTATTCCACGAGTCGAACACGGCCCGCACGGCGAGATCCATCTGCTCACGCGGTTCCTGCGGGAACGGCCGGCCGGCGTGCTCGATCACGACGTTCTTGAACTTCTCGACGACGACCCGCAGGTCTTCGGCGTCGAGGTCGAGGTCGTTCTGGGTGTCCTTGGCCTTCTTGGCCGCGTCGAGGACGTCCTCGAAGTGCTCCCCATTGATGCCGAGGACGGTCTTGCCGTACATCTGGATGAGCCGCCGGTAGGAATCGAAGGCGAACCGTTCGTTGCCCGACTGCTTGGCCAGCCCGCGCACGGACTGGTCGTTCAGTCCGATGTTGAGGACGGTCTCCATCATCCCGGGCATCGAGAACTTGGCGCCCGAACGCACCGATACCAGCAGCGGGTCGTCAGGCTGGCCGAGCGACTTGCCCATGGCCTTCTCGAGCGCGACCAGGTGCTCGCTGACCTCGTGGCCGAGCTCCTCGGGCTCGCGGCCGCTCTTCAGGTACGCCCGGCAGGCCTCGGTGGTGATCGTGAAGCCCGGTGGCACCGGCAGCTTCAGATTTGTCATCTCAGCCAGGTTGGCGCCCTTGCCGCCGAGCAGATCCTTGAGGTCTCGGTTTCCCTCGGCGAAGTCGTACACGAATTTGTTCGAGGGCGGCATGGGCGTTCTCCGTCGGTCGCGACGCGGGCTGTGTCGTGAGCCTAGGCCGACGTGCGCGATACCCGAACAGGCGGGACGGGTATCACCACCTCAGTTGACAGGTGTGCACTGAAAATGTTTCGGTCGAAGGGGATATGTCAGGGGAGGTCGGCAAATGGTCGAAACGAGCGCTACGCCCACTGTGTCGTGGGCGCGGCAGAAGGTGTCCAGCCTCGGCCGGGCCCTCACGACGCCCCTGCTGCCCGACGACTACTTCGCGCTCGTCAAGCCGCGATGGTCCACCCGCGAGCTCACCGGCGAGGTCATCCGGGTCCGGCCCGAGAACGGCGGTGCCGCCACCATCGTCATCAAGCCGAATTTCGCGTGGCCGACCCACCAACCGGGTCAGTACCTGCGCATCGGCATGGAGATCGACGGGATCCGCCACTGGCGGGCCTACACGATCACGTCGGATCCGGGGCATCCCGAAGGCGTCGTCAGCATCACCGTGAAGCACACCGAGGGCGGCCGGATGTCTCCGGTCTTCACCCGACAAGTGCGTCCCGGCCAGCCGGTCTTCCTCGGCGACATCGAGGGTGAGTTCACGCTGCCGGACCCGCTGCCCGAGCGGACTTTGTTCCTGTCCGCGGGCAGCGGCATCACCCCGGTCCTGAGCATGCTGCGCGAGCTCGACCGCCGCGACGCCCTCGACGACGCGGTCCACATCCACAGCTCCCGCAACGCCGACGACATGATCTTCGGGAATCTGCTGCGGTCGACCGCCGAGCGGCGACCCGGATACCAGCTCGTCGAGATCCACACCGAGGACCGCAAACGGCTGACCCCGGACGACTTCGACGAGCTGTGCCCCGACTGGCGCGAACGAGAGACCTTCCTGTCCGGCCCGCGCGGGCTCATCGAGGCCGTCGAGGAACGGTATGAGGACGAGGGCCGCTCCGGGCACCTGCACACCGAGCGGTTCCAGCCCGTCATCGGCAACGGCGGCGGTGAGGGCGACGGGGGCAGCGTCCATTTCCGGGTGACGGACTGCGCGGCCGAATGCGGCCCCGGCGTGTCGATCCTGGTCGGCGGCGAGCAGGCCGGCGCCACGCTGCCCTTCGGCTGCCGGATGGGCATCTGCCACACCTGCGTCGGGCGGCTCAAGGACGGCGCGGTCCGCGACGTTCGCACCGGCGCGATCACCGAAGCCAGCGGCCAGATGGTCCGCACCTGCATCAACGCCCCCGAAGGCCACATCGAAATCGACCTGTAGAGAGGACCGGCCCATGCCGCAACGCCCCGCGAAGCCCTACGACCCCGCCAACCCGCTGTACCAGCTGACCGACGAGCAGATCGAGAAGATCGGCCAGGAATTCGACGCGCTGCACGACGAGGTGTTCAGCGACCTCGGCGAGGTCGACGCGCGCTACATCCGCAACATGATCAAGCTGCACCGCCAGCTGGGGCTGGTGTCTCGCGCGGTGCTGGTGTTCTCCAAGTTCAAGCCGGCGTGGCTGATCGGGACGGCCGGGCTGTCGATCGCCAAGATTCTCGAGAACATGGAGATCGGGCACAACGTCATGCACGGGCAGTGGGACTGGATGAACGACCCGACCATCCACTCGTCGACGTGGGACTGGGACACCGCCTCGCCGGCCGCGGCCTGGAAGCACTCGCACAACTACGTCCACCACACGTACACCAACATCATCGGCAAGGACAAGGACGTCGGCTACGAGATCTTCCGGGTCGACCCGCGGCAGAAGTGGCACGCCGGGTACCTCTTGCAGCCGATTGGCAACGTGATCCTGATGGCGGCGTTCGAGTGGGGCGTCGCGCTGCACGACCTCGACTTCGAAAAGATCAAGCGCGGCGAGAAGTCGCAGAAGCAGGTCTGGGACGAGCTCAAGGGCATCGGCCGCAAGGCCCGCCGGCAGATCCTCAAGGATTACATCGCCTACCCGGCACTGTCCGGCCGCAACTACAAGTCGACGTTGAAGGCCAACGCAGTCGCCAACGTCGTGCGCAATGTCTGGTCGAACGCGATCATCTTCTGCGGGCACTTCCCGGACCAGACCTTCATGTTCACCGAGGAAGAGGTCGAGAACGAGTCGCGGGGAGGCTGGTACGTCCGGCAGCTCATCGGGGCGGCCAACATCGACGGTGGGCCGCTGTTCCACGTCATGGCCGGCAACCTGTCCTTCCAGGTGGAGCACCACCTGTACCCGGACATGCCGAGCTCGCGGTACCAGCAGATCGCGCCCCGGGTGAAGCAGATCTGCGAGAAGTACGGGCTGCCCTACAACACCGGCCCGCTGCACAAGCAGTGGGGCACCGTGCAACGCACCATCCTGCGCCTGGCGTTCCCGGGCGGCGGGCCGCGCCCGAAGCCCGGCCCCTACGTGGGTTCGCCCGAGGAGAAGGACCAGCGCGAGCGGGAACTCCTCCCGGCCTTCCCCTAGGCCGCCCGGGTGGAGCCGGGTGCGTAACCGCGCCACTCAACCGGGTAGGAGACCACCTATGGACAGCGAGCAGGAATCCAGCCAGCAGCCGACGCAGGAGCGCAGCCCGGACGACAAGGTGGACCTCTCCGCGGTCCGTGAGGGTGACGGGCAGGAATACCTCGACCGCGACAAGCTCGATTTCGATCCCGACGACGGCCTCTACTCGGGCACCGCGGTCGACGGGACCAGCGAGATCCCCGGCCCGCACGACGAGGAGGGCGACGAAGCATCGGTCATCGAGCAGGCCAAGCAGCTGGCCGGGGACCAGTCGGGCGATGACCGGGCGCCCGCGCAGGGACATCCGGCCGGGTAGCGCTCAGCCGCCGCCGTCGGCCATTTCGGCGCCGTCCGGCACGTCCCGGGAATTGCGCGAGTCGAGCCACCCCTCGGGCAGCGACACGCCGCGCCCGGCGCTCGTCCGGCCGCGCGGTTGACCGAGCACGACGTCCGGGAACGGCTCGGCCGGATCGAGCCGGGCCAGCAGGTCGTCCAGCTCGGCGATCGACGACGCCGACGCCATCGCCGCCCGTAGCCCGCCGCCGACCGCGAAGCCCTTGAGGTACCACGCGACGTGCTTGCGGAATTCAGTCACGCCGCGCGACTCGCCGAGCCAGTCGGCGAGCAGCTCGGCGTGCCGGTGCATCATCGCGGCCACGGCGCCGAGGCGCGGACGGGCCCGGTCGTCCCGGCCGGCGAAGGCCGCCGCGAGATCGGCGAACAGCCAGGGCCGGCCGAGGCATCCCCGCCCGACCACGACGCCGGCGCACCCCGTCTCGCGCACCATCCGCACCGCGTCGTCGGCCTCCCAGATGTCGCCGTTGCCCAGCACCGGGATGTCGAGCAGGTCGGCCAGCTCGGCGATCGTCGACCAGTCGGCGTGCCCGCCGTAGTACTCGGCCGCGGTGCGTCCGTGCAGGGCGACGTGGGCGACCCCGGCGTCCTGGGCGCGCAGGCCGGCTTCGCGATACGTGGCGTGGTCGGCGTCGATGCCGACCCGCATCTTGACCGTGACGGGCATGGCCGCGCGGGCCTCGCGCACCGCCGTCGTCACGATGTCGCCGAACAGCCCGATCCGCCAGGGCAGCGCCGCCCCGCCGCCCTTGCGCGTCACCTTCGGCACCGGGCAGCCGAAGTTGAGGTCGATGTGATCGGCGAGATCCTCGTCGAGGATCATCCGCACCGCCTGGCCGACGACATCCGGATCGATGCCGTAGAGCTGGATGCTGCGCGGGGACTCGTCCGGCTCGAAGCGGATCAGCTGCATCGTCTTCGCGTTCCGCTCGACGAGGGCCCGCGTCGTGATCATCTCGCTCACGAACAACCCGCCCGCCTGACCGGGCGCGAGCTGGGAGGCCATCGCCTCGCGGCACAAGCGGCGGAACGCGGTGTTGGTGATGCCGGCCATCGGCGCGAGCACGACCGGTGGGTCGGCGACGATGCGTGGGGACAGCCCCAGCGCGGTGGTGGCGGTCGCGGTCATGATGCGGCGGTGACCATCAGCAGCCCGGCAGCTGCGCGGCGAGGTAGCGCTCGACCTGGTCGACACCGATGCGTTCCTGCTTCATCGAGTCACGCTCGCGGACGGTGACCGCCTGGTCGTCGAGGGTGTCGAAGTCGACGGTGACGCAGAACGGCGTCCCGATCTCATCCTGACGTCGATACCGGCGCCCGATCGCCTGCGTGTCGTCGAATTCGACATTCCAGCTCTTGCGCAGCGCTGTGGCCAGGTCGCGCGCGACGGGCGAGAGGTCGGCGTTGCGCGAGAGCGGCAGCACCGCGGCCTTGACCGGGGCGAGGCGCTTGTCGAGGCGCAACACGGTGCGCTTCTCCAGCGCGCCCTTGGCATTGGGCGCCTCGTCCTCGGTGTACGCGTCGAGCAGGAAGGCGAGCACGGCGCGGGTCAGCCCGGCAGCCGGCTCGATGACGTAGGGCGTGTATCGCTCGTTCGTCACCGGGTCGAGATAGGTGAGATTGGCACCGGAGTGCTCCGAGTGCGTCGAGAGGTCGAAGTCGGTCCGGTTGGCGATGCCCTCGAGCTCGGCGAACTCCGATCCGCCGAAGCGGAAGCGGTACTCGATGTCGACGGTTCGCTTCGAGTAGTGGCTCAGCTTCTCGGTCGGGTGCTCGAAGTAGCGCAGGTCGTCCGGATCGATGCCGAGGTCGACGTACCAGTTCCACCGCTGCTCGAGCCAGTACTCGTGCCAGGACTCGTCGGTGCCCGGCTCGACGAAGAACTCCATTTCCATCTGCTCGAACTCGCGAGTGCGGAAGATGAAATTCCCGGGCGTGATCTCGTTGCGGAAGCTCTTGCCGGTCTGGGCGATCCCGAACGGTGGCTTCTTGCGTGCCGTGGTCATGACGTTGAGGAAGTTGACGAAGATCCCCTGCGCGGTCTCGGGGCGCAGGTAGTGCAGCCCGGACTCGTCCTCGACCGGTCCGAGGTAGGTCCGCAGCATGCCGCTGAACTGCTTGGGCTCGGTCCACTGGCCGCGGGTGCCGCAGTTGGGGCAGGCCACCTCGGCGAGTCCGTCCTTCGGCGGACGCCCCTTGCGGGCCTCGAACTCCTCCTCGAGGTGGTCGGCGCGGTAGCGACGATGGCAGTGCTGGCACTCGGTCAGCGGGTCGGAGAACGTGGCGACGTGGCCGGATGCCTCCCAGACCTGCGGCGCCAGGATCACCGCGGAGTCGAGGCCGACGATGTCGTCGCGGCTGGTCACCATCGATCGCCACCACTGGCGCCGCACGTTCTCCTTGAGCTCGACGCCGAGCGGGCCGTAGTCCCAGGCCGAACGGCTGCCGCCGTAGATCTCGCTGGACGGGAAGACGAATCCGCGCCGCTTGCTCAGGTTGACGACGGCGTCGTTGCGGGCAGCGGATGGGTCGGCGGGCACGAAGACTCCTGGATCGAATCGGTCGGAGATTCCAGGGTATCCGGGCCGCGGCGCCGCTCCCGCCACCGCTCGATGCGATTGGCCAGCCCGTGGATGAGCCACGCGGTGAGCGCGCCTGCGATCCCGTCGGCCACGTAGTGCTCGCCGGCGTAGGCCAGGCTGAACATCATCACCAGCGGGTAGCCGACGAGGAAGGGCCGCCACCACCTGTTCAGCCGGCGCCACATGAAGATGCAGAACAACACCGTGCCGGCGACGTGCAGGGACGGCACCGCGGCGACCGCGTCCGCCGACAGGAACCCCCGGGTCCACAGACCGTGCGCCGCGCTGAGGTGCAGTTTGAAGAAGCTGTCCCCCGCGATGCGTTCGATGTACGGGTTCGCGCCCGGCTGGTGGGTCGTGAATGCCCCGAGCACGTTGCCGGGAACCGCGTGCGCTGACACCGCCATGCACGGCGGGTCGTTGGGATGGTTGGCGACGTCCGCGCTCGTGCACAGCGCCGCCGCCCACGGCGGGGCCGCCGGGATGAGCAGGAAGAGCCCGAAGGACAGGAACGACAGGCTGACGAAGCGCAGCGACCAGCGGTAGAAGTCGACGCGGCTGCGCAGCCACATCACGCCGGCCATTACGTAGGGCAGGAAGAAGAAGGAGTAGTAACTGACGCAGACCACGAGGTCGTACCACTGGACCCCGACGTAGGTCCGCTGGGCCGGGTCGTAGTGGACGTACTTCAGATGCTCCTGCAGCCAGACCGTCGGTTGGGTGCCGAAGAACAGGAACTTGTCGACGTCGATCTGCGGATGCCACCACGTCGGCATACCAAAGGTGTCGGACAATCCGCGCAGGTAGTCGTAGGCGAGCAGCACCAGGGCAAACGGAAGGAAGTCGAGCGCCACCCAGAGCAGCCAGACCGGGTGCCGACCGATGCAGAACGCTGCGAGCCCGATCGCGATCCAGAGCAGCAGCCCGTCCCGGTCGAACGGGATGCCGTC
>DATAQD010000135.1:0-13368 GCA_036264855.1 Jatrophihabitans sp. | reverse complement strand
CATCGCGAACCGAAACTTCCCCGCGGCCCGCCGCCACGAGATGTCTGGACGGTCGTCAGGGGGAAGTCGTAGATTCTGGGCGCGATGAGTTTGCCGCCGGGCGGCCCATCTTCAACACGCACTCGAGTCAGGTGGGGCAATGAGCGGTGTACGGGTCCTGGTCGGCACGCGCAAGGGCGCCTTCGTCCTGACGTCGGATGAGAAGCGGCAGACCTGGGACGTCAGCGAACCGCGGTTTCCGGGCTGGGAGGTGTACCACGTCACCGGCTCGCCGGTCGATCCCGATCGGCTGTACGCCTCGCAGTCCACGGCCTGGTTCGGTCAGCTGATCCAGCGCTCCGACGATGGTGGCAAGACCTGGGAGCCGGTGGGCAAGGACTTCAACTACGCCGGCGTGCCAGGGACGCACCAGTGGTACGACGGGACGCCGCACCCGTGGGAGTTCGCCCGCGTCTGGCACCTCGAGCCGTCACTGACGGACAAGGACACCGTGTACGCCGGGGTCGAGGACGCGGCGCTGTTCCGGTCGACGGACGGCGGCGCGAGCTGGGCGGAGTTGCGGGGGCTGCGCGAGCACGGGTCGGGGTCGAAATGGCAACCCGGGGCCGGTGGGATGTGCCTGCACACGATCATCCTCGACCCGAAGAATTCGCAGCGGATGTTCGTCGCGATCTCGGCGGCCGGGGTGTTCCGCACCGACGACGGCGGCACGTCGTGGCAGCCGGTCAACCAGGGCTTGCTGTCCGACGGCATCCCCTCCCCGGCCGCCGAGGTCGGGCACTGCGTGCACAACCTCGCGATGCACCCGTCGCGGCCCGAGACGCTGTACATGCAGAAGCACTGGGACGTCATGCGCACCGACGACGGTGGCGACAGCTGGGATGAGGTCAGCGGGAACCTGCCGAGCGACTTCGGCTTCCCGATCGGCGTGCACGCCCACGAGCCGGAGACGATCTACGTCGTCCCGATCACGAGCGACTCGCACCATTTCCCGCCGGAGGGCAAGCTGCGGGTCTACCGCAGCCGCACCGGCGGCCAGGAATGGGAGCCGTTGACGAAGGGGCTGCCGCAGGAAAACTGCTTCGTCAACGTCCTGCGCGACGCGATGGCGGTCGACTCGTTGCCCGAGTGCGGCGTCTATTTCGGGACGACGGGCGGGCAGGTGTATGCCTCGGCCGACTCCGGTGACAGCTGGGCCCCGATCGTGCGCGACCTTCCGGCCGTGCTGTCGGTGGAAGTGCAGACCTTGCCGTGATCCGGGTCCTGCTGCCCGCACACCTGCGCCAGCTCGCGCACTGCGACCGGGAGCTGGTGGTGGATGCCGCAGCCACCCAGCGGGCCGTGCTCGACGCGGTCGAGTCGCAGTACCCGGTGCTGCGCGGCACGATGCAGGATGTCAACACCGGCGAGCGGCGGGCGTTCGTGCGGTTCTTCGCCTGTGAGGAAGACCTGTCCCACGACCTCCCGGACGATCCGCTGCCCGACGCCGTGGCGCAGGGCAAGGAACCGTTCATGGTGGTCGGGGCAATGGCCGGCGGTTAGCGCCGCCGTCCCGGCCCCGACCGGCCTAGGCCGAGGTCGCCGCCCGCACCGGTTGGACCGCCGTGCTCATGGGGTCGATGAGGATCTTGGCGTGGGTTTCCGGATCCCGCAGCGCGGTGAACGCGCTCTCGACGCCCGGTAGTCCGACAACCCCGGTGACGACCGGGTCGGCGTTCACCTTGCCCTCGGCGAGCAGGTGGAGGGAGTCGCGGAACTCCAGCGGTGTGTAGCCGAGGACGAAGCGCAGATCGATCTCCTTGTTGATCGCCATGGCCGGCCGGATGCGGTCCGGCTGCATGCACACGCCGACCACGACGACCCGCGAGAACAAGGGTGCGCCGGTGAGGAGCTGGTCGATCACCCCGGGCACGCCGACGCATTCGAAGATCACGGGGTGCTTCGGCTTGGTGGCGCCCACGGCCTCGGCGGCCTGGTAGACCCGGTGCCAGGGCACCAGCGGTAGGCGGCGCAACTTCTCCATCGCCCCGACCGCGAGCTCGAACACCTCGGGCGCCGACTCCAGGTGCCCGTGTCCCCCGGCCGACGCAAAGGGCGAGTCCACCGCGGGATCGATCACGATGTCCGCACCGCAGGCGGTGGCGAGCGCGCGCCGTCCCGAGGAGAAGTCACTGGCGATGACCGAGCGCACGCCGCTGGCTTTGAGCATGCAGATGACGGCCAGGCCGACCGGGCCGCAGCCGATGACGATCGCGACCTGGCGCTTCGTGATCTCACTGCGGCGGACGGCGTGCAGGCCGACCGCCATGGGTTCGGTGAGGGCCGCCAACTCGGTGGAGAGTCCGTTGGGGACGGCGAACGCCAATGACTGCTCGACCAGCATCTGCTCGGCGTACCCGCCGGGCGCGGCGGCCGACAAGCCGGTCGGGTGGATCTCCTCGCCCTGCCGCAGCAGCGGAAACGCCACCACACGCGTCCCGGCCCGCAGCGACGGCCGCGACCGGGGACCGTGGTCGAGGATCTCGCCGCAGAACTCGTGGCCGAGCACCACGGCCTGATCGGTTCGGAAGATCCCGTCGTAGCCGACCTCGCTGGTGATGTCAGCGAGTTCGTCGCAGTGATCCCGGGCGTGCAGGTCCGAGCCGCAGATGCCGCAGCGCAACACCTTGATCAGGAACTGTCCCGGCCCGGGCACCGGTGCGGGTAGGTCGACGACTTCGAGCTTCGCGTCCTTGCAGCTGACCGCTCTCATGGGACCGAACCTTCCTGATGCGAGGCGCCGGCGTCAGCCGGCTGCGGTGGGGACGCCGGCTGGGGTCAGTCGAACGGGCAGCGCGGCCCAGCCGCGGAGCACCCGCGTCGGACGGCGGGTTCCGGTGCCGGCCAGGGCGAGCTGCGGGAAGCGCTCGAACAGGCGACGCAGGCCGACCTCGCCCTCGAGCCGGGCGAGCGCGGCACCGAGACAGAAGTGCCGACCTCCGGAGAACGCCAGGTGCCGGCCCGCGTTCTCCCGGCGCACGTCGAAAACGTTCGGCTCGGTGAACACAAGCGGGTCGCGGTTCGCGCCCGCCAGGATGAGGGCGACGAACGAGTCCTTCGGGACGTCACGGCCGGCGATGTCGAGATCACGATTAGCGACGCGGGCCGTCATCTGGACCGGTGACTCGACGCGCAGGATCTCGTCGACCGCGTTCAACCAGTGCGCCGGTTCGCTGTGCAGTTCCTCGAGCTGGCCGGGATTGTCGACGAGGAGGCGCACGCCGCTGCCGAGCAGGTTGACGGTCGTCTCGAACCCGGCGGCCAGGACGAGCCCGGCGGTGGCCCGCAGCTCCTCGTCGCTCAGGTGCTGCCCGTCGACCGTGGCGTGGATCAGCTTGCTCATCAGGTCGTCGCCCGGTGCCCGCCGCAGCTTCGTCATGTGCGCGCCCAGCCAGCGGTCGAATCCCAGCAGACCACGTTCGACACTGCGGAACTGACCGTAGGTCAGGGCGAAGTCGAGACCGGGCGCGGCGCGCTCGCCGAACTGCAGCACCCGCTCGCGGTCGATATCGGCGACGCCGAGGATGTCGCTGATGATCGCGACCGGCAGCTGGGCGCAATAGCGCGCGACGATGTCCACCGGCCCGGTCTCCGCGGCCAGCTGGTCGAGCAACCGGTCGGCGACCACCTGCACGTTGTCCCGCATCGCCGCCACCGCCCGGGCGGTGAAGACCGACGACACCAGGGTGCGATACCGCGTGTGCGCCGGCGGATCGACCGACAGCAGCGAGGGCGGCTCCAGCGGGTGGAGCGCGCCGGTCCGGGTGGCCCGCTCGATCCAGCGCAACCGCGGCAAGACGCTCGAACTCACCGACGTCGTGCGAAAGTCGTCCGAGCGCAGTACCGAATGCGCGATCGCGTGCGTCGCCGTCACCAGCCCGATCCGGGTCAGGCTGAGCTCGCCCGCCGCGCGGATCTGCTCGTAGACGGGGAATGGATCGGCCCGCACGGACGGGTCCGCGATGAGGCGCGCCTGCGGATCACCCTGCGCCGCCCACCGCCGGGTGGCCACCCGGCCCAGCCCGTGCAGCACAACCCACCGCGCCATCGCTCGCATGGCATCACTCTGGCAGACCGCGATCAGACGTTGTGGATCCGCGCTTCACGGCCGAGACTCAGCGAGACCATTGCCAACGAGGGGGTCCGCAATGCCGGAATTTCCAGCTATCACCCACGTCGCCGTAACCGTGACTGACCTCCAGCGAAGTACGCGCTGGTACGAGCAGTTGCTCGGCTCGGCGCCCGTCCTGGACGAGGATGAGGAGATCGGCGGCTTTCACCACACCGTGTTCGCCCTCGCGGGCGGGCAGCTGCTCGGCCTGCATGCTCATCAGCAGGCCGCGACCGACAAGTTCGACGAGCATCGCACGGGCCTCGATCACATCGCGTTCACGTGCTCCGACCGCGCCGAGCTGCAGACCTGGGCCAGCCGGCTGGACGAGCTCGGCATCACGCACGGCGGGATCGTCGATGCCCATTACGGCTCCGGTGTGTCCTTCCGCGATCCGGATGGCATTGCTCTCGAGTTCTTCGCGCCACCTGGATGATCACGGCGCGTCCCCGAATCGGACGTAGTGGTTGACGGGATGCGCGCGCTCGGCGTGTCCCTCGGCCGCGGTCGCTGCCGCGTCAGGCGGGTGGGCCGTTCGCGCGCCGTGACGCCTTAGGGTTGGCCGATGACCAAGACCGCGGGCGCCGAGGACGGCACCGAGAGCTCGTTCGGCGAACCCGGTCCGCCGCTGTCGCGGCGCGCGCCGTTCTACCAGGGGTTCCTCTGGACCCTCGGAGCACTCGCCGCCCTGCTCTTGGGATTCGCGGTGCGCGAAGCGTCGTCCGCACTCACCCTCGTCCTGATCGCGACGTTCCTGGCGATCGGTCTGAATCCGCTGGTGGAATTCGCGCTGCACCGAGGGTTGAAGCGGGCCTGGGCTGTCACCGCAGTGGCCGTCGTAGTCCTGACCGGACTGACCGTGCTCATCCTCGTGATCGGAAGCACGGTGCGCGCGCAATTGCGCTCGTTCATCGACGACGCACCGCAGTTGCTCGAAGACCTGCGCCGCAACCGCAGCGTCGCGCACTTCGACGCGAAATACCATTTCATCGCCAGACTCGAGAACAAGATCCAGAGCCCGGACTTCACCAAGGCGACAGTGGACACGATTTTCAGCGTCGGGCTATCGGCGATCAACATCGTTTTCGGGCTCGTCGTGGTCTTCATCCTCACGCTCTATTTCCTCGCCGCCCTCCCCCAGCTGACCCGGGCCGCGTACTCGTTGGCGCCGGCCAGCCGACGCCAACGAGTGAGCCGAATCGGCGACGAGATCCTCCGCCGCGTCGGCGGGTTCGTGATCGGCTCGGTGCTGGTCGCGTTCATCGCCGCAACGGTGACGTTGGTCTTCACGCTGCTCGTGGGACTGGGCGAGTACGCGCTGCCCTTGGCCCTACTCGTGGCGCTGCTCGATCTTGTTCCGCTGGTCGGCGCGATCATCGGCGCGGCCAGTGTGTGCCTCGTGGGGTTGGCGACCTCACTGCCGATCGGCATCGTCTGCATCGCGTTCTACCTCGTGTACGAAATCGTCGAGGGGTATGTGATCTACCCGCGGGTCATGCGGTCGTCGGTCGATGTGCCGGAGTACGTCACGATCGTGGCCGTCCTGGTCGGCGGCACGGTCGCGGGCATCGTCGGCGCGCTGCTGGCCCTGCCCATCGCCGCCGTGCTTCTCCTGCTCGTGCGGGAAGTCTGGGTGCGACGGCAAGATCTCGCGTGACACACCGCGCGGGCCGCGGGAATGTCCCGTGCGTCGGAGGTGTCGTCCTTAGGTAGGACGTTGCCTAGGAGAGGACACGCGGTGCGACCACAAGTCGGCAGGATCGGGATCTGGGTACGTCAGGCCGGCCTCAGCGCCGACCTCGCGCGCGAGGTCGAGTCCATGGGCTATGGCGCCGTCTGGATCGGAAGTTCGCCGGGTGGAGACCTGCGCCTCGTCGACGAACTGCTGAGCGCCACCGAGTCCCTCGTCGTCGCCACCGGGATCGTGAACATCTGGGCCGACGACGCCAGGACGATCGCGACCGCACACCGTCGCATCACCGCCGCCTTCCCTGGCCGCTTCCTGCTGGGAGTCGGGGTCGGCCACCCCGAGGCCACCAGCGACTATCAGCGTCCTTACCGCAATCTCGTCCAGTACCTCGACGTCCTGGACGCCGAGGGCGTCCCCCAGGACGAACGGGCGCTCGCTGCGCTGGGCCCGAAGGTCCTCGCGCTGGCTCGCGACCGCAGCGCCGGCGCGCATCCGTACCTGACCACTCCGGAGCACACGCGGCAGGCCCGTGAGCTGCTCGGCCCGGGACCCCTGCTCGCGCCCGAGCAGAAGATCGTGGTGGAGACCGACCCCGACACGGCTCGAAGCCTGGCCCGGCGAGCCGTGGCCAAGCCGTACCTGGAGCTGACCAACTATCTCGCCAACCTGCGCCGACTCGGCTGGAGCGACGACGACTTCGCCGCCGGCGGCAGCGATGCGCTCATCGACGCGCTCGTCGGCCACGGAGACGCGGCCACGGCTGCGGCCCGGGTCCGGCAGCACCTCGACTCCGGCGCGGATCACGTCGCGATCCAGCTCGTCGGGGCCGACGGCGACGATCCCATCGACGGCTACCGGCGCCTGGCCGAAGCGTTGACGCAGTAGGAGCCGCGATGTCCGACTACGGCCACGAGCTGATGTTCGGGTCTTTCCTGACACCGACGAGCGGTCCGAGCGAGCAGGCCGTCGAGCTGGCGATGCTCTGTGAGGCGGTCGGGCTGGACCTGGTGACCTTCCAGGACCATCCCTACCAGCCCGCGTTCCTGGATACCTGGACGCTCATGAGTTACGTCGCGGCTCGCACCACCGACATCTCGCTGGCGGCGAACGTGACGAACCTGCCGCTGCGGCCGCCGGCCGTGCTTGCCCGCAGCGTCGCGAGCCTCGACCTCCTCAGCCATGGCCGGATCGAACTGGGTCTCGGCGCCGGCGCGTTCTGGGATGCCATCGAAGCCATGGGCGGACGACGGCTGACGTCCAAACAAGCCGTGCAGGCGGTGGACGAGGCCATCGACGTCATCCGACAGATCTGGGATACCGAGACCCGCGGCGGCGTCCGGGTGGACGGCGACTTCCACGCCGCGCAGGGCGCAAAACGCGGACCGGCGCCCGCGCACAAAGTCGGGATCTGGGTCGGGGCGTACAAGCCCCGGATGCTCGAACTCACCGGACGGCGGGCGGACGGCTGGCTGCCGTCCCTCGGCTACCTTCAGCCCGGCGACCTCGCGGCCGGCAACGCCGCCATCGACGACGCGGCCGAGCAGGCCGGCCGTTCGCCGGTGGACATCCGCCGCCTGCTCAATATCAGCGGACAGTTCCTGCCGACCGGCCGCGGGCCGCTGGCGGGACCCGCTGAGCAATGGGCCGAGGAACTCGCCGACCTCGCGCTCACCGACGGCATCAGCGCGTTCATCCTCGGCGGCGACGACCCCGACGCTCTGCGCCGCTTCGGCACCGAGGTCGCCCCCGCCGTCCGCGAGCTCGTCGCCGACGAGCGGGCCGGCCAGCGGTCACGACCGCCGGCCCCGATCACCGCTGGCCGGGCCGCGGCCACCACGGTCGCGCGCGGCCGGTTCGCCGTCGTCGCGACCCAGGACGACCGAACCAGACGCAGCGAGCGAGCTGCGTGGGACGAGTCGACGCGACCGAGCGGGCCGCAGCCGGACCCGGCCCGCACCTACACCGCGCACGAGCAAGCCTCTGGCCAGCACCTGATCGACGTCCACGACGCGCTGCGCGCCGAGCTCGACCAGCTGCACGACCTCATGGAACAGGTCGCCGCCGGCACGCTTGATGCCGGCCGTGCGCGCTCGCACATCAACACGATGACCATGCGCCAGAACAAGTGGACGCTCGGCACCTACTGCGAGTCCTACTGCCGCATCGTGACGACTCACCACACGCTCGAGGACCGCGGCGTGTTCCCCCGTCTCCGCACCGGAGATCACCGCCTCGGCCCGGTCATCGACCGCCTGGAACAGGAGCACGACGTCATCCACCACCTGCTGGAACAGGTCGATCAAGCGCTCGTCCAGTTCGTCGCCGTCCCGGACGGGATGCCGCAGTTGCGCGCCGCCGTTGACCTGCTGAGTGACGCCCTGCTGTCCCACCTGGCCTACGAGGAACGCGAACTCGTCGAACCGATCGCCCGCCTGGGGCTGAGCTAGGCGCTGGGGACGCGCCAGTCGACAACCGTGCCGGCCGGCTCGTTGGCCCGCCACGTGCAGGTCCCCCCGAGACGTTGCGCGCGGGCGGTCAGCTCAGCCATGCTCTTGCCCGGCGCGTGCCGGCCGAGGCCGCGACCGTCATCGACGACGCGTAACCACACGAAGGAGGCGTCAGCAGCAATCGTGACGACGACGTTGCTCGCGCCGGAATGAACGGCGACATTCGACAGCGCTGCTTCTGCGACCGCAATCAGCTCGACGCCGGTGGCCGGCGGAACGTACTCGACCGAGCCGACGTTCTCGATCGTGGCGGCGATGCCGCGCGGCCGCGTCGTGTCGTGCACGAGATGCGCGAGATCGGGCAGGACGTCCACTAGTCCGACGCTCTCATGCATCGTGGTCATCGCGGACTCGAGATCGGCGAGAGCTCCCACGATGCCGTCCTGCACCGAGCGCAGCTGCGCCTCGGCCGCCGCCGCCGGAAACGACGCGGCGAGGCCGGCGGCGAACAGCCGCTGGATGACGAGGTTGTGCAGGTCATCGGCGATCCGCTCGCGCTCGCGTGCGCTGGCCAGTTCCGCGCGCGCTTCTTGCAGCGCCAGCTCGGCCTCGACGCGATGGGTGACGTCCACGACGAAGCTGTAGATCCCGTCCACCTGGCCGCCGCGCATCCGCGGCTCGCAGTACACCTGAAGGTGGCGCAGACCGCTGGGGTGCACGACCGTGCGGTCGAACTGCTGAGGCTCACCGAGCAGGGCCGCCTCGGCGTACGCGATGTTGGCGGCGTGGAACAACTCGGCGCCAAGCAGATCCTGCGCGGGCTCGCCCAGCACGTCGGCCCGATCGGCGCGCCCGAACCAACGCACCGCGGCCCGGTTCGCGAACACATTGCGGAAGGACGTATCCCAGATCGCGATCTCGGCCGGAATGAGGTCCAGCAGGGCGCCCAGGTCGTCGGCCGACCAGCCGCGTCCGGTGATCGCCGGGGGCCACGGCACGCCGGTACCGGCGCCGGCCTGGAGCCGGGCGGGTTCGCTGTCGAACGGAACGGGCATACGCGGAAAGGCCACCGGTGGCCCGGGCGGGTACGGCTCTTTCACCATCCGGGCCGGCATCGTCGCCCGGAGGTCGGCGATGGTCCGGTCGATGGCGTCAGCCGCGATGTCGAGGCTGGGCAGCGTGTCCGACGCGCGCTCGAGGGCCGCGTCCAGCCGCTCGAGCGCGCCGATCAGATCGTCGACGACGTGGTGACTTTCGATGTCGCCGGCGATGCGCTCACGCTCGGCGCGCAGCGCGCCCTCTTCCCGTGCGTGCCGCGCCTGCTCGTAGCCCTCGATGGACGCCGTGATGTCGACGGCCAGCGCGCAATATCCCGTGACGACACCGTCCACGACGTTGGGTATGTGGGTGACCTGGTGCGCGTTGTACCGCTGACCGTTCGCGTCGACCATCGCCCGCTCGACCTGCTGCGGTTGGCCGGCCAGAGCACCCTCGATGTACTGCGCGCTCAGCTCGACCGCGTGGGCCTGCACCAGGTCGGACAAATGGGCGCCAAGCAGCTCGCCGTGCGGGCGCCCAAATCGGGTTAATGCGCGCCGGTTGCCGTAGCGCAGCCGAACATCGCTATCCCACAACGCGACCGACGCCGGCAATCGGTCGAGGACAGCGAGCAGTTCATCGACGATTGTCGTCCGGTTGGATCGCATATGTCGCACCGCTTCACGCGTTCGCACCGCACGACTTTAACACTGTCTTGACAGCAACGGAGCGGTTCGCCAACATTCTCATTCGCCGGTACCACCAATTTTTTTGCGCCGGGCTTATTGGTCCACTGCGGTCCGTCCGCGTCGGGGGTTCTTGTGAAAGCTCGTCGTCTGCTGCACGTCTCGGTCATGGCCGTGGCGGCCTCGCTGGTCGTCAGCGCAACGCCCGCCGTCGCGGTGACCACACCCTACGTACCGTGGTCGTCGGTGCTGCCGGGCTGGAACGATCAGCTCGCGCCGGGCAGCGACAACGACTGCGCCGCTGGTCGACCTTCGTGCCTGACGGTCACCCTCAACGAGCAGTTGCACATCTTCACCCCGAACGCGCAGTCCTGTTCTCACCTCGCGATCTTCCCGCTGGCGTACATCCGGATGACGCAGACCTACGGGTGGACGCGCGACCAGGCCGGCTACTACAACGACGTGCCGTACATGAACCACATGGACGCGGTCTTCGCTCGCTACTACACCGACGCTTACTACAACTGGGCGAACGGAGCCCGCTCGGCCGTTCCGCAGGCGTGGCTCTACGCCTTCGATGCCGCGAAGAACAAGACGGTGACCGGCGCCGGCGACCTGTTCCTCGGCATGAACGCGCACATCAACCGCGACCTGCCGTTTGTGCTCTACGCCTCGGGGCTCGTCGGGTCCGATGGGACGTCCGGCAAGGCCGACTACGACGCGGTCGAGAAGTGGCTCAACGACGACACCGCACCGCTGCTCGCCGAGGCGGCGCAGCGCTTCGACCCCACCATCGACGACACGAACAACGCGGCGATCGACTTGCTCACGTTCCAGATGGTGTCGGCCTGGCGCGAAGGCGCTTGGCGCAACGCCGAACTGCTGGCCGCAGCGCCGAACGACGCCGCGCGCGCTCTCGTGGCGCAGAACATCGAGAACAGCAGCAACCTGATCGCGCAAGGGATGTTGAAGACGTTCGCGGCCAACGGCCTGTTGGGCCTATTCGGGACCAACGCGGCCCGCGACTCCTATTGCAGCGTCCACAGCGGCGACGCCGCTCCCAGCCCGTACCCGATGGGGACGCCAGCTCCGTACGGGACCAATATCAACTGACTGCCAGCCGACTGGGCTGTGGGGGTGCGTTGACCTCCCGGATGCCGCGGGATGCGGCGAGAGCGGCGGCCGCGGCCAGCATCAGGCCGGCGAGCGGGATAAGGCCGGCGCGTGACCCGAGGGTGTCGGCGGCGGTGCCGCCGGCGACCAGGGCGCAGCGAACGACCCCAGCAGGCCACCGGCACCGTACAGACCGAACATGAACCCGATCAGCGCCGGCGAGGCGCCGAGGTCCTTCGCCCGGACCACGAGGACCAGGCTAAGGGCGTTGAAGACGAAGTTCATCCCGCCGACGGCCGCCGCCCCGGCCCGGAGAAATGCCGATCTCCAGACGAAGGCGAGGCCCTCGCGGATGTCGGCCCGCAATCGGGTCTTCGCGACGGTCCCCGACGCCTGGAAGGGCGTCCTGATCGCCAGCAGCGCCGCCAACGAGACCAGGTAGCTGACCGCGTCGACCAGGAACGGCAGCAGGCGGGCTGCACCGAACAGCAGGCCACCCAGCGGCTGGCCGGCGAGGTCGGCGCCTTGGGTCTTCGCCTGGTTCTGCGCGAGCGCCGCCGGCCGTTGTTCGACCGGAACCAGGTGCGCCAGCGCGGCCCGTTCGCCCAGGTCGAACAGCACGAACAGGGAACCCTCGACGAACGCGGCCAGCGCCACCTGGACGACGCTGACATGGCCGATCGCAATGGCGAAGGCGATGCTGCCCAGCGCGAGCGCCCGACCGATCTCGCAGCCGATCATGACGCGCTTGCGTTCCAGTCGATCCATCAGGGCGCCGGCGGGCAGGTAGATGAGCAGGAACGGCATGGTCTGGGCAAACCCGACCACACCGGCCTGCGCCGGCGAGCCGGTCATCGCCAGAATCAGCAGCGGATAGGCCAGGCTCGACACCCGCGTGCCGACCGTGGAGAGCACCTGGGTCGACCACAACAGCAGGAAATCGCGCTGCCGCCACAGCGCCCGGCGCGAGCGGGCTGCGCCGCCCGCGTCCGCAGAGCTCACGTCGAGCGATTCTGCCCGACTCGCTCGCCGCCAGTCCCGAGCCGACCGACTATTACACCGTGCAGCAGGCACGACATCGCCTGCGCCGAGAGTGACCGCTGCCTCGGTTACGCCGTCACGCTGACGGGATGCCTGACCACCGCGCCGAACAGGTACCCGCCCGTGTTGAAGGGGACGGTGTCGGGCTGGGTGCGTCCGGCCGAGTCGGTGGCGCGGGCGAGCAGCTCGCCGGGCCCTGCCGTCTCGGGAACCCAGGGCAACTGCCAGCGGGTCCAGGCCTTCGGCAGATTGGGGCCGGTCAGCTGCGCCCGACGCCAGTGCCGCCCACCGTCCGTGCTGATCTCGACGCTGGCGATGGAACCCCGCCCCGACCAGGACCGCCCATGCAGACGTACCGGGCGACCGACGCTCAGCCCCGGGTTCCAGGCCAACTCGAAGGCGCTCTTGACGACCTGGTTCGTCAACGGCGGCTCGTCCGCCGGATAGTCCGGCCCGATCAATCGATACTGCGTGGTGTTCCAAGTGAAGTACAGCGGTTCGGCGGCGACCTCGATCTGGCCGACCCACTTGATGTTGGCGACGCCCACCCACCCCGGAACGATGATGCGGACCGGACCGCCGTGATCGGCCGGCAGCGGGTGACCGTTCATCTCGTAGGCGACAAGCACGTCGTCGAAGGCCTTGTCCACCGGGAACGGGCGCCGGACATGACCGCCGTCAGCGCCGTTGATGGTCGCCGCGGCGTCGAGCCCGGCCGGCATCACGTCCACCGCACGGCTGGTGACCCCGGCCCACTCGAGAATCGATGAGAGCGGCACGCCCGTCCATTCGGCCACTCCGATCGCACCCAGCCGCCAGGGCGTGCCGGGCACCGGCGTGCCCTGCTGCGAACCGAAGAAGCTGCGCCCGTTACCGGCACACTCGATGGCGGTCGTACACGTACGCCGTGGGAAGCGAAGAAGCCGGCGGTAATTCAGCGTGCGGACCGGTCCGGCCGTGGGCGCATCGCGCAGCCCGGTGCCGAAGATCTGCAGCCGCCACGTGTCCGGGTCAATCAAGGGCGTCGTCGTGTGGTCGCGGACGAAGAATCGCTGCGCTGGGGTCAGGTAGCCGAAGTCGACACTGTCCCAGCGCATCTCGGCGTTCGTCCCGTAGTTGATGAACCACTCGGGCGGCAGCGGTTTGACGATCGGCGACGAGGGGGCCTGCGGCGCCACAACGCTGCGCGGCGATCGCGAGGGA
>DATAQD010000116.1:0-14876 GCA_036264855.1 Jatrophihabitans sp. | reverse complement strand
CCGAGGTCGGCCTGCTCGACGAGGGCGAGCTCGGACTCGACACCCGGCACGAGAACGCCGTCGCGGCGTTCGAGGCGGTCGAGGCGCGGGTGCGTGAACTGGCCGAGGCCGAGCGCGAGGCCGAGCGCGAGCGTTCGACGTGGACGGCGCGCGCCGACGCCCTCGTCGTGGGCCTCACCCGCAAGGACGGCACCGCGGCGCTGCTCGCCGCCGGATCGCAACTGCCCGGGCTGCTCGGCTCGGTCGCCGCGCTGCTGACCGTCGCGTCCGGCTACGAAGCCGCCGTGGCCGCCGCCCTCGGTTCGGTCGCGGACGCGGTCGCGGTCGGCTCGCCCACCGACGCGGTGCGCGCGCTCGAGATGCTCAAAGCGGACGACGGTGGCCGCGCCGGCCTGCTGATCGGCACCCGGACCGATCACCGTGATTCCGGCCGGGATGCCCCGCCCCTGCCGCCGGGCAGCCAGTGGGCCCTCGACGTCGTGCAGGCACCCCCCGCGCTTCGCGGCAGCATCGGGGCGGCCCTCGATCGGGTGGCGGTGGTCGCTGACCTGGCGGCGGCCGCGAGCCTCGTCGCCGATTACCCGGACGTCCGCGCCGTCACCCGCGATGGTGACGTGCTCGGCGCGCACTGGTCCGCGGGCGGCTCGTCGTCGGCGCCCAGCGCGATCGAGATCAGCGCCGCGGTCGATGAGGCGCGGCAGAAGGCGGACGAGGCGGCGGCCCGGCACGACCGGCTGCACGCCGAGCTCTCCGCGGCGCGCGCGCAGTCCGAATCGCGCAAGGGCGACGTCGAGGTTGCCCTCGAGGCGCTGCACGAGTCCGACGCCAAGCTGTCCGCCGTTGCCGAGCAGCTGGCCCAGCTCGGGCAGGTTGCGCGCTCGGCCGGGGCCGAAGCGGCCCGCATGGACGAGGCCCGGACGGCGGTCGATGAGGCCCGCGACCGTGACCTCGCCGGCCTGGCCGAGTTGGAAGAGCGGCTGCGCCTGGCCGAGGCGTCGTCGGACGAGCCCGAGGAGCCGGACACGTTCGAGCGGGACGCCCTGCAGGCTCAGGTCGGCGAGGCTCGGCAGGCCGAGATGGAGGCCCGCCTGACCGTGCGCACCGGCGAGGAGCGGGTGCGGGCGATGCACGGCCGGGCCGACCAGCTCCTGCGGGCGGCCGAGATCGAGCGGACCGCGCGCCGCAAGCGCCAGGAGGCCCGGGTGGCGCGGGCCCGGGGCGCCGTCGTCGCCGGGCAGGTACGCGATGTAGCGCGCCAGGTGCTGGTCCGCATCGGCGAGTCGGTGACCGCGGCGGCCGCCGAGCGCGATGCCGCCCAGCAGGCCCGCGGCGCGCGGGAGTCGCAGCAGGGCACCGTCCGGACCCGGATTCGCGAACTCGCCGACGAGCTGACCCGGCTGACCGACGCCGTGCACCGGGACGAGGTGATCCGGGCCGAGCAGCGGCTGCGGATCGAGCAGCTGGAGGCCCGGGCCGTCGAGGAGTTCGGCGTCGGCGTCGACACCCTCGTCGCCGAGTACGGACCGGACCAGCCCTGCCCGCCGAGCGCCATCGAGACCGCCGAGTACGAGCAGGCCCGCGAGCGCGGCGAGCAGGTGGTCGCCCCCCAGCCCGGGCCGTACGAGCGGGCCGTGCAGGAGAAGCGGGCGGCGCGGGCCGAGCGCGACCTCGCCCTGCTGGGCAAGGTGAACCCGTTGGCGCTGGAGGAGTTCGCCGCCCTCGAGGAGCGGCACCAGTTCCTGTCGACCCAGCTCGAGGACCTCAAGGCCACCCGCCGCGACCTGCTGACCGTCGTCAAGGAGGTCGACGACCGCATCCTTGAAGTCTTCACGAGCGCGTACCACGACGTCGCCCGCGAGTTCGAGATCGTGTTCGGCACGCTCTTCCCCGGCGGCGAGGGCCGGCTCGTCCTGACCGAGCCCGACGACATGCTGCTCACCGGCATCGAGGTCGAGGCCCGCCCGCCCGGTAAGAAGGTGAAGCGGCTGTCGCTGCTGTCCGGCGGCGAGCGCTCCCTCGTGGCGGTGGCCCTGCTTGTCGCGATCTTCCGAGCCCGGCCCAGCCCGTTCTACATCATGGACGAGATCGAGGCGGCGCTCGACGACACGAACTTGGGCCGGCTGCTCGAACTCGTCGGGCAGTTGCGCGAGAGCAGCCAGATCATCCAGATCACCCACCAGAAGCGGACGATGGAGATCGCCGACGCTCTCTACGGGGTCACGATGCGCGGCGACGGCGTCAGCCAGGTCATCAGCCAGCGGCTGCGCGACGCCGGCTGAGCGTCGGAAACGCCCGGAGTCGCCAGCGCCGGGCAAGAGGTTGCGTAATTGTGAAATGAATTGGTCGGTTAGGGAGTGATCACGGGCGTCCCCTACCGTGGTGGGGTGCCCATGCCCAATCGCGTACGTCGCATCCCCGCTGCCGCCGTGCTGGCCGCCGTCGTGGCCCTGTTGGCGACCGCATGCTCCTCGACCTCAGGACAGGCCAGCCCGACGGTGACCGTCACGGCCCCGGGCGGCTCGGGGAGCACGCAGAGCGGCACGGCCGCCGCGCCTGCATCGTCGACGTCCTCGTCGGCGGCACCGACCAAGCCGGTCCACATCAAGCTGCTGAACAGCGACGGGTCGGAGTACGGCGTCGGGATGCCCGTCATCGCGTTCTTCTCGCGGAAGATCACCAGCGGCAAGGCCCTGCAGGACGCCACCACCGCGACTGTCAACGGCAAGCCGATCACGGGGGCCTGGTATTTCGAGTACTCGAGCTACTACAAGGGCTACCCGATCGAGGGGCACTGGCGTCCACAGACCTACTGGCCCGCCCACGCCACGATTCACGTCGCCATCCCGGCCAAGAACCTCTCCGCCGGCAGGGGGCTGTCCTACGACGACAGCCTGACCTCGGACTTCACCACGGGCCCGCGCAACATCTCCTCGGTGAATGACGTGACACACCGGATGACCGTGACGACGGACGGCCGCAAGTACGGCACCTTCCCGGTCTCGCTCGGGGCCCGGAACACCCCGACCGCCCACGGGATCAAGGTGATCATGGAGAAGGGCCGCAGCATCTGCATGCGCGGGCCCGGGTATTACGAGTGCGGCGTCAAGTACACCCAGCGCCTGACCTACGGCGGCGAATACCTGCACTCCGCGCCGTGGAACGTCTCGAACATCGAGCACGGCGTCGATTCGTCCAATGGCTGCACCAACCTGCTGCCGGCCGACGCCGAGCGCCTCTACCGGTTCCTGCGCGTCGGCGACGTTGTCGAGTACCCGAACGCCAACGGTCCCCAGATGCAGCTCGGGTCCGGCTACGGCGACTGGAACGTCAGCTGGGGCGCGTGGCAGACCGGTGGGCTGGTCAGCACGACCACCTGATCCCTTCATCCCTTCCGGAACGGCCCGGCCCCCTCGGTGGCTGGGCCGTCCCGCTTTCCGGCCCAACTGACAGGATGGGCGGGTGGTCGTTCTCTACATCGTTATCGCTATCCTGATCGTCGCGGCTGTCGTTGCCGCGGCGTTCCTGGTTCCCCGCCGGCGCGTCGGCCGGGCGGTTCTGCCGCCGAGCATCGACCCGGAGTTGGTCGAGGCCGAGCCCGGCGCGGCGGTCGGCACGATCGTCGAGGCGCCGGTCCAGCCGGACGAGGCTGCTCTCGCTCCGGAACTCGAGACACCCGAGCCCACGGCCGGCCGACTGCTGCGGCTGCGCGCCCGGCTGGCGCGGTCCCAGACTGCGCTGGGCCGCGGGCTGCTGTCGGTCCTCGCCCGCGATCAGCTCGACGAGCAGTCATGGGACGAGGTGGAAGAGGCGCTGCTCACCGCGGACGTGGGCGTGGGTGCGACCACCGAGATCGTCGACCGGCTCCGCACGCGGACGAAGGTGCTCGGCACCCGGTCGCCGTCCGAGCTGCGGGCGCTGCTGACCGAGGAACTGGTTGCCGCGCTGCAGCCCGACCTGGATCGCACCCTGCACTCGACGCCGACCGGCGACCGTCCGGCCGTGGTCATGGTGGTCGGCGTGAACGGCACCGGCAAGACGACCACGTGCGGCAAGCTCGCCCGGGTCCTCGTCGCGGACGGGCGCAGCGTCCTGCTAGGCGCGGCCGACACCTTCCGGGCCGCGGCGGCCGACCAGCTCGCGACCTGGGGATCGCGCGTCGGCGCCGAGACGGTGCGCGGGCCCGAGGGTGGTGACCCGGCCAGCGTCGCGTTCGACGCCGTGAAGCAGGGGACCGAGCGCCGGGTCGACACGGTGCTGATCGACACCGCCGGGCGGCTGCACACCAAGGTCGGTCTCATGGACGAGCTCGGCAAGGTCAAGCGCGTGATCGAGAAGCAAGGGCCGGTCGATGAGACCCTGCTCGTGCTCGACGCCACGACCGGGCAGAACGGGCTGATCCAGGCCCGGGTGTTCACCGAGATCGTCGACGTCACCGGCATCGTCCTCACCAAGCTGGACGGCACGGCCAAGGGCGGCATCGTGATCAGCGTGCAGCGCGATCTCGGCGTCCCGGTGAAGCTGGTCGGGCTGGGCGAGGGCCCGGACGATCTCGCGCCCTTCGATCCCGAGCAGTTCGTGGAAGCGCTCCTGGGTGATCCGGCGTGAATGCATGAAGGCGCTGTACAAGCCGGCCGCCGGGCCCGGGTTGGAGCTGACCGATCGCCCCGAGCCCGACGCCGGCGCCGGCGAGGTCAAGATCCGGGTCCAGCGCACCGGCATCTGCGGCACGGACCTGCACATCGAGTCCTGGGATGCCTGGGCGGCCGGAGCGGTCGATGCGCCGCTCGTGCCCGGCCACGAGTTCTGCGGCCAGGTCGTGGACATCGGCCCGGGAGTGCGGGACGTAGCGATCGGCGACCTCGTCTCGGGCGAGGGGCACATCGTGTGCGGCACCTGCCGCAACTGTCGCGCGGGCCGGCGGCACCTGTGCATCCGCACGTCCTCGATCGGCGTGAACCGCAACGGCGCGTTCGCCGAATACGTCGTGCTGCCGGAGTCGAACGTCTGGGTGCATCACACGCCGGTCGACCCCGACCTCGGCGCGATCTTCGATCCGTTCGGCAACGCCGTCCACACCGCGCTGTCCTTCCCCCTGGTCGGTGAGGACGTGCTGATCACCGGGGCCGGCCCGATCGGTCTCATTGCCGCCCAGGTGTGCCGCCACGTCGGAGCCCGCTACGTCGTGATCACCGACGTCTCGGAGTACCGCTTGGCTCTCGCCCGCACGATGGGCGTCGACCTTGCGCTGGACGTCTCGAAGGAATCCGTCGCGTCCGCGCAGGAGCGGCTGGGGATGGTCGAGGGCTTCGACGTGGCCCTGGAGATGAGCGGGCACCCGTCCGCGCTGCCCGAGGTGATCACGAACCTCAATCACGGCGGCCGGATCGCGATGCTGGGCCTGCCCGCGCAGCCGATCGAGATCGACTGGGGCAAGGTCGTCACGCACATGATCACCATTAAGGGAATCTACGGCCGGGAGATGTTCGAGACCTGGTACGCGATGAGCGCCATGCTGCGCTCCGGACTGGACATCGGCGGGGTCATCACACATCGCTTCCCGGCGACCGAGTGGGCCGAGGGATTCGCCACGGCGCGGGGCGCGCGGTGCGGCAAGGTCGTTCTGGACTGGACGGAGGTCGCTTGATGTACGGCACGGTGGGCGCGCAGCTGCGCGAGACGCTGGACGAGATCCGGGCCGCGGGCCTGTACAAGAACGAGCGGCAACTGGGCTCCCCGCAGGCCGCGCACGTGTCGGCCGGAGGGAAAGACGTCCTGAACTTCTGCGCGAACAACTACCTCGGTTTCGCCGACCATCCGTCGGTGGTCGCGGCGGCCAAGAGCGCGCTGGACGAGTGGGGTTTCGGGATGGCCAGCGTCCGGTTCATCTGTGGCACCCAGACGCAGCACACGCTGCTGGAGCAGCGGCTGTCGCAGTTCCTCGGGACGGACGCGACGATCCTGTTCTCGTCGTGTTTCGACGCCAACGGCGGCGTGTTCGAGGTGCTGCTCGACGAGCGGGACGCGGTGATCTCCGACGAGCTCAACCACGCCTCGATCATCGACGGCATACGGCTGTGCAAGGCGACGCGGCTGCGGTACCGCAACCGCGACATGGACGATCTCGCGGTGCAGCTGCAGTCGGCGTCGGGCGCCCGGCGCCGGCTGGTCGTCACCGACGGGGTGTTCTCGATGGACGGTTACCTTGCCCCGCTCGATGAGATCTGCGCGCTGGCCGAGCGCTACGACGCGTTGGTGATGGTCGACGACTCGCACGCGGTCGGTTTCCTCGGCCCGGGCGGCGGTGGCACGCCGGACCTGTTCGGCGTGCAGGACCGCGTCGACATCAACACCGGCACGCTGGGCAAGGCGCTCGGCGGGGCGTCCGGGGGATACGTCAGCGGCCGGGCCGAGATCGTCGAACTGCTGCGGCAGCGGTCCCGCCCCTACCTGTTCTCGAACGCGGTCGCGCCCTCGGTCGTCGCGGGCTCGCTGGCCGCGCTCGACCTGGTGACCGGCGGAGGCGCCGAGCGGGACCGGCTGCGCGAGAACGCGGCGCTGTTCCGGCGGCTGATGAGCGAGGCCGGCTTCGACCTGCTGGCGGGCGAGCACCCGATCGTGCCGGTCATGTTCGGGGATGCGGTCGTGGCCGGGCGCATGGCCGACGGGATGCTCGAGCACGGCGTGTACGTCATCGCGTTCAGCTACCCGGTGGTGCCGAAGGGCAAGGCCCGCATCCGCGTCCAGCTCTCGGCGGCGCACTCTCCAGCCGACGTCGAGACCTGTGTGCGCGCCTTCGTCGCCGCCCGCGCCGCCTAAACTCCCTGCGCTTTGCACCTTTCAGCTCCCGTTTTGGGCGTGATTTGGGGAGCTGAAAGGTGCAAAGCGCGAAGGGTCAGGGGGTTTCGTGGGCGTTGGCGAAGCGTTCGCGGGCGGACAGGGCCCGGCGCAGGTCATCCCCGGCGTCGATGATGCAGCGCCGGATGCCGGAGTGCAGATCGTGGTTTTCCAGCAGCGCGTCGGTCCGGGCGACCGTGTCGGCGGCCACGGCGGTCCAGGGATAGGCCAGGAGGGCCAACCGGTCGACCACCCAGCCGCGGCGGAGGTCCGCCGTTGCCGCGATCTCGTCGAAGTAGCGCGCGACATAGGGGTCGGTGAGGTGACGGTGGTCCGGGTCCCAGAAGCCCTCCGCCAGCGCGTACAGCTCGTAGTTCGAACGGTTGGCATCGGTCATGATCGCGGCCCAGGCCGCCCGTTTGGCGCCGGCGTCCGGGCGGGCCGCCCGGCAGCGGGCGGCATGCACCGCGCCGTGCGAGCTGCGATCAGCCGCGGCGGCCTGGCCGATCTCGTCCTCGCCCAGGTCACCGAGCAGCGCCAGCCGGTGCAGGATCGCCCAGCGCAGCTCGGTGTCGATCAGTAGCCCGGGCGGCGCAGCGGCGCCGTCCAGCCAAGCCCGCAACCGGCGAGGGTCCGAGGTCGCCCCGATGACGGTCCGGGCGGCGGCCAGCTGGCGGCCCGACGACGGTTCGGCCCCGTCGACGACGGCGAGCATGGCGCCCGCGAAGCGCGTCAGCGCAGCGGGCCGCGCCGGCTCGGACAAACAGCAGCCGGCCACCGTGCGCCGCGCCCAGCGGCCCACCACGCCGATCACGGCATCGTCGGTCTCGGCCGGCAACGCAACGCTGACGATGTCCATGGCGAGCGCCGGATCGACCTCCGCGTCGGCGACGGCAAGTTGCAGCGCGTTCCAGATCGCGACCCGCGAACGCGCGTCCTCGATCCCGATGAGCATCCTCGGCATCGCCGCCCACGCGTCCGGGATCAGCACCAGCTTGGCCCAGGACTCGTCCGCCGAGTCGGGAAGCAGAAAACCGTCCGGGCCGAGCCCGGTCGGCGTCCGGTCCTCGCGCACGCTGATCCGGGCCGACGCCAATTCGCGTCCGTCGGCGGCGAGCGCGGCCACGGCAATCGCATGGGTTCGCGGCGGGCCCGACGGGCTGCGCCGCACGATGTCGGTTCCGGCCACCGAAAGTTCGTCCAGGCCGGACGTGCGCAGCCAGGCGTCGAGCCAGGCGTCGAGGTCCTCGGCCCCGGCCACGCTCCACGACGCTGCCAGGTCGGCGAAGTCGGCATTGCCGCTCGCGTGCCGTTCGATGTAGCGCCGCAGACCGCCCAGGAACACCTCGTCGCCCAGGTGCAGCGCGAGCTGGCGCAGCACGGAGGCGCCCTTCGCATAGGAGATCCCGTCGAAGTCGGTCAGGGCACTAGCCGCGTCGGCGGCGCCGTTGCCCGCCACCGGATGGGTGGACGGGCGCCGGTCGGCCGCGCAGCCCCACGACTTGCGGGCGATGCCGAAGTCGACCCACGCCTGCTCACCGCTGACTCGGGAGCCGAGGTATTCGGCGAACGACTCGTTGAGCCACAGGTCGTCCCACCAGCGCATCGTCACCAGGTCGCCGAACCACATGTGGGCCATCTCGTGGGCGATCGTGATCTTGCGGTCGAGGTGTTCCGCCTCGGTCGCCCGCGCCCGGAACACCAGGTTGTCCCGGAACGTCACGCAGCCGGGGTTTTCCATCGCCCCGGCGTTGAACTGCGGGACGAACGCCTGGTGGTACTCGCCCCACGGGTAGCGGGCCCCGAACAGCCGGTGCAGCTCGTCCAGGCAGTGCTTGGTGTGCGCGAACAGCTCGTCGGCGTCGTTGTCCAGGTGCTCGGCCAGCGACTGCCGGGCGAGCAGCGACAGCGCAATTCCGTCATGACTGTCCCGGACCTGGTGGTACGGACCAGCGACGAACGCCGTGAAGTACGTGGCCAACGGGCCGGTCGCGGCGATGCGCCAGTGGCCGGGTTCGACCTCGCTCGCGGGCCCGTTGCCGACGACGAGCCACTCCGAGGGGCACCGAAGGTCGAGCGTTACCGGCGCCTTGAGATCGGGCTGGTCGAAACACGCGTACCAGCGGGGCGCGGCGTCGAGGAAGGACATCGCGTAGACGTAGGCGCGATCGTCGGCGGGATCGACATGCCGGTGCAGGCCCTCGCCGTCGTGGGAGTACGCCATCACGGCGTCGACAACGAGTTCGTTGTTCGCTTCCAGCTCGCTTAGCGTGACCCGGCGCGTGGCCGCGTCGAACGCTGTGTCGAGGTCCAGCCGCCGACCGTTGAGGGATGCCGAGCGCAGCTCGTGCGGCGCGACCTCCACGAACGTGGCGGCCCCCGCGGACCGGCACGCGAAGCGGACCGTCGTAACGGATCGGAAATGGCCCTCGCCGACCGTTAGATCGAGGCGAAGGTCATAACCGAGAACGGAGATCAAGTCGGCCCGGCCGCGGGCGGCGTCGCGAGTGAGGCTCGTCACGGTGCCGACGGTAGTCAACCCCCTCGCATGCGAACGCCGGCCACCGCCCGGGTCGGTTACACGGGTGAAACACAGGGGAGCGGTTCGCGTAACAGGAACCCCGCAACCTTGCGGCCAAGCGCGCGCCTTTCGGCGTGCCTCTATGGACTAAGGGGAGCCTTACGTGTCTCACCTGCTGCTGGCCACCGACTACGTGCCGTTCGACTTGCAGAAGAGTCTGAACGCCGGCAACACGGCATGGATCCTGGCCTCGTCCGCGCTGGTCTTGCTCATGACGCCGGCGCTCGCGTTCTTCTACGGCGGCATGGTCCGGGTCAAGCACGTCCTGGCCATGCTCATGCAGAACTTCGCGGCCATCGCGATCGTGAGCGTCACCTGGCTGGTCGTCGGCTTCACCTGGGCCTTCGGTGGCGAGGGCAAGTACCTCGGTGATCTGCACTTCGCGTTCATGCGCCACATCAACGACGTCGTTCCGACCTTGGGGTCGGCCCAGACCATCCCGACGATCGTGTTCGTGGCGTTCCAGTTGACGTTCGCGATCATCACGCCGGCGCTGATCACCGGCTCGACCGCGGATCGCTGGAAGTTCGGCGCATTCGTGACGTTCGTGACCATCTGGTCCGTCGTCGTGTACGCACCGGTCGCCCACTGGGTGTTCGACGCCTACGGCTGGCTGAACCGGTCCGCCATCGAGCCCGGCGCGCACTTCTTCGCCGAGGACTTCGCCGGCGGGACCGTCGTGCACATCAACGCCGGCGCCGCGGGCCTGGCGATGGCACTCGTGCTCGGCAAGCGCAAGGGGTGGCCGAGGACGAACATGCGCGGGCACAACATCCCGTTCGTGATGCTCGGCGCTGGCCTGCTGTGGTTCGGCTGGTTCGGGTTCAACGCCGGTTCCGAACTCGGCGCCGACAACGTCGCGGGATTCGCGTGGGTCAACACGAACACGGCTACGGCGACCGCGCTGCTGGGCTGGATCCTCGTGGAAAAGATCAAGTACGGGCGCTCGACCGCCCTCGGTGCCGCGTCCGGCGCGGTCACCGGCCTCGTCGCGATCACCCCCTGCGCCGGCTGGGTCAGCCCGATGGGTTCGATCTTCATCGGCTTCATCGCCGGAGTGATCTGCGCCCTGGCGATCAGCCTCAAGCACCGCTTCGGGTTCGACGACTCCCTCGACGTCGTGGGCGTCCACTTCGTCGGTGGCTGGGTCGGCACGCTCTGCATCGGGTTCTTCAGCACCAAGGGCGTGAACTCGCTCGGCAACGACGGCATCCTCTACGGCGGCGGAGGCCACTTCGGTGGTTGGAACCTGCTGATGCACCAGGCCCTGGCGGCGGGCGCCGTCACGATCTACTCGTTCGTGGCGACGGCGATCATCGCCCTCGTCATCAACGTCTTCATCAAGAACCGGGTCACCGAGGAGGAGGAGCTCGTGGGTCTCGACACGTCGATCCACGGCGAGTCGGCGTACGAGTTCGGCCCGGTCGGCGGCAGCATCGCCGGATCTGGCCCGACGGCCACCGTGCCCAAGCAGACGGTGGACGCATGACTCACCAAGCCACGAATACCCCTACTCCTAGGCTGAGCCTGTCGACGTCACTGCGAGGAGCGGCATGAAGCAGATCACGGCAATCGTCAAGCCTTTCAAGCTCGATGACGTCAAGGCGGCACTCGAGGTGCTGGGCATCCAGGGCCTCACGGTCACCGAGGTCCAGGGCTTCGGCCGCCAGCGCGGACACACCGAGGTCTACCGCGGCGCGGAGTACACCGTCGACTTCGTGCCGAAGGTGCGCATCGACGTCGTCGTCGCCGACGGTGACGTCGAGAAGCTCGTCGCGGCAATCGTCGAGGCGGCCCGCACCGGCAAGATCGGTGATGGCAAGGTGTGGGTGACCCCCATCGAGTCGCTGGTCCGGGTGCGGACGGGAGAGCGTGACGCCGACGCCATCTAGCGCGAAGCTGAGCGAGATCCGGGCCGGCGTTCTGCGCCGGCCCGGACTCGTCGGTTCACAGTTGCGCCAGGAGCTGTCCGTCGCCTACGACGCTTGGTTGCAGGCGCTGCTGACCGCGCGCGACGGCGTCGCGCTGGTCGCGGTCGGCGGGCTCGGCCGTCGCGAACCCGCGCCCTACTCCGACCTCGATCTCGTCCTCCTGCACGAGGGCAAGGTCAACGGGCTCGCCAGCATCGCCGACGCGATCTGGTACCCCATCTGGGACAGCGGGATGTCGCTGGACCACTCCGTGCGCACTCCCGACCAGGCGGTCGCCGTCGCGAAGGAGGACCTCAAGGCCCTGTTCGGCCTGCTCGACATCCGGCACGTCGCCGGGGACGCCGGGCTGACGGGCCGGGTGCGCGGCAGCGTGCTGGACGTGTGGCGGGCTACCGCCACGAAGCGCCTCGACGAGATGAAGTCGATCTCGCGGGAGCGCTGGTCGATCGCGGGTGACGCGGCGTTCCTGCTCGAGCCCAACCTCAAGGAATCGCGCGGCGGGCTGCGCGACGCCCAGGCCCTGCACGCGCTCGCCGCTGCGCAACTCGTCGATTACCCGGTGTGGGTCCGGGAGGCCTACCCGGTGCTGCTGGACGTTCGCGGCGAGCTGCACCGGATCACCGGCCGGGCCGATGACGTGCTGCGCCAGCAGGAACACGACAGCGTGGCCGCCGCCCTCGACCTCGCCGACTCCGACCACGACGGCGAGCAGGCGCGCGATACCTTGCTCCGCCGCGTCAACGAGGCGGCGCGGTCGGTTGCGCACGCCCTGGATCTGGCCTGGCGGCGGGTCGAGACGCTGGGGTCCACGCGTTCCCCCCGACGCTGGCGGTTCGGGTCGTCCCGCCCTGGGCCCGAGCGCGTCGGACTGGCGAAGGATGTCGTCTCGCAGGACGGCGAGGTGATGCTGGCCCGCGACGCCGACCCGTGGTCGGACCCGGGGCTCGTGCTGCGCGTGGCCCGAGCGGCGGCCGAGCACGACCTGCCGATCGCACCGTTCGCCCTCGAACGGCTGGCCGCCGAGTCGGCCCCGCTGCCCACGCCGTGGCCGCGGGCGGCGCTGGACGATCTGTTGGCGGCACTCGGCGCGGGTCAGCCCGCGATCGCGGTCCTCGAGTCGCTCGACCAGGCCGGACTGCTGGCCGCCCTGATGCCGGAATGGGACGCGGTGCGCTGCCGGGCCCAGCACAACCCCGTCCACCGCTTCACCGTCGACCGGCACCTGCTCGAGACCGCCGCCGCGGCGGCCGAGCATGACGGCGACGTCGCCCGGCGCGACCTGCTGATCATGGGCGCCCTACTGCACGACATCGGCAAGGGCTTCCCGAGTCCCGATCACTCGGTCGCCGGCGCCGAGCAGGCCGAGGTCATCGCGCGGCGGATGGGCTACGCGGGCGACGATCTCGCGATGATCGTCGGCCTCGTGCGGCATCACCTGCTCCTGCCCAACACCGCGACCCGCCGGGATCTGGACGACCCGATGACGATCAGGATCGTGCGCGACTCGGTCGGCGATTCCGCCGAGTTGCTGGACCTGTTGCACGTGCTGGCCATCGCCGATGCGTCCGCCACGGGTCCGGCCGCCTGGAGCGACTGGAAGGCGGGGCTCATCGCCGACCTGGTGGGACGCGCCCGCGCGGCGGTCGGCGGATCGCGGCCGCCGACGATCCCGCCCCTGGACGACGAGCGCCGCCAGCTGGCCGAGCGCGGGGAACTTGCCGTCATCGTCGGTGCCGACGAGGTGGTCGTTGCGGCGCCGGACGACACCGGGACCCTCTACCGCACGACCGGGGTACTCGCCCTGCACGCCCTCGACATCCGCGCGGCGTCCATCCGCACGCATGCCGGGATGGCGGTCAACCGGTTCGTCGTCGAGCCCCGCTTCGGGACCATGCCCGACCCGGCCCTGATCCGGTCCGATCTCGCGCGGGCGTTGAAGGGCGAGCTGGGCCTGGCCGACAAGCTGGCCGAGAAGGAGCGGACATACTCCCGGCGCCCGGCTGGTGCGGCCCACAGGCGGCCGTCCGTTCACTGGTTCGACGACGCCACCGACGCGACCGTCGTCGAGTTCCGCGGCGAGGACGAGATCGGGCTGCTGTCGCGGATCACCGCCGCCCTCGAACGAGCCGGACTCGACGTCAGCTCCGCCCGAGTGTCCTCGTTGGCCGGGGTGGTCGTCGACGCCTTCTACGTCACCGACGGCCAGGGCAAGCCGATCCCGCCCGAGGCCCGACCGGCGCTGGAGGCCGAGCTGCGCTCTGCCTGGCCGCACTGACCCACTCGTCGGCTTGACCGCGGCCGTCGCAGGGTAAATCGGTGGCATGCGCGTCCTGACCGCCTTGCTGGGCGCCGCCCTGGCCGGCTGGCTGAGCTCTCCGGCCCGCGCCCTCGCCGACCCCGTCGATCGCGCGGTCGAAACCCTGCACCACGCGTCGGTGTACGTCGGGGCAAGCACGCCCAGGATTGACCGCAGCCAGCTCGGCGGCGACGCGCTGTCCGGGATCAAGGTGGCGATCGTGCCCCCCGGCGGACCGGACCCGGTCTCGGTGGCCAAGTCGATCGGGTCCCGCCTCGATCCGGACAGCTCGGGGCTCACCGTTCTCGTGTTCGAGGGACGCAGCTACGGCGCCGCCTCCAGCGCGCGCTGTGGTGTGGGCTCGGCCATCCAGGGTGCCGTGGACCGCAACCGCTCCGAGCTGCAGTCCACCAACGACGTCACCACGACGGTCCTGGACTTCGCGGCGGCGGTGCGAGAGGCGCCGAGTTCTGCGAACGGATGTGCCGGTTCGGCGACGGAGGACACCGGCTTCGGGGCCCAGCCCCAGAAGTCCGACCACACCGGCCTGATCGTGTTCCTGGTGATCGTCGTCTTGATCCTCGCCGGCATCGGGTACTGGCTGCACGCGCGCCGCCGCCGCGCGCGCCGCGAACTCTCCGATGCGCGGGCTCAGGTCGTCCCGTACTACGACCGGCTCGCGAGCGAGGTGAACGGTCTCGAGCCGGGTCAGAATCCGAGCGCCCGGCAGGCGATCGCCGACGCTGCGGAGCGCTTCATGTCCGCCGGAAGCCAACTGGCGAGCGCCGACTCGGTGGAGAAGTACGCCCAGGCCCGGCGCACGACATTGGAAGGCCTGAACGCCGCGCGCACCGCGCGGCTGGCGTTGGGGGTCGATCCCGGGCCGGCGCTGCCCTCGATCGGCGAACCGGGCCGCGATCAGCTGGACGCGCCGCGGCAGGTGACCGTCCGGGGCCAGACCTACCAGGGCTACCCCGAGTACACGCCGGGGGCGCCGTACTACTTCGGCGGCGGGTACGGCGTGCCGGGCGGGTGGTACGGCGTGCCGTTCTGGGAGACCCTGCTGCTCGGCAGCGTGTTGACCGGGGGCTGGGGCGGCTACGGCTCCGGCTACGACACCGGCTACCTGAGCGGCTACAACGCCGGCGAGAACGCCGACGCCGACGCCGAGACCGGCAACGGTGGCTGGGGCGACAGCGGCGGCGGTGGCAGCTGGGGTGACGGCGGCGGTTGG
>DATAQD010000038.1:0-1819 GCA_036264855.1 Jatrophihabitans sp. | reverse complement strand
CGTCGGCACGTCTGCGGAGTCTGCCACCCTGCCGCGGCCGGTGCGGCGGTAGCGTTTACGGTCTCAGTCCCGGCTAGCCGGGCGGCATCGCTCTGGGAGGGTGGGAATGGTCGCGAGCATCGAGGACGTGGCCCGCCGGGCCGGGGTCTCGATCGCGACCGTCTCCCGCGCGCTGCGCGGCCTGCCCGACGTCGCCGCGGCAACCCGTGATCGGGTCTTCGCTGCGGCGGCCGAGTTGAATTACGTCGCCTCGCCGTTCGCCGCGCGGCTCGCCAGCGGGCGCACCGCAACCGTCGGGCTGGTGGTGCCGTTCGTGAACCGATGGTTCTTCGCCGAGGTGATCTCGACCGTCGAGACCGCCCTGCGGCACGCCGGGTTGGACCTGCTGCTCTACAACCTGGGCGACAAGGACGGCCGGAGCCGATTCTTCGACATCATGCCGATGCGCAAGCGGGTCGACGGCGTCCTTGTCGCCAGCCTCGTCCTGGACGACGACGAGTTCTACGCGCTCACCGACCTCAACCGGCCTGTCGGCTTGCTCGGGATCGAACGCGAAGGTTTCCTGTCGGCGTCGATCGATGACGTCGGGTCAGCCCGGATGGCCGTCGAGCACCTGCTCGGCCTGGGGCACCGCCGGATCGGACTCATCGGCGGCGACACCGACGACCCGATGGCCTTCACCCCGCCCCTGCACCGCCGCGACGGCTACCGCGACGCCCTCGAGGCTGCCGGCGTGGACCTCGACCCCCAACTGGAACGGCTCGGGTTCTTCACCACCCATGGCGGCGCCGAAGCGGCGCGGGACCTGCTCACCCTCGAGCCCCGGCCGACCGCCATGTTCGCCGAGAGTGACGAGATGGCCTACGGAGCGCTGCGAGAGATCAACCGGGCCGGCCTGCGGGTTCCCGAGGACGTCGCGGTCATCGGCTTCGATGATCAGCCGTTCGCGGAGTTCATGGATCTTTCGACGGTTCGCCAGCCGGTCGCCGATCAGGCTCTCGACGTGACGACTCGGCTGCTGGCCCTGATTGCCGAGGTCGACGAGGAACCGCGCAATCCGGCCGTGGTGTTGCCGACCGAGCTCGTCGTCCGCCGCAGCACGGTCGTCCGCCCCTAGGGTTTCACCCGTGTCATTGATGCTGGTCGACGCGGCCAACCTCTACTTCCGCGCCTTCTACGCGATTCCGGAGTCCGTCACCGCGCCGGACGGCCGGCCGGTGAACGCGATCCGCGGCTTCCTCGACATGTCGGCCGCCCTCATCGAGGGCCGCCGCCCGAAGCGCTGGGTGGCCTGCCTCGACCTGGACTGGCGACCCGCGTTCCGGGTCGAGCTCATTCCGTCCTACAAGGCGCACCGGCTCGCGAAGGACGGCAGCGAGGAGATCCCCGCCCCGCTGCGCGTCCAGATCCCGCCCCTGCTGCAGATCCTCGGCGCTTTCGGGCTGGCGACCGCCGGCGCCGACGGGTTCGAAGCCGACGACGTCATGGCGACGCTGGCGCACCGTGATACCGATTCGGTGGAGATCGTCAGCGGCGACCGGGACATGCTCGCGCTGGCCAGCGAGCGGGTGACGATCCTCTACACCGGCAACGGCATCGCCAAGCTCGAGGCGATGGGACCGGCCGGGGTCCGGGCCAAGTACGGCGTCCCGGCCGAGCACTACGCCGATTTCGCCGTGCTGCGCGGCGACCCGAGCGACGGCCTACCGGGCGTGCCTGGAGTCGGTGAGAAGACCGCGGCCGCCCTGGTCTCGCGGTTCGGCACGATCGAGAACATCCTGGTCGCGGCGCTGGCCGGCGACGACGGATTCCCGGCCGG
>DATAQD010000244.1:0-27737 GCA_036264855.1 Jatrophihabitans sp. | reverse complement strand
CCCGGCGCGGTGCCGGCGGGAGTCCCGGCCGCCGCGACGGCCACGACCGCTGGGCCGAGCCTGCCCCCGGTGCCACCACCGCCACCGAGCCTGCCTCCGGCGCCGCCACCGCCACCGCCTGTACCCGCGGCGGCGGCAGCGGCCCGGCCGGATGCGTCCGCGCTGGTCTCACCGACCGCGACGGCGGCCGCCGCGCCGCCGGCCCGACCGCTGGAGCTCCCGGACGCCTCGGCCCTCGTCGCCCGGCCGAACGAGCCTCGCGGCACCGCCGACTCGAGTGAGCAACCGGCCGCGCAGTTGCCGCAGCAGGCTCGCCCGGCGGCGCCGACGATCCAGCGACGCCCGCCGACCCGGCGCCTCGAACCTGGTGACCTGGTCTGTCCCGAGTGCGGCGAGGGCAACCCCGAGACGCGGAAGTTCTGCAGTCGCTGCGGGACATCGCTTGAAACCGCTCAGGTCGTCAAGCGCAAGTGGTGGCAGAAGCTGTTCCGCAAGGGGCCGAAGAAGCGCAAGGCGGGCGACCGCCCGTCCGCGCGCAAGACCCGTCGATCGTTCCCGGCCAAGGTGATGGCGATCCTCTTCGGCGGAGTCAGCCGCGTGGTCGGCATCATCCTGATCGTCGGCGGTCTGGTGTACGGGATCGTCCCGAACGTTCGCAGCAGCGTGAACGAGCAGTTCAATTCGATCAAGAGCACGGTCAAGAACTGGATCAGCCCGAACCTGACGACCCTGGGTCCGATTACGAACACGAAAGCCGTGAGGGCAGTCCGGGGCCACCCGGGCAGCTTCGCCACGGACAAGCTGAAAGACACGTACTGGCTGGCGCCGGCATCACCGACACCGACCATCCGGCTCACCTTCCCCGACAAGATCGATCTCAGAAAGATCAACATCTACAACGGTCCCAGTGGCCGGACCGACTACCAGACGTACTCGCGGCCGACGGAGCTGCATCTCGAGTTCGACACCAATAAGGGTTGCAACGTCGCGGTCACTCACGACGATCCCGAACCGCACACGTACAACTGCAGCGCCAACGGGGTCACCAGCGTGACGATCTCCGTGCAGCACACCACCCCGGGGAAGAACCCTCAGGTGGCGTTGACCGAGATCGAGTTCGTCAAGGCCGGCTGAGCCGCCCGCGGTCCTGTCCGGCCCGCGTCCTGGAGGCGGCCGGCCTTCAGGACGCGGACTGCACCCCGCTCGCGGCGTACGCGTCGATCTCGGCCAGCAGGCTCGCCTGACCCTGAGGGTCGAGGAACGAGGCGCGGACGCCGGCGCGGGCGAGTTCGGCAACGCCGGTTGCGTCGAGGTCGAGGAGTTCGGCCGCGACCGCGTACTCGCGGTTGAGGGTCGTGGAGAACATCGGCGGATCGTCGGAGTTGATGGTCACGGGCACGCCGGCGGCGACGAGCGCGGGCAGCGGATGGTCGGCCATCGATGCGACGGACCGGGTTCGGACGTTGGAGGTGGGGCACACCTCGAGCGGGATCCCCTCGTCGCGCAGGTGCACGAGCAAGCGCGGGTCGCGCACGGCCGAGATGCCGTGCCCGATGCGCTCGGCACCCAGGTGCGTCAGCGCGTCCCAGATCGTCTCCGGCCCCGTCGACTCACCGGCGTGCGGCACGCTGCGCAGCCCTTCGGCTCGCGCCGCGCGGAAATGCGGGGCGAATTGCTCGCGCGGGACGCCGATTTCCGGGCCGCCGAGACCGAAGCTGACCAGACCGTCCGGTCGCAGTCTCGATGCCACCTCGAGCGTGAGATCGGCGGCCGGAAGCCCGGCCTCGCCCGGGATGTCGAAGCACCATTTCAGGGCGACTCCGTGGTCGTCGCGGGCCCGGCGCCGGGCGTCCTCGACGGCTTCGCAGAACGCCTCGGCCGGGATGCCCCGGATGATCGAGGAATAGGGCGTGAGGGTCAGCTCGGCATAACGGACCTGCTGCGCGGCCAGTTCCCGCGCGACCTCGTAGGTCAGCGTCCACACGTCCTCGGCGTCGCGGATGAGGTCGACGACAGCCAGGTAAACCGTGATGAAATGCGCGAAATCGCTGAACACGAAGTAGTCGGCGAGCCGGTCGGGATCGGCCGGTACCGGGGTCGATCCCTCGTGTCGCGCGGCAAGTTCGGCCACGATGCGAGGCGACGCCGAGCCGACATGGTGCACATGCAACTCGGCCTTCGGCAGTCCGGCAATGAAGGACTCCAGCTCAGGCATCAACACATTCTGACACAGCCATGTCAGGTTTATTCAGGCGGTCGGCCCGGCGCGATCGCATCGCCGCCGCCCCGCCGAGCGCCGCGGCGAGCCCAATGAGGGCCGGGATAGTGAAGCCGCCGTGCCAGCCGGCATGGTCGATCGCGACACCGGCGAGCGGCGCGCCCACGGCCGAGCCCGCCGTCAGGGCCGCGCCGTGCCAGCCGAGCGCCTCGCCCCGCACCCGTTCGGGCACCACTTGGGTGAGGGCGTCCACCGTGGCGGTGATGATCGGGGCGCAGAACACGCCGGTGACGAAGAGCAGGAGGGCCAGCGTGAACGCATCCTGCGCCAGGACGACCGGCAGCGTAGTACCGGCCAGCAGCCCGAGCAGCACGGCGACGGGCACCGGCCGTCGCAGCGCCCCGTAGATCAGCCCGCCCACGGCCGAGCCGAGACCCCAGACCGCGAGCTCCCACCCGATCCAGGACTGGTGCGCCATGGCGCGCATCGCCGAAACCACGCCCAGATCGGTCCCGGTGAGTACCACGGTCGCCGCCGCGCTCATCGACAGCACCGCGACCACCGGGCGGGTCGCCCAGGTGCGTGCGCGGGGCGCGGGCGTCGCGGGACTCGCGCCGTCGTCGGCCGGTATCCGCAGCGGCGGGTTGACGATCCACATCAGCACGCCACCCGCGATGGATGCGAACTCACAGGCGAACAGGGCCCAGGACGTGACCCAGTAGGTGGCCAGCAGAACCCCGATGGCCGGGCCGATCATGTAGGACACCTCGACCATGACCGAGTCGATCGCTAAGACCGACCGGCGGCGGGAGTCGTCGACCGCGTGCATCAGCGCCTGCCGCACGATCGAGAACGACGGAACGATGAACAGGTCGGCGACGAACGCGAGGACGAACAGCGCCCAATAGCCGACGAACGGGGCGACGCTCCAGCAGGCCGCCAGGATCACCAGTGACGGCAGCACCGCCGCGCGAAGCCCAACCCGGTCGAGCCGGCGCCCGCGCCACGGCGCGCTGATGGTGGCAGCGACGGTCGCGACGCCGACGAGCAGCCCCGCGGCGCCGTAGGAGCGGTCGAGATGGGTGACCACGTGCAACGTCATGATGACCAGGCCGGCCCACATCGGGACCCGCATGACCAGGCTCAGGAGCAGAACCCGGCGGACGTCCCGCACCCGGAGCACGTCGCGATAGGCCTGCAGTCCCACGCCGACACTCTGTCACGCGCCACCGACACAAAATTCGGTCGCGGCGCGCGCTTCGGCCCGGACCTAGGCGGACCTGGCCGCGGCCCGCTTCGCCGGCGCCCGGGCGGCCGCGGCCGCCGTCTTGCGCGGGGCCCGCTTCGCGCGCGGCGCCGGGACGTCGAGCAGGGCCTTGAGGAACTCGCCGGTGTGTGACGCCTCGCTGGCCGCGACTTCTTCCGGCGTGCCCTCGGCGACGACCAGGCCGCCGCCGGAACCGCCCTCGGGCCCCATGTCGATGACCCAGTCCGCTGTCTTGATCACGTCGAGGTTGTGCTCGATGACGATCACGGTGTTGCCCTTGTCCACCAGCGAGTGCAGGACGCCGAGCAGCTTCGACACGTCCTCGAAATGCAGGCCCGTCGTCGGCTCGTCCAGGACGTAGATCGTGCGGCCCGTCGAGCGCTTCTGCAGTTCGGCGGCCAGCTTGACCCGCTGCGCCTCGCCACCGGAGAGCGTGGGGGCCGGTTGGCCGAGCCGGACGTAGCCCAAACCGACGTCGACCAGCGTTTCGAGGTGCCGAGCGATCCGGCCGATCGGCCGAAAGAACTCGGCCGCCTCGTCGATGGGCATCTCGAGGATCTCGCTGATCGTCTTGCCCTTGTAGTGGACCTCGAGGGTCTCGCGGTTGTACCGCGCGCCCTTGCAGACCTCGCAGGGAACGTAGACGTCCGGCAGGAAATTCATCTCGATCTTGATCGTGCCGTCGCCGGCGCAGTTCTCGCAGCGGCCGCCCTTGACGTTGAACGAGAACCGCCCTTGCTGGTAGCCGCGGATCTTGGCCTCGGTAGTCTCGCTGAACAGCTTACGGATGTGGTCGAAGACACCGGTGTAGGTGGCCGGGTTCGAGCGCGGCGTTCGGCCGATCGGAGACTGATCGACGCCGACGACCTTGTCGAGTTGCTCGACGCCGCGGACCCGCTTGTGCCGTCCAGGTGGCAGTTTCGCGCCGTTGATCTTGTTGGCGAGCGAGGCGTAGAGGATGTCGTTGACCAGGCTCGACTTGCCCGACCCGCTGACGCCGGTGACGGAGACGAAGCAGCCCAGCGGGAACGCTACGTCGACGTTCTTCAGGTTGTGCTCGCGGGCTCCCTCGACGACGACCTCGCGGCCCTTCTGCCGGGGCCGCCGGATCAGCGGGACCGGGATCGATCGGCGGCCGGACAGGTACGCGCCGGTGATCGACTCCTCGGACGCGCGCAGGTCGTCGAGGGTGCCGCTGACGACGATGCGGCCCCCGTGCTCACCGGCCAGCGGACCGATGTCGACGATCCAGTCGGCGGTCCGGATCGTGTCCTCGTCGTGCTCGACGACGATCAGGGTGTTGCCCAACCGCTTGAGCCGCTGCAGGGTCTCGATCAGCCGGTGATTGTCGCGCTGGTGCAGCCCGATCGACGGTTCGTCGAGCACGTAGAGCACGCCGACCAGGCCCGACCCGATCTGGGTGGCCAGCCGGATGCGCTGGGCCTCGCCACCGGCGAGGGTGGCGGCCGCGCGGTCGAGCGAGAGGTAGTGCAGGCCGACGTCGACGAGGAAGCCGAGCCGGGCGTTGATCTCTTTCAGCACCCGCTCGCCGATCATCGCGTCGCGGGTGTTGAGGTCGAATCCGCCGAGCCACTCGGCGGCGTCGCCGATCGACAGCGCCGACACCTCGGCGATCGAGCGCCCTTCGACGGTGACGGCCAGGATCTCAGGCTTGAGCCGGGTGCCCTGGCAGGCTGGGCACGGGACCTCGCGCATGAAGCCCTCGTACTTCTCCTTCGAGTAGTCGGACTCGGTCTCGGCGTAGCGGCGCTCGATCCACGGCACCACCCCCTCGTAGGCCGCGTAGTACGAGCGGTCGCGCCCGTACCGGTTGCGGTAGCTGACGTGCACCTGCTCGTCGAGGCCGTGCAGCACCGCCTTCTGCGCCCGGGCCGGCAGCCGCTCCCACGGCGTGTCGAGGTCGAAACCGATCGCTTCCCCGACGCCCTGGAGCAGCCGCAGGAAGTACTCGCTGGTCTGCCCCGCGGCCCACGGCGCGATCGCCCCGTCGCCCAGGCTGGCCTCCGGGTCGGGGACGACGAGTTCGGGGTCGACCTCCTTGCGGGTGCCGAGGCCGGTGCACACCGGGCAAGCGCCGAACGGGGAGTTGAAGGAGAACGACCGCGGCTCGAGCTCGTCGATGGCCAGCGGGTGGTCGTTCGGACAGGCCAGCCGCTCGGAGTAGCGCCGCTCGCGGTGCGCGTCGTCCTCGGCAAGGTCGACGAAGTCCAGGATGATGACGCCGCCGGCCAGGCCGAGCCCGGTCTCGATCGAGTCGGTGATGCGCTGCTTGCTCGACGGCTTGACCGACAGCCGGTCGACGACCGCCTCGATCGTGTGCTTCTCCTGCTTCTTGAGCTTCGGCGGGTCGGTCAGTGAGTGCACGACCCCGTCGACCCGGGCGCGGGCGTAGCCCTTGGCCTGCAGGTCGGAGAGCAGGTCGGCGTACTCGCCCTTGCGCTCGCGGATGACCGGCGCGAGCACCTGGAATCGGGTGCCCTCGGGCATCTCGAGGATGCGGTCGACGATCTGCTGCGGCGTCTGCTTGGCGATCGGCTCGCCGCAGATGGGGCAGTGCGGCTTACCGATACGGGCGTAGAGCAGGCGCAGGTAGTCATAGACCTCGGTGATCGTGCCCACCGTCGAGCGCGGGTTCTTCGAGGTCGACTTCTGGTCGATCGACACGGCCGGGGACAGGCCCTCGATGAAGTCGACGTCGGGCTTGTCCATCTGGCCCAGGAACTGGCGCGCATAGGCCGACAGCGATTCGACGTAGCGGCGCTGGCCCTCGGCGAAGATCGTGTCAAAGGCGAGACTGGACTTGCCGGACCCGGACAGCCCCGTGAACACGATCATGGCGTCCCGGGGCAGGTCGAGACTGACGTCCTTGAGGTTGTGCTCGCGGGCGCCGCGGACGATCAGACGGTCGTTCACTCGGCTTCTTTCCGGCTGTGGCGGGCTCGGGACAGGGCGGTGACGGATCCGCCGACCCGCCACGTCCGAGCGTAGTGACCAGGACTGACATCGGCGCCCACGAGGGCAGACCCGTCCATCTGTCGCAACGCCGGGGGTCGGCGTTAGATTTCCGCTATGCCCGCTGTCCGCCCGAACACGCGCCCGGCGCCGCGAAGCGTGCGGCCGGGATGAGTTTCGCCGATCAGTCCCCGATCGGGTTGGCCGGGCGAATCGTCACCGCCACTCGCGGCCAGGACGGCGCCGGCGAGGTCGAGGTGCGCATCCGCGGCGGCACTGAGACGTTCATCGCCCGCTCGTCCGATCCGCTGGGGGTCGGCCAACCGGTGATCGTGCTAGCCACTCTCGGCCCCCGTACGGTCGTCGTGGCCCCATGGGCGGACCCGGTCGAGAGCCTGCTGGAGCTGTAGCCCACCCTGAACCGCAGTTGGACGCCCACCCGCCATCCGCAAGGAGTCAATGGACATGTTCGGTTATCGAGTTCCGGCGCCCAACGAGGCGATGTTGATCTCGGGTGGGAAGACCGACGGCGCGCCGTTTCGGGTCGTGACCGGCCACGGCGCCTTCGTCCTGCCCGTGTTTCGGAAGGTCGAGTTCCTGACCCTCGCCATGTTCGAGGCCGAGGTCTCCGAACCCTGCGTGACGAAACAGGGCATTGCCCTGAACGTCACTGCGGTGATCGCGGCCAAGGTCGGCAACGACGCCGAGTCGATCGTCAACGCCGGCCAGCGCTTCCTGTCCGACCAGAATCAGATGTCCGTGCTGACCGGACGGATCTTCGCCGGCCACCTGCGCTCGATCATCGGCTCGATGACGGTCGAAGAGATCATCACCGAGCGCCAGAAGCTCGCGACCGAGGTACTGGACGGCTCCAAGGGCGAGATGGCGAAGATGGGGCTGATCGTCGATGCCCTGCAGATCCAGTCGATCGACGACATGAAGCTCGGCTACGTCGCCGCGATGGCCGCACCACACAATGCGGCGATACAGCGCGCCGCCCAGGTCGCCCAGGCGGCCGCGGACCAAGCATCGGCCGAAGCCCAGCAGGCAGCCGAGCGGGCCAAGGCCGACTTCGCCCGGCAGACGACCGTCGCGCAGGCGCAGTACGCCGCGCAGGTCAAGGCCGCGCAGGCCGAGGCTGACCGAACCGCGGCCGAGGCCGAGCAGCAATCACAGCGCAAGCAGGCCGAATACGAGCGTCAGACCGCAGTGGCCAAGGCCGGCTTCGCGGCCGAGGTCCAGGTGGCGAACGCGCAGGCGGCCCAAACCTCCGCCCAGGCGGTTCAGGACTCCGAGCGCCAGCAGGCCGAGTACGAGCGGACGACGGCGGTGGCCAAGGCCGGCTTCGCCGCCGAGACCCAGGCGGCCCAGGCCAAGGCCGGTCAGGCCGGCCCGCTCGCGGCGGCGCAATCGCAGAAGGACGTCACCGACGCGCAAGCGGTGCTGGCCCAGCGACAGGCCGAGCTGCGTCAGGCGCAACTCGTGAGCGAGGTGATCAAGCCGGCCGAGGCTGAGGCCGACCGCATCCGCATCCTGGCCAAGGCCGACGCTGAGAAGACCGAGATCCAGGCCGCGGCCGCGGCGTCCAACAACCGGGTCTCCCTCGACCAGCTCCTCATCCAGCAGCTGCCGCAGATCGTCGAGAAGGCCGCGGCCGGCCTGGCGACCGCGAACGTCACCGTCCTCAACGGCTCCGACGGACTGTCCGAGATCGTGTCCGGCCTGGTCGGACAGGGGCTCGCCATCTTCGACACGATCCGCGGCAACCTGGGCCAGACCGAGCGAAGAGACCCGCCGGCCCGAAATGACCCACCGGCCCTCGACTCCTGACTGGACCCGAGCTGGGAAGGACGGACTCATGCCCCGAACCATCGCCACCAACACGACCGTCGACGCCGCCGGCCTGCGCAATTTCCTGTCGACCCGGCACGGCATGGTGCTGCTGACCCGGCGCCGCGACGGGTCGCCGCAACTGTCGCCGGTCACCGGAGGCGTCGACGCGCAGGGGCGGATCGTGGTGGCGACCTATCCCGAGCGAGCCAAGGTCGCCAACCTGCGCCGGTCCGCCGAAGCCTCGGTGCTGGTGCTGTCGGACGACTTCGACGGGGCCTGGGTTCAGGTGGACGGCCCGGCCGAGGTCATCGACCTGCCGGATGCGGTGGAACCGCTCGTCGAATACTTCCGCAGCATCAGCGGCGAGCACCCGGACTGGGACGAATACCGCCAGGCGATGCGCGACCAGGGCAAGTGCCTGATCCGGGTGACGCCCGCCCGCTGGGGGCCGATCGCCACCGGGGGCTTTCCGGCCCGTCTCGCCGACTCCTGACCCGACCTCGGGCACCGGTCTGCTGGCCGCTTTGCACCTTTCAGCACCCCAAAACGGCCGCGCTGGGGACACTGAAAGGTGCAAAGCGCGGGCCCCGCGGCCCCGCGGGCCCGGCTGGCCCCGCGGCCCGGCTGGCCCGGCTGGCCCCGCGGGCCAAGCTGGCCGCGCTGGCCCGACTGCCCGGCCAGCGCGTCAGTCCAGCGCCCAGTCGACCGGCTCGGCGCCCTGCTCGGCCAGCAGCGCGTTGGCCCGGCTGAAGGGCCGCGAGCCGAAGAAGCCGCGGTCGGCCGACATCGGGCTCGGGTGCGCCGACTCGATCACCGGCACCGGTCCCAGCATCGGTCGCAGGGTCTGCGCGTCCCGCCCCCACAGGATCGCGACCAGGGGCGCCTCGCGAGCGACGAGCGCGCGGATGGCCTGGTCGGTGACCGCCTCCCAGCCCTTGCCGCGGTGCGCGGCCGACGCGCCGGGCGCGACCGTCAGCACCCGGTTGAGCAGCAACACCCCGTGCCGCGTCCACGCCGTCAGGTCACCGTGCTCCGGTATCGCCAGGCCGAGGTCCGAGCCCAGCTCCCGATAGATGTTCTGCAGGCTCCGCGGAATCGGACGCACGTGCCGCTCCACCGCGAACGAGAGGCCGATCGGGTGGCCCGGCGTCGGGTACGGGTCCTGTCCCACGATCAGCACCCGGACGTCGGCGAAGGGCTGGGTGAACGCCCGCAGGACGTTCTCGCCGGCCGGCAGGTAACGGCGCCCGGCGGCGATCTCGGCCCGCAGGAACTCCCCCATCGCCGCGATCCGGTCCGCCACCGGGGCCAGCGCCGGCACCCATCCCGCCTCGACGATCTCGGACAGAGGCCGGGGCGGCACGCTCAGCCCCGGACGGCGGCGACGATCGCCTCGGCGGCCGCGTCGACCGGCACGTCGCGCCGCTCGTCGGTTGCCCGGTCGCGCAGCTCGACCACGCCGTCCACCAGCCCCTTGCCGACGATGACGATCGTGGGGACGCCGATCAGCTCGGCGTCCTTGAACTTGACGCCCGGGGAGACCCCGCGCCGGTCGTCGTACATCACCCGCACGCCGGCGGCCTCGAGTTCGGCGGCGAGCCGGTCGGCGGCGACGAACACCGTGTCGTCCTTGCCCGTCGCGACGAGGTGGACGTCGGCCGGTGCGACGGCCCGCGGCCAGCACAGGCCCTTCTCGTCATAGGTCTGTTCCGCGATGGCCGCCACCGCCCGCGTCACGCCGAAGCCGTATGAGCCCATCGTCACCGTCACCGGCTTGCCGTCGGGGCCGAGCGCTTGCAGTCCGAACGTCTCGGCGTACTTGCGTCCGAGGGCGAAGACGTGACCCATCTCGATGCCGCGGGCGATCTCGAGCGGTGACCCGCAGCGGGCGCACCGGTCCCCGTCGCGGATCTCGACGGCCCCCAGCTCGCCGTCGGGCGTGAAATCCCGGCCCCGCACGACGTAGGCGGCGTGCTTGCCCTCGACGTTCGCGCCGGTGACCCAGGCGCTGCCCTCGACGACCAGCGGATCGACCACGTAACGGATCTTCCAGTCGGCCAGTCGCTGCGGGCCGATGTAGCCCTTGGCCAGCTCCGGTGCCCGGGCGAAGTCGTCGGGGCCGGCCTGCTCGGCGACGACCGGCTCCAGCTGGCCGTTGATCCGCTTGAGGTCGACGTCCCGATCGCCCGGGACGCCGACCACCAGCAGCTCCCACTCGTCGGTCCCGGGCATGTGCGTCTTCAGCACCACGTTCTTGAGCGTGTCGGCGCCGGTGAAGGGCTGATCGCGCAGTCCGAGCTCGTTGAGCCGGTCGACCAGCGTCTCGATCGTTGGCGTGTCCGGTGTGTCCAGAACCTGCTCGGCCGGGTGATCGGTCGGATCGTGGGGCTCTGGCGCTGCGATCTCGACCGCCTCGGTGTTGGCGGCGTAATCGCAATTGGTGCACTGGACGAAGGTGTCCTCGCCGGACGGGGCCGGGGCGAGGAACTCCTCAGATGCCGACCCGCCCATCGCGCCGGACACCGCGAACACGATCTTGTAACTCATCCCGAGCCGCGCGAAGATCCGCTCGTAGGCGTCCCGGTGGGCCCGGTAGGAGGTCCGGAGCCCCTCGTCGGTGAGGTCGAAGGAGTACGAGTCCTTCATGACGAATTCGCGGGCCCGCAGGATCCCGGCGCGCGGGCGCGCTTCGTCCCGGTACTTCGTCTGGATCTGGTACAGCGCGAGCGGGTAGTCCTTGTACGACGAGTACTCGCCCTTCACCAGCAGCGTGAAGAGCTCCTCGTGAGTCGGCCCGAGCAGGTAGTCGGCGTCCTTGCGGTCGGTGAGCTTGAAGAGGATGTCGTAGTAATCCCGGTACCGGCCGCTGGCTTCGAAGATCTCGCGCGGGATCAGCGCCGGGAAGTGCACCTCCTGGGCCCCGATCGCGGCCATCTCCTCGCGCACGATCCGCTCGATGCGCTGCAGGACGGCCATCCCCAGCGGCAGCCACGAGTAGATGCCGGGCCCGACCCGGCGCACGTAGCCCGCTCGCGCGAGCAGCCGGTGGCTCGGCACCTCGGCATCGGCGGGATCGTCGCGCAGGGTCCGCAGGAACAGCGTGGAAAGGCGAAGCCCGCCCGGCCTCGCCGCGCCCGGCCAAGCTGCGGTGTCCATGGTGCCCTCGCTGCGCTCGCTCACGGCCCCAGGCTAGCGAGTGGGAAATCGTTTGCCCGGCCGCTATCCGGCCGCCAGACTGAGCGCCTACTGCGCGCGCCCCCGATCGGGCCGCTGCTCGACGAGGAGGGAGAGCCCCGTGTCGATGACCGCCGCCCGGGTGACGTCTCGCCGTCCCCGTCCCTGCTCGACCTGAGCCGCCCCTGACGGGCGGCCGGCGAGCCGTTCCTCAGGAGCACATCCCGTGCGTCTCAACGAAGACCCGTACGACGAACCACCGTTCTCCAGCTGGGACACCGCCCAGCACGGACCCGAGCCGTTCCCGGCGTGGGTCGTCACCGAACTCTCTGCCCTCGACACCGATCTGGGTGTCCTCAAGACCGGCAAGGAGGCCGACGTCAGCCTCGTCCGCCGGGGCCGGCCGGGCGGAGCCGAGTGCCTCCTCGCCGCCAAGCGCTACCGGCCCACCGAGCACCGCATGTTCCATCGAGACGCCGGCTACCAAGAGGGCCGGCGGACCCGAAAGTCCCGCGACACCCGGGCCATGGCCCGGGGCACCGCCTACGGCCGCGATCTCGCGGCCGGCAAGTGGGCGGCCGCCGAATTCGACGCGCTGTCCCGGCTCTGGCTGGCCGGCGCACCCGTCCCGTACCCCGTCCAGCTGTCGGGCTCGGAGCTCATGCTCGAGTTCATCGGCGATCCGGACGGCGCGCCCGCGCCGCGGCTGGCCCAGTGCCGCCCCTCGGCGGCCGAGCTCGCCGACCTGTGGACCCAGTGCGTCGAGGCGATGCGGATCATGGCCCGCGCCGGTTACGCGCACGGCGACTTCTCGGCCTACAACCTGCTGCTGCACGAGGGCCGGCTGGTGGTGATCGACGTGCCCCAGATCGTCGATCTGTTCGCGAATCCGCAGGGGGCCGCGTTCCTCGAACGCGACTGCACCAACGTCTGCCGGTGGTTCGCGGCCCGCGGGCTGGCGACGTCGGAGTTCGAGCACCTCTTCGGTGACCTGATGGCCGAGGCGGTAGCGCGCTGGTGACGCGCTCAAGACGGCGGATATGGTCCGGCGGTGACGCATTACGACCTGGTCATCGTTGGTTCCGGCTCGGGCAACTCGCTGATGACGCCCGACCTCGACGACTGGCGGATCGCCCTCGTCGAGGAGGGCGTCTTCGGAGGCACCTGCACCAACGTCGGCTGCATCCCGACCAAGATGTACGTCTACCCGGCCGACCTCGTCGCCAACGTGCGGGAGTCCGGGCGTCTCGGCCTGCACGGGACGCCGCCTGACGTCGACTGGCCCGCAGTCCGGGATCGGATCTTCGGACGGATCGATCCGATCTCGGCGAGCGGACGCGAGTACCGCGCCACCGGCACGCCGAACGTCACGCTCTACGAGACGCACGCGGCGTTCAGCGCACCGAAGACCCTGCGCCTGGGCACCGGGGAGACGATCACGACCGACCGAGTGGTTCTCGCGAGCGGCGCCCGGGCCGTCGTCCCAGCACCGGTCGCGGTGAGCGGCGTGCCGTTCCACACGTCCGACACGATCATGCGCATCGACGACCTGCCGGCGCGGCTGATCATCCTGGGCGGCGGCTACATCGCGGCCGAATTCGCGCACGTCTTCTCCGCATTCGGCGTCCACACGACGGTGCTCGCCCGGAGCGGGCTGCTGCGGCATCTCGACCACGACGTCACGAGCCGGTTCACCGACCTGGTCCGGGATCGCTGGCACCTGCACACCGGGGCGCAGGTCCGGACGGTGTCCGGTCACGCGGGCGACATCTGCGTGGAGCTCACCGACGGGACGGCGGTGTCCGGGGACCTGCTGCTGGTCGCAACCGGGCGGGTGCCCAACTCCGATCACATGAACCTGGACGTGGCCGGCGTCGACGTCCATCTCAATGGGCGGGTCAAGGTCGACGAGTTCCAGCGCACGTCCGCGCCCAACGTGTGGGCGCTGGGCGACGTGTGCGCCGAGCATCAACTCAAGCACGTCGCCAACCATGAGGCCCGGGTGGTGGCGCACAACCTGGCCTACCCGGACGACCTGGTCGCGGCCGATCACCGCTTCGTCCCGTCCGCGGTGTTCACGCACCCGCAGATCGCCTCGGTCGGCCTTACCGAGGAGGAGGCCGAGGACGCCGGGCGTTCCTACGTCACGGCGATCCAGGGCTACGGCAGCACCGCGTACGGCTGGGCGATGGAGGACACCACCAGCATCTGCAAGCTGATCGCCGACCGCTCGACCGGCCAGCTCATCGGCGCGCACATCATGGGCGAGCAGGCCGCCACCCTGATCCAGCCGCTGATCCAGGCAATGAGCTTCGGCCTGGACGTGCGCGAGATGGCGCGCGGGCAGTACTGGATCCACCCGGCCCTGACCGAGGTCGTCGAGAACGCGTTGTTGTCGCTCCCAGTCTGACGGTGTCGCTCCCCGTCTGACGTTTGCCGCTCGCCCGATGCCGACGGACGCTCCGCCTCACAGCTCGCCGAGGTGGAACCGCATCCCGTCGTCGTCGGCGCACTCGCTGGTCAGTCCGTACGGCTGCCGTACGGGATCGGTGGCCGTCCCTCCGCCAGCGCGCACCGCGGCGACGGCGCGTTCGATGTCGCCCACACGCCACATCGGCACCGCGCTCGCGCGCTCGTGGCCGCCGCTGAGGCCGATCATCGGCGTGGTGTCCTCCACGTTCCAGCCGTCCACGACCCGGCCCGGGGTGAACCGCCACCCCAGCACCGCGGCGTAGAAGGCCCGGGCCCGGGCCGAATCCACGACCTCGAGCGTCAGGTAGGACAGGTCGCCGGGCCGCCGGCCGTTGGCGGGAGGCCGGAGGCCGTCCGCGGCGGACGGGGGCTGGTAGATCGCGAATCGCGCGCCCTGGTCGTCGGTGCAGTCGGCGACCACACCGTGCGGCCGTTCGCTCGGTTCGCTCGCCGTACCGCCGGCCTCGCGCACCCGCTGGGCGGCGGCGTCGACATCCTCGACCACGTAGCCGCACAACAGGGTCGGATCCTCGTCCGTGCCGACGATGCCGGTGGTCGGCGTCGTCCCGGCCACGAGGTCCCCGGCCATCCGCCAGCCCAGGACGTTGGCGTAAAAGCGCGCGGCGCGCGCGGCGTCCGGGACCCAGAGCGACACGTATCCGATGTCGCCGGGCTGGTAGCGGCCACTGCCACTGGCCAGGGGGGAGTTCAGGCCCCAGCGGTGCCCGAACGGGTCGACGATCCACGCGTTGCGGCTGCCGTACCCGTCATAGGGCTCGCGATCGCCGGTGGCACCGGCCGCAAGCGCGCGGGCCCGGGTCGCATCGGCGTCGTCCACCCGCAGCATCAGGCTGACCGAGGCGGCCCCCGGGGACGGGGCGACCACGCCGAGTTCAGGGTGCTGGTCAGCCAGGTAGAGCGTGCCCCCGGCGAGCGCGAGCTCGGCGTGACCGACCCGGCCGTCAGGCATGACGATCGGGTCGCCCACCAGCTGCGCGCCGAAGATCTCGGCGTACCACTCCAGTGCGCGGCGGGCATCGGCGACCGCGAGATAGGGCACGGCCGCCCCGGCCGGCGCCGCCGCCTCGGTCTGGGACTCGGTGATCGTCGTCACGGCAACCACTCCTCTCGGCCGGGCGAGTGCGCGCTCGAGCTGAGCGCGCAGCCGGTCGGCGAATTCGGGATCGGGGCGGGCCGGAGTGGCCGGGGCCCGCAGGTCGCTGAACGGATCATGCATGGCCATCGCCCTCCCCGTCCATGGATGTGTAAGACGCGCGGAACGCGATGCGCGCCCGGACCAAGAGGGCCTCAGTGGCGTGCAGCGTGCGACCGAGCACCGCAGCCACCTCGGCGACCGGCAGATCGTCGACGTAACGCAGGGTAAGGGCGAGCCGATGCTGCGGGGCCAGCACGGTCAACGTCTGGGTTGCTCGCATTCGGTCCAGGTGCGCATCCCACGGATCGTCGTCGGCGGGTCGGCCGGTCGGATCGGTGGCGACCACGCGCAGGCCGCGCTCCTCCCGCGCCTGCCGTCGCCAGTGGTCGGCGAGCTTGTGCCGGGCGACTCCGATCAGCCAGGCGACGTCGATGCGGGGCGGTCGGTCGCGGCGCACGGCGTCGGCCGCCGCGAGGAAGGTCTCCGATGCCAGCTCCTCGGCGACCTCCCGGCGCCCGCACCGACGCAGCAGGTAGCCGTACACCTGCGGGAGCGCCGGGTCGTAAAGGCGGAGGAGAGCTGCGCGCTGGTCATCGGCGCTGGGGGCCGAGGGCGCATCCATATCCGTATCGTCGTCGCCCGCCCCCAACTTCCGACGGCGGGGCGCGCCCCGAAGTCTGTCGCCCCTACCCTGGTCCGGGTGGGTAGTTACGCCTTCACCGCGATCGGCACGAACACCGAACTGATCGGACTGCCCTTCGACACGCCCTTGGCCGACTGGCCCGACGAGCTCATCGTCCACGTGCCCCGAGGCATCTCCCGGCACCTCGTGCGCTTCGTCGAAGTCGGCGGTGAGATCTTCGCCGTCAAGGAGGCAACCGACCGCTATGTCACGCGGGAACACCAGCTGCTGCGGGCGCTCGCCGAGCATTCGGTCCCGGTCGTCCAGGCCTATGCCACCGTCGTCGATCGCAGGAGCGACGACGGGGAAGATCTCGACGGGCTCCTGCTGACCCGGCACCTGCAGTTCTCGCAGCCCTACCGATCCCTGTTCACCGGGCGGCCCATGCCCGGCTTGCGCACCCGCTTGTTGGACGCCCTGGCCGGGCTGTTCGTCCGGCTGCATCTGGCCGGCTTCTACTGGGGCGACTGCTCGCTGTCCAACACGCTCTTCCGCCGGGACGCCGGCGCGCTGGCGGCGTATCTCGTCGACGCCGAGACCGGCGAGATGCACCCGCGGTTGACTCGCGGTCAGCGGACCCACGACTTGGAGATCGCGATCGAGAACATCGCGGGCGAGATGTTCGACCTGCAGGCCGGTGGCTTCTTGGACGAGTCGTTCGACGTCCTCGAAGCCGTAGAGAGCCTGTGCCCGCGCTACGACAGCCTGTGGACCGAACTCACCGACGACGTGGTGGTCCCCCGCGGCGAGAACTACCGGATCAACGCGCAACTGCGCCGCCTCAACGATCTGGGGTTCGACGTCTCCGAGCTGACGATCAAGACGGAGCCGGAAGGCCTGCGGCTGCATATCGACACCCAGGTGGTCGAGGCCGGCCACCACCAGCGGCGGTTGTTCGAACTGACCGGCCTGCGCGTGCAGGAGAACCAGGCCCGCGACCTGCTCAGCGACCTGGCCCGCTTCAAGGCCAAGTGGGAGTCCGGCGCCGGAGTCCCCATCCCCGACGACGCCGCGGCCCGGCGTTGGTTGGACGAGAAGTTCTACGGCACGCTCGATCTCGTCCCGCCCGAGTTGCGCTCGAAGCTGCCCGACGCCGAGTTGTTCCATGAGATCAATGAGCACCGCTGGCTGCTGTCCGAGCAGCGCGGCAGCGACGTCGGTCGCGCGGCCGCCGTCGCGTCCTACGTCCGGACGGTGCTGCGCGACCTGCCGGATACCCGCGTCGATCTGTCCGGCGGACCACCGACGGAGGAGTTCGCGCCGGTATTCGACTAGCTTTCTGACCTATGAGCGATACGTACACCGGAAGGGTCACGGTCGGCGGCGACATGGATGTCCGGCGGCTGCCCGGGCTGACGATTGCCAAGCTGGCCGTCGGGCCGATGTCGAACAACGCCTATCTGCTGCGCTGCACCGGGACCGACGAGGGCCTGCTGATCGACGCGGCCAACGAGGCCGACCGGCTGCGCGAGCTGATCGGGTACGAGGGTCCGCCGGTGTCGGCGATCCTCACGACGCATCGCCACGGCGACCACTGGCAAGCGCTCGCCGAGACGGCCGAGGCCGCTGGCGCCGCGGTCTACGCCGGCGAGGCCGACGCCGACGAGTTGCCGGTCGCGGTCGACGAGCGGCTGCAGCACGGCGACACCCTCACCGTCGGCGACGTATCGCTCGAGATCATCCACCTGCGCGGACACACGCCGGGATCGGTCGCCGTGCTCTACCGCGACCCCGAAGGCCGGCCGCACCTGTTCACCGGCGACTCGCTGGTCCCCGGCGGCGTCGGCAAGACCGGCTCGGCGAAGGACTTCACCTCGCTGATCGACGACGTGTCGTCGCGCGTCTTCGACGTGCTGCCCGACGACACGTGGTTCTACCCGGGGCACGGGGACGACTCGACGCTCGGCGCCGAGCGGCCGCATCTCGACGAATGGCGCGCCCGCGGCTGGTAGCCGCCGGACGGCAGTCGCCAGCCGCGGAATGGGGTCAGGCGAGCGGACCCGGGTCGGCGGGCACGTCCACCGCGTACTCCCGCAAAGTCTCGAGCGGCACCACGGACAGCGCGCGCTCGTTCGTCGCGGCGAGGACGACCGGACAGGCGACGCCGTCCTGGTGGGCCTGCAACCAGCGAGCTGCGACCACGCACCAGCGGTCCCCTGGCTGCAGGCCGGGGAACGCGTACTCCGGGCGAGGAGTCGACAGGTCGTTGCCGACACGGCTCTGGTGACCGAGGAACTCGCGGGTGACGACGGCGCAGATGGTGTGGCGGCCGAGGTCCTCCGGCCCGCTCGTGCAGCACCCGTCCCGGTAGAAGCCAGTCACGGGATCGGTGCCGCACTCCTCGAGCTCGCCGCCCAGCACATTTCGCTCGGTCACGTACGACAGTCTTGCACCCAGCCGCGTGACGACGGTCATTTCGGGACGCCGCGCAGCCGGCGCTGCCGGAATTTGCACCCGAGCGACACCATGGAGCCATGATCGACCTCGAACTGCGCGAACCGGCCCACCTCGTCAGCCGCAAGGCCCGGGTGTACTGGACGGTCCGGGCCCTGCCCGGCTGGCTCCTCATCGGAGCCGGCGAGGTCTTCGGCCTGTGGGGTGGCGACGCGCCGGTGGGTGTCGTGGCGGGGGTGGCGGGCCCCACCGCTGTCATCGCGCTGGCCCACCTGATCGTCATGCCGCAGTGGCGTTACCGCGTCCACCGCTGGGAGATCACCGACGGGGCGGTCTACACCCAGGCGGGCTGGTTCACCCAGGAGCGGCGCATCGCCCCGATCTCTCGAGTACAGACCGTCGATACGCAGCGGGGACCGTTCGAGCAGGTCTTCGGCCTCTCGAACGTCACCGTGACGACGGCGTCCGCCCGCGGTCCGATCAAGATCCACGCCCTTGACGTCGCGGTCGCCGACCACACCGTGGGCTGGCTCACCGACCGGGCGCAGCTCTCGGGCGGGGACGGGACGTGAGTGTCGTCGTCGGCGAACTCGAGGACGCCAGCTGGCACCGGCTCAGCCCCCGGATGCTGCTGATCCATCCGGTGATCGAGATCGGGCGGGCCCTGCCCGCGCTGGTCGGGGTATTCCTGGCCGGCAACGCCCAGGGCCACGGCGCGTATTGGAGCCTGATCGGTGCCGCGGTCGTCGCCGCGCTGTCGTTGTCGCGCTGGTTCACGACCCGGTTGCGAGTCACGCCGGTCCAGGTCCAGCTGCGGCACGGCCTGCTGCGACGCCGAACGATCACCACGGCCCGTGACCGGATCCGCACCGTCGACGTCACCTCGCATCTACTGCACCGGATGCTCGGACTGAGCCGGGTGGTCGTCGGCACCGGCACCAACGACCGCAAGGGTGAGGGGCGCATCGTCCTCGACGGCCTCACCGTCCAGGCCGCCGGCGTGCTGCGCGACGAGCTGCTTCAGCACTCGCCGGTCGACGTCACGAAACGGGCGTCGCCGACCGGTCCCGGCCCGGCCCCGCTCGTCGAGCTCGACCGGCGCTGGATCCGCTACGCGCCGTTCACGCTGTCGGGCGTGGTCACGGGCTTGGTGATCTACGGCTTCTTCTGGCGCATCCAGGGCGAGTCCGGTGTCGACCTGACCCGCCGCGGCCCGTTCCGGGCGGTCGCCGACGCGCTGAATCGCATGCACACCACCGCTGCCGTCCTGGTCGTGATCGGCGCGTTGATCGTGTTCGTCGCGGTGACGTCGACGGTCGGCTACATCTTGGCGTTCTGGAACTTCCGGGTCCTGCGGCACGCGGGCGGGACGCTGCAGGTGACACGGGGATTGATCACGACCCGGGCGACGAGCATCGAGCGTCGACGGCTGGTGGGGACGCAGCTCTCCGAGGCCTTGCTGCTGCGGACCGTCGGCGCGGCTCGGACCCTCGCGATCGCCACGGGCCTCCGCGTCGGCCGGGGCTCGGAGCGCGGCGGCGAGGTGCTCTTGCCGCCTGCGCCCGTCGCGGAGGCCGAACGGATCGCTGCGCTCGTGCTGGACGGCACGCCGGCGGTCACCGTGACCCTGCGCGCGCACAGCGCCAATGCGGGGCGCCGGCATCTCACCCGGGCGATCGCGAGCGCGCTGATCATCCTCGCCGGCTGCCTGCTGATCTGGCTCGCGGGCGCGTCCGCGTGGTTCCTGGTCATCGGCGGCGCCGTGCTCGTCGCCTCGGTCCCGCTCGGCCTGGACCGCTACCGCAGCCTGGGTCACGCGCTCGTCGACGGTTACCTCGTGACGCGATTCGGCTCGCTCGTGCGCCGGCGCACCGTCCTGAGCTGTGCGGCGGTGATCGGCTGGAACATGAAGAGCACGTTCTTCCAAAGACGCCTCGGCCTGATCACCCTGACGGCGACCACCGCGGCCGGGCGGCAGGGCTACAGCGTGTGGGACATCGACCCGCACGACGGTCTGGCGCTCGCGGACGCAGTGACGCCTGGCCTGCTCAGCCCATTCCGGCGAGAGCCCCCAGCCACATCACCGTGAGCTGGTCCACGAGCCGGGCCCGCGACATGCGCAACTGCCCCGACAGCACCGCTTCGATCACCTCGGCCGCGCCCCCCATCAGGAACAGCGCGCTGGCGCGGGCCTCGCGGCGCTTGGTCAGGCCGAACGAGCTCAGCAGCGAGAGGTGATCAATCATCAGGTCGGCGTAGTCGGTGATCGCCTTGTTCCGGCGCTCGCGCAGCGGCCCGTGGCCGGCGGCGGCGACGAGCACCGCGGTGGCCTTGCGCGCGTCGGTGGCCACGACCCCGTACCCGGCATCGATCGCGGCCCGGGCCTGCGCTTCGAACGTGTCCGGCACCGCGGCCAGGGCGGCGAGCGCGGTCTGTGCGATCTCGTCCACGACGGCGTCGATCGTCGCCACGAGCAGCTGATCGAGATCCTCGAAGCTTTCGTAGAAGTAGCGCGGTGTGAGCCGGGCGCGCGCACAGATCGAGCGGACGCTCACCCCGGCGAGCCCGTCGGCGTGGAGGCAGTCCAGCGCGGTCTCGATCAGAGCCTGACGCCGCAGCTCGCGTCGCTCGTCGGCCGGGACGCCCCGGTACGCGCGGGTGGCAACCATCGAAACCTCACGTCGGCAATATTGACAACAGTCGTTATCACACTATCGTCGGTGACCTCGGACCGGCAATGACCGCGTGAGGTGATCGCATGGCCATCCTGGAGCGTTCCCGCACCGCGTTGCGCGGCATGCCGGGCGATGCTGGGCTTCCGTTCATCGGAGACACGATCGGCTTCATGACGGGACGCTTCACCAGCAGCACCGAGCGGTACGACAAGTACGGCCCGGTCTCCTGGGCCCGCGCCGTCGGCCAGACCTGGGTGAGCGCCGAGGGTCCGGATGCGTGCGGCGCGGTGCTGCAGGACCGCGACAAGGTGTTCGCGAGCAGCGGCTGGTCCTTCCTCATCGGCCCCTTCTTCCACCGCGGCCTGATGCTGTTGGACGGCCTCGAGCACCATCGGCATCGCCGGATCATGCAAGAGGCGTTCACCTCGCAGCGCCTGGCCACATATCTCGACCCGATGAACGACACGATCGCCGAGGGCCTGGGAACGTGGCCGAACGGCGCCACCGTCGGTTTCTATCCCGCGATCAAGCAGCTGACCCTCGACGTCGCGACGCGCGCGTTCATGGGCGCCCCGGTCGGCGCCGAAGCCGACATGTTGAACCGCGCCTTCGTGGACTGCGTCCGCGCCGGAACCGCGATCGTGCGCGTGCCCGTCCCCGGCCTGCGCTGGGCCCGCGGGCTGGCCGGGCGCCGCGTGCTCGCGGACTACCTGCGGGCACGCCTGCCGGCCAAGCGCGCGGGTGACGGCACGGATCTGTTCAGCGCGCTGTGCCACGCCCGAAGCGAGGACGGCGAGGCGTTCACCGACGACGACGTCGTCAATCACATGATCTTCCTGTTGATGGCAGCCCACGACACGTCCACGATCACCCTTACGTCGATGGCCTACTACCTCGCCCGTTACCCCGAGTGGCAGGAGCGGTGCCGCGCGGAATCGCTCGCGGTGGGAGACACCGTCTCCTACGAAGAACTCGACCAGCTCGTGTCGCTGGACCTCGTGATGAAAGAGGCCATGCGCATCGTCATTCCGGTGCCCGGCGTAGTGCGCAGGACCACCCACGAGACCGAACTGCTCGGCTACCGCGTGCCAGCCAACACCTACATCAGCGCCCATCTGTGGAGCGTGCACCACCTACCCGAGCTGTGGCCGAATCCTGACGTCTTCGATCCGGAACGCTTCGCCGAGCACCGCCGCGAAGACAAGGTGCACCGCCACGCGTACCTGCCGTTCGGCACCGGCGTCCACAAGTGCATCGGGATGTACTTCGGGGGCATGGAGATCAAGGCGGCCATGCATCAGTTGCTCCGTCGGTTCCAGCTGACCAGCCCGCCGGGGTACCGCATGCCGCTCGACTGGTCCTCGCTCCCCCGCCCGCGCGACGGCCTGCCGATCGAGCTGCGGTCGCTCTGAGCGACGGCGGATGGACGGCATGGCAGGATCGCCCCGACCTGTTCGTCCCTGAAAGGCGGGGCCGTGACCTCGAGCAACTCCCTGGCCGGTAAGACGATCATCATGTCCGGTGGCAGCCGCGGAATCGGTCTGGCCATCGCGGTGCGCGCCGCTCGCGACGGGGCCAATGTCACCCTTATCGCCAAGACCGACGAGCCCGACCCCCGCCTTCCCGGCACCATCCACACCGCCGCCGAAGAGATCCAGGCCGCGGGCGGTGCCGCCCTGCCCATCGTCGGCGACATCCGTGACGAGGAGTCGGTGGCCACCGCGGTCGCCCGAACCGTCGACACCTTTGGCGGCATCGACATCGTCGTGAACAACGCGTCCGCGATCAACCTCAGCAACATCGGTGACCTACCGGCCAAGCGGTACGACCTGATGCTCGACATCAACGCGCGCGGGACGTTCGTGCTGACCAGCCTCGCCCTGCCCCATCTGGCGCAGGCCGTCAACGCCCACGTGCTCACCCTGTCGCCGCCGCTGAACCTGGATCGCAAGTGGCTTGCCGCGCACGCCCCGTACACGGTGAGCAAGTACGCGATGACGATGCTGACGCTGGGCGTCGCCGAGTCGCGCCGGACTGATGGGATTGCGGCGAACTGCCTGTGGCCGCGCACGCTGATCGCCACCGCGGCGGTGCAGAACCTGGTCGGCGGCGACCAGGCAATGGCCGCCGCCCGCCGGCCCGAGATCATGGCCGACGCCGCCCACGCGATCCTCGTCCGACCGGCGGGCGAATGCACCGGCAACACCTTCGTCGACGACGACGTGCTGCGCGCAACCGGCGTCACCGACTTCAGCGGCTACCGCTACGGGCCGGGCAGCGACGACGACCTGCAACTCGACATCTTCCTGTAGCCGAGGAATGCCGATCAGCCGTCGGCCCAACCGGCCGCGACTCGACCTGCTCGCCGGGCAGATCAAGTGGCTCGCGGCAATTGTTCCGGCGCGGTATCACCGCGGCTTGACGACACTCCTGACTGGCCGAACGATGAAGCGCGCCGGCGGCAAGGAGGGATCTCCATCATGAGCGATCAGGGTCACGGCACCTCAGGATCCGGGGGGCCGGCCGACCCGACTCGGCAGCCCGATTTCGGCGGCCAGCCGGCGTTCGGGCAACCCGACTTCGGAGGTCAGCCCGCGTTCGGCGGGGATCCCAACTACTCGCCGCCTGCCCCGCCCGCCGGGCAGCCGCCGCAGTATCCGCAGCAGCCGCAATACGTCCCGCCCTCGCCGACCCAGCAGCTGCCTCCGCTCGGCCACGAACCACCGCCGTACGGCCAGCCGTACCTCGGTCAGCTGCCCCAGTACCCCCAGCAACCCGCCTACGGCCAGCCGCACTACGGCGCGCAGCCCCAGTACGGTCATCAGCCGCCGTACGGCCCGGGCGGCGGCCACCCGGCCGGCACCGGCGGCGGTGGTCACAAGACGCAGTGGATCGCCGTCCTGGTCGCGATCCTCGCCGCCGCGGGCGTGGGCGCGTACTTCCTGTTCTCCGGCAGCTCAGCCCGTGCCTCGTCGCCGAAGGAGGCGCTCACCAAGCTGTTCGAGGCCGGCAAGACCGGTGACGTCGCGGCAGCCAAGAAGGTGCTCTGCGCCGCGGACGTCAGGGCCGGCCTGGTCGACCAGCTGCGGGCGGGCGGCACGGTCACCGCCTACACGATCGGCAAGGTGACCCACCTCGACAGCGCACACGCCACCGTCAGCGCGACCGTCACGACGACGTTGACCAAGGCACCGTTCCCGCAGACCGTCCCCGTGGTCAAGGAAGGCGGCCAGTGGAAGGTGTGCTATCCGGCCAGCGGCGTGGCGAGCCCGCCACCGGCCACCTCGTCGCCGTCGGTGCCGTCCCCGCCGACCGAGGGGCCCCCGGGCATCCCGTCGATCACCGGCCTTCCGTCCCTGCCGGCCGGCGCGGTCAACCCCTGCCAATACGCATCGGACGCGAGCGCCGCGGCCACCATCTACATCGGGCTGGCCGAGCTCGGGCAGGACGCCACCGCGCAGGCGTGTGTGTACCAGAACCGGGTGCCCGCGTCGGTCACCGCGAGCCTGCATGCCAGCGGAACGTCGCTCTACGCACCGAACGGTTCGAGCACCGGGCCCACCTTCCGGTTCACCAGCGTCGACGGCAAGTCGCAGGTCGAGGTGACGGTGACGAAGGAGTCCGACGGCAAGTACTGGGTCACCAAGGTCGCGAAGAGCTGACTGGGCCGCCAGACCCGCGACGCCAGGACAGCTCGTCTCCGCTCGAGGCGCCGAACCGACTTGCTTCGACACGAATGCGGGGACAGTCTTCTGACCCGCGTCGCGCCCGGGCTGAGGTACGTTTCGCGCCGATGCATGACACCGGATTCCTGGCCGGGCCCACGCCCATCGCGTTCGCCCACCGCGGCTTCGCCCCGGACGGCACCGAGAACTCGATGGCGGCTTTCGAGCGGGCTGTGGCGCTCGGCTACGGCTACCTCGAGACCGACGTCCGAGTGACGGCCGACGGGGTGGCCCTGGCGTTTCACGACGCGACACTCGACCGGGTCACGGATCGGGCCGGCCGCATCGATGCGCTGCCGTGGCGAATCGTCGGCACGGCGCGCATCGGCGGGCGCGAGCCGGTGCCCCGGCTGACCGACCTGCTGGCCGCGTGGCCCTGGGTCCGGATCAACCTTGACGTGAAGGCCGACCGGTCGGTGGGCCCGACCGTCGACGCGATTCGGCACGCCGGTGCGCTGGAGCGGGTCTGCGTCGGAGCCTTCTCGACGCGTCGAATCGCGGCGATGCGACAGGCCCTCGGGCCGCGACTGTGCACGTCGCTCGGCCCGCGGGACGCGCTGCGGTTGCGACTGCGCGCCGGGCGCCCGCACCGCGCACCACCGGTCGGGCAGTGCGCGCAGGTGCCGGCCACGATCGGGCGGCGACGGTTCACCGACGCCCGCTACCTCGCGGTCGCGCACGATCTGGGCCTGCAGGTCCACGTATGGACCGTCAATGACGCCCGCGAGATGGCCCGCCTGCTGGATCTCGGCGTGGACGGCATCATGACCGATCGGGCCGACGTGCTGCGCGACCTGCTGGTGGCACGCGGCCAATGGTCGAGCAGGCCCGCATGACCGGCGCGCCGGCCACGGACCGGCGGCGGCAGGCCTGGTATCTGTACGGCTGGGCCAGCCACGTGTTCCCGACGATCGTCGTCACCGTCTTCATGTCCCGATACCTGACGTCTGTGGCCGAGAACGCCGTCGGCAAGCAAGGCCGCGTGCACGTCCTCGGGATACCGATCGCCCCGGGCAGCCTGTTCGTGTACACCGTTACGGCGTCGACGGTCGTGCTCGTCGTGTTGATGCCGGTCGTGGGCGCGATCGCCGACCGCACGCGCCGCAAGCGCGACATCATGCTGGGTTGCGGCTGGGTCGGCGCCCTGGCCTGCGTCGCGATGGTTCTCGTGACGGGGACGAACTGGCAGCTCGGCGCGATCCTGTTCGTGATCGCGTTCATCGGTTACAGCTGCTCGATCATCGTCAGCTACTCGCTGCTCGTCGATCTGTCGACCCACGACGACCGCGACCGGGCCTCCTCCGTCGGGTGGGCATTGAGCTACGTCGGCGGCGGGCTGCTCCTGGCCGCCGATTTCGTGCTCAGCCTCGCCGTCGACAAGGCGACCCTGGCCCGGATCTCGCTGTGCACCGCGGGGCTCTGGTGGATCCTCTTCAGCCTGCCCGTACGCCGCTGGCTGCCCGAGCACATCGGGACCGGCACCCGCGGCCCGCGGCGAGGGTCCGTGATCACCCAAGGGTTCGTCCAGGTCGCCGCGACGATGCGGCATCTGCGCTCGTATCCCCTGACGCTCGCTTTCCTCGGCGCGTTCCTGGTCTACAACGACGGCATCCAGACGGTCACGACGGTGGCGGCCCAGTACGGCGACAAGGAACTGCAGCTGTCCGACACCGTCCTGCTGCTCGGGATCCTGCTCGTGCAGTTCGTCGCCTACGTCGGCGCGATCGGGCTGGGCCGGCTGGCCGAACGCGTCGGCGCCAAGCGGGTCGTGCTCGGCTCGTTGGTCGTGTGGCTCATCGCCGTCGGCATCGGTTACCGGCTCAGCGTGGGCGTGGCCTGGCAGTTCTTTGCCCTGGCGATCCTGATCGCTCTCGTCCTGGGCGGTAGCCAGGCGCTGTCGCGCGCGATGTTCTCCCGACTCATCCCGGCCGGCTCCGAGGCCCAGTACTTCGGTTTCTACGAGATCAGCGACGCCGGCACCGCCTGGCTCGGTCCGCTCGTCTTCGGCCTGGCGTACCAGAACACCGGCAACTACCGCAGCGCGCTCGTCTCGCTCGTGGTGTTCTTCGTCGTCGGCTTCGTGTTGCTCTACCTGGTGCCGGTGCGCCGCGCAATCCTCGCCGCCGGCAACCCGGTGCCGGACAAGGTCTAGCTGCGGCGCACCCGCACTGCGGTGACGACGCCGAGCACCGCGGCGCCGGCCGCTCCGACCGCGATGCCGGCCGGCACGATCCCGCGAGCCCGGCCCCGCTTGAGCGCCGCCGCGAGTACGGCCGCGTCCACCGCGTCGGAGACCGCGCCGCCCAGTACCCAGGTGGCGACGCTGTCGCCGCGCCGGGTCGCCGCGATGCCACCGGCGCCGAGCGCGCCGTCGCGAATCGCCATCATCCGCGTCAGCCACGTGACGCGCTGGGCCGTCGCGGTATCGGCGCCGAGCAGCCGGGCCGAGAAGACGGGTGCGGCGATGATGACGGACGCGGCGATCAGCCGCCCGGCGGCGATCTGGAGTGCCTGGGCCTGCGGATCGGGCATCGGCGGGCGGCGCAAGTGGATCTTCATCGGTGCTCCTCGGCGTCGTCGGCGACGGTGCGGGCCTGGCATCGCCCTGAGCGGCGTGCGCGCCCGAGAGGGTTACCGGCCCCACCATGGGGGGAATCATCCAAGCGCGTTGTTCGTTGGAACGGATACATCAGATCTGTATCACCACACGTCCGGGAGGTGCCCACTATGGCAGATCGCACACTGCGGGGCAGTCGGCTCGGCGCGATTAGCTACGAAACCGAGTACGGCGCCGAACCGGCGCCGCGCAACGTCGCCGCGTATCGCTGCGCTCGCGGGCACGAGTTCAGCGTCCCGTTCTCGGAAGAGGCGGAGATCCCCACATCCTGGGAGTGCCGTCTCGACGGGAGCGTCGCGTTGCTCGTCGACGGCCCTGCGCCCGAGGCCAAGAAGGTCAAGGCCCCGCGCACCCACTGGGACATGCTGATGGAGCGCCGCACGATCGCCGACCTCGAAGAGGTCTTGGCCGAGCGGTTGGACGTCCTCCGCGCGCGGCGTGGACAGAAAAGCGCCTGAGCTGCACTAACGATTTCGGCGGCGCATCGCAGCCCGTAACTGGGCACTGCGGTGCGCCGCTCCCCATTCGGTCACCCGCACGAATGCCTCGCG
>DATAQD010000239.1:0-6046 GCA_036264855.1 Jatrophihabitans sp. | reverse complement strand
GCGGCCGGTGCCCATCAGCGTGCCCGTGGTGCCCAGCCCGGCGACGAAGTGCGTCAGCGTCGGCAGATCCCGCAGCAGCTCCGGGCCGGTGCCCTCGTAGTGCGCCTGCGCATTGGCGGGATTGCCGTATTGGTAGAGCATCACCCAGTCCGGATACTGCTCGGCCAGCTGCTTGGCGGTGGCGACGGCCTGATTCGACCCGCCGGCCGCGGGTGAGGAGATGATCCGGGCCCCGAACATCTCCAGCAGCTGACGGCGCTCGACCGAGGTGTTTTCGGGCATGACGCAGACGAGGCCGTAGCCGCGCAGCTTCGCGACCATGGCCAGCGAGATTCCGGTGTTACCCGACGTCGGCTCGAGGATCGTGCAGCCGGGCGTGAGCCGGCCGTCCGCCTCGCCGGCCCGGATCATGGCGAGCGCGGCGCGGTCTTTTATGGAGCCGGTCGGGTTGCGATCCTCGAGCTTGGCCCAGAGCCGCACCGGCTGATCGCCGTCCCACCGCGGGGACAGGTGCGGCAGGCCGACGAGCGGGGTGTCCCCCAGCGCGGCAAGCAACGAGTCGTAGCGCGCCACGGGTCAACCCCCAGCGACCGCCGGCAGGATCGTCACCGCGTCGCCGTCTTTCAGCGCGGTCTCGAGCGAGCCGGTGAAGCGGACGTCCTCGTCGTTGACGTAGACGTTGACGAATCGGTGGAGTGCACCGTCATCGGTGATCAGCCGACCCTTGAGCCCGGGGTGGCTGTCGTCCAGGTTGTCGATGAGCGCGGCGAGGGTGTCGCCCTTTGCCTCGACCGCCTTCTCGCCGCCGGTGTACGTGCGCAGGATGGTCGGGATCTTGACCTCAATGGCCATGGGGATACGTGCTCCTGATTTCGGAAGGGAGGTACTTGCCGTGTGCAACGTCGAAACTGCCGTCCATCGTCCCATCCACGGCGCGGATGGCGAAAATCACCGGGTTTCGTCCACCACCTCGACGGGTTCTTCGGTGACAACTCCGTCGACGATGCGGAACGAGCGGAACTCGGTCTCGTCCTCGTGCCGCGTCGAGACGAGGACATAATGAGCATTCGGTTCCGACGCATAGCTGATGTCGGTGCGCGACGGATACGCCTCCGTCGCCGTGTGCGAGTGGTAGACGACAACCGGCTCTTCGTCGTTGGCTGCCATCTCCTTGTAGAGCGCGAGCAGGTCGGCGGAGTCGAATTCGTAGAACGTCGGCGACCTCGCGGCGTTGAGCATCGGGATGTACCGCCGGGGCCGGTCGCTGCCCTCGGGGCCGGCGACCACCCCGCAGGCCTCGTCCGGGTGGTCCCGGCGGGCATGGGCGACGATCGCGTCGTGGATCGCCCGGTCGATGCGGAGCACGGCTCGACGATACCGATGCGCTGGCCCGGGCGGGTCAGCGCATCAGGCCCGAGACCACGCTGTCCTGGACCGCGGTCAGCCAGTAGTAGACGACCCGCGGCTGCGTCTGCGGATCGGACGGATCGAGATCGTGATCGTCGTCCTCGGAGATGCCCAGCCGGGTCCCGAGGGCGAGCCGCAGGTCGTTGAGCACTTGGATCCACCGCCGACCGGCGTCCTCGTCGGTCAGATCGATCTCGTCGGACTGCGCGAGGTCGGCGCGGCAGGCCGCGATCCGCTCGGTTCGCTCGGTTCGCAGGCTGGTTTCGGTGAGCGACCGGAACTCCAGCTCCGCCTCGGAATCGTCGCGATAGGCGGCCGGATACAGCCGCTTCAACACGTCGTCCTCACCGACCGGCTCGGCCAGCATCGTGTCGAGTTCGTCGATCAGGCGCGAGAGGAGCACGTTCTCGACGGGGTCGAGCCGCAGCCGCAGCCGTCCACGCCGGCGGGAAACCTTCACGTCTGCTTTTCGAGAGTGGCCCAGAGCCCGTACCCGTGCAGCGTCGACACGTCGAGTTCCATCCGCTCCCGGGTGCCGGACGAGACCACGGCCCGACCGCGCTGGTGGACGTCGAGCATCAGCTTCTCGGCTTTCGGCTTCGCGTACCCGAAGACCGTCATGAAGACGTGCGTCACATACGACATGAGATTGATCGGATCGTTCCAGACGATGGTGATCCAGGGACGATCCGGATCGGCGGTGACGTCGGCGTCGGCCTGCTCGGTGGCCTCGCGCTGCGGCATGAGTGTGGTGCGGCCCGGCATGAGTCCATGGTGGCACGGTCGACTAGATTTCTTTTCATGCCCGAGGTACAGGACACCCGGCGTGGCCTCGGCGTGGTCGGACTGGTCCTGGTGTTGGCGGGGGCGGCGCTCGTGCTCGTCTCGTTCCGGTTTTTGGACTGGTACGAAATCCGCTCCCCGTCGGCTGACTCGGTCCCCGAAATCACCTTCAGCCGGCTGCACCGCGGCGTGGACGATCTCGGGGGCGCGGTCGTCGCATCGGCCTATTTCGCCTGGCTGGCGTGGGTGCTGCTCATCGGGGTCATCGCGGTGGGGTGCGTGGCGAACGCTCCGTCGCCTCTCGCGGACGCGATGCGGGTCGGCGGCTTCCTGATCGGGTTGCTCGCAGCGGCGGCCACGTACTACGCCCTCGCGCAGTACCGGGACGCACAGGTGAACGCCGGTGCGACCCGCCACGGCGTCCTCTTCAATTCCACGTGGGGGCTGTGGATCGCCATCGTCGGCTATCTGCTGGCCGGGGTGGGTGCGGCCGTCGGGCCGAGAGCAAGGACCGCGGAATGACGACCGCGCTGCTGACCGACCGGTACGAGCTGACGATGCTCGGTTCGGCGCTGCGGGACGGCACGGCCGAGCGCCGCTGCGTCTTCGAAGCGTTTGCCCGCCGCCTGCCCGAGTCGCGGCGCTACGGCGTCGTCGCCGGCACGGCGCGGGTGATCGACGCCATCCGCAAGTTCGTGTTCGACGACGAGACGATCGGCGTCCTACGCAAGAACGGCGTCGTCGACGACGTCGCGGCGCAGTACCTGAGCGGGTACCGGTTCAGCGGCGATATCGACGGATACCCCGAAGGCGAGCTGTACTTTCCGTTCTCCCCGGTGCTCACCGTCAGCGGCACCTTCGCCGAGGCCGTCCTGCTCGAGACCCTCGTGCTGTCGATCATGAATCACGACTGCGCGGTCGCCTCGGCCGCCGCGCGCATGGTCACGGCGGCGGCCGGGCGGCCGATCATCGAGATGGGTTCGCGGCGCACCCACGAGCAGGCGGCGGTCGCGGCCGCCCGGGCCGCGTACCTGGCCGGGTTCGCCTCGACGTCGAACCTGGAGGCGAACCGCAGCTACGGCGTGCCGACCGCGGGCACGGCGGCGCATGCGTTCACCCTGCTGCACGACGACGAGCGCGCGGCGTTCGCCGCACAGGTGGCCTCGCTCGGCCCGTCCACCACCCTGCTCGTCGATACCTACGACATCACTCGGGGGATCGAGCTGGCCGTCGAGGTGGCCGGCCCGGAGCTCGGGGCGGTGCGCATCGACTCCGGGGATCTCGGCGTCCTCGCCAACCACGCCCGGGCCCAGCTCGACAAGCTCGGCGCGACCGGCACCCGCATCGTCGTGAGCGGCGACCTGGACGAGTTCTCGATCGCCGCCCTGGCCGCGATGCCGGTCGACGCCTACGGCGCCGGCACCGCCGTCGTGACCGGCTCGGGCGCGCCGACCGCCGGCATGATCTACAAGCTCGTCGAGGTCGACGGCCGGCCGGTGGCCAAGCGGTCCGAGCACAAGCAGAGCAACGGCGGGCGGAAGACCGCGATGCGCGCGCACAAGCCGACCGGGACCGCCGTCGAGGAGATCGTCTCGGCTCGCCGCGGTGCCGAGCCCGGGCCGGGCGAGCGATTCATGCAGCGCGCGCTGGTGCGAGGCGGCTCCCCGGTCGACGACCTGCCCACGCTGGACGACTCGCGCGAGCACCTGCGGGCCGCGACGGTGACCCTGCCGTGGGACGGGCTCAAGCTCTCGCGCGGCGAACCGGCGATCCCGACCCGGGTCATCCCGGCCGGTTGAGCCGCCAGCCGCCCGGGTACCGTCGCGGCATGGCCCGCGCCGTCATTGTGGTGGATGTGCAGAATGACTTCTGCGAGGGCGGATCACTCGCCGTGGCCGGCGGCGTGGAGGTTGCGCGGGCGGTGAGCGCGCATCTGCTCGACGGCGGCTACGAGCACGCGGTGGCGACCCGCGATCACCACATCGACCCCGGCCCGCACTTCTCGGCCTCCCCCGACTACGTCGACTCGTGGCCCCGGCACTGTGTGGTCGGTACCTCGGGCGTCGCCTTGCACCCCGCCCTGGACACCGGACGGATCGAGGCCGTCTTCGACAAGGGCGAGTACCACGCGGCGTACTCCGGCTTCGAAGGCAGCAGCGACGGCACGCCGCTGGCCGACTGGCTGCGCGACCGCAACGTCGACTCGGTCGAGATCGTCGGGATCGCCACCGATCATTGCGTGCGGGAAACCGCGCTGGACGCCGCCCGACTCGGGTTTGCCACGACCGTGCGACTCGACCTCACGGCCGGGGTCGCGGCCGCGACCGTCCACGGCGCGCTCGACGCGATGCGCACAGCCGGGGTCGAGCTGATCGGCGATCCGATCGTGCGCGCCTGACCTGATCGATCGACTCCCGGCGGAACTGAAGAGTCAGTCGAGCTGCTCGGCCGCTTCCCGGACGTCCTCGTCCGATATGCCGAGGACGAACAGGACGGTGTCGAGGTAGGGCAGGTTGACGCTCGCGTCCGCGGCGGCGCGTAGGGCGGCCTTGGCGTTGAACGCGACGCCCAGGCCGGCCACCTCGAGCATGTCGATGTCGTTCGCGCCGTCACCGACGGCCACGGTCTGCGAGAGGGGGACGGCGAACCGCTCGGCGAACTGCTCCAGCGCGGCTGCCTTTCCGGACCGGTCGAGGATCGGGCCGACGATGCGGCCGGTGACCACGCCGTCGACGACCTCGAGCTCGTTGGCGGCGGCGAAATCCAGCTCGAGCTCGGCGACGAAGCGATCGGTGACGAAGGTGAAGCCGCCGCTGACGACTCCGACGTGGTAGCCCACGCGGCGCAGCGTCCGCACGAACGTCCGCGCCCCCGGCGTCAGCCGCAGCTCGTCGCGCACGGTCTTGAGGTCGTCGCTGGTCAGACCGGCCAGCAGCGACACCCGCGCCCGCAACGACGCGGCGAAGTCCAGCTCGCCGGCCATCGCGCGTTTGGTGATCGCGGCGACCTCGTCACCGACACCGGCCCGCACGGCGAGGACGTCGATCGCCTCGTCCCGGATCAGGGTGGAATCCACGTCGAGTACCACGAGGCGCTTGGCCCGGCGGCGCAATCCGGCCGGTTCGACCGCGATGTCGACGCCGGTCTCTTCGGCCGCCCGGACCAGGGCCGCCCGCAGCCCGATCGCGTCCTCGGCCCGAACGATCATCTCCAGGCTCGAGGCCGGCTCGGTCGACAGCTGGGTCACCGACTCGATGTTGGCTCCGACGTCGGCGATGCGCTGGCAGACGTGGCTGAGCGCGCCAGGGCGCAGCGGCCGGCCGATCACGATCACGTGGCTGCGACTGGCCCGCGCGGCGCGCACGACCGCGCGAGCACCGGCCGGCGTCGTCTCCGCGATCGTCACCTCGCTGTCCATTCCGAGCGCGCGCGCGGCCTGACTCACCGAATTGCGCAGTGCGCTCGGATCGCCCCGCAGATCGAAGAGCACGGCCAGGATCAGCCGGTCGCGGATGACGACCTGCTCGACGTCGCGCACGTCAACGTCGTGCGCGGCGAGCGCGGAGAAGAAGGACGCGGTCACGCCCGGACGGTCTCGTCCGGTGATGGTGGCCAGCACCGAGGTCGGTTGCATATCGAGTTCGATGTGCCGGTCGCGCAGGCGACCGACGATCAGCTCTCGGGATCCGGGTCGCTCTCGCCCTGGCGGCGCCCGTGGGAGGACATCGCCGAGGCCAGGGAAGGGGCGTGCGGGTTGCGTTTGCGGCCGCCGGCGTGCGCCTCACGCTCGAGTCGCTCGAGCAGGTGTGGATAGTGGGCTTCGAAGGCCGGACGCTCGGAGCGGATCCGCGGGATC
>DATAQD010000203.1:0-4811 GCA_036264855.1 Jatrophihabitans sp. | reverse complement strand
GATCGTCGCTCCGGCCACCACCCCCAGCGACCCAAGCGGCGACGAGCCGGCGTTGCGCTCCCCCACCTCGTCCACCACCGCCTGCGCCACCGTCACACCCGCTGCTGTCCGGGCCTGCTGCACCTGCGGCCCCTCGGGGTTCGACGTCGCCGCCAGCACGAACGCCCCGCCCCCATGAGACGACACCAGATCGAACACCGGCGCCAGCGACCCCACGCCGAGAAACGGGCTCACCGTGATCGCGTCCGAGGCGAGCGGCGACGCAGGATCGAGGTAGGCCTGCGCGTACGCCTGCATCGTCGAACCGATGTCACCACGCTTCACGTCAAGTAGCACCACCGCGCCGGCGGCCCGACAGGCCGAGATCGTCCGCTCCAGCACGGCGATGCCCGCCGACCCATAGACCTCGAAGAACGCCGACTGGGGCTTGATCACCGGCGCCAGATCACCGAAGGCCGCCACGCAGATGTCGGCGAACCGGGCCAGCCCGTCGCCGTCCACCGACAGCCCCCACGCGGACAGGAGCGCGGCGTGCGGGTCGATCCCCACGCACAGTGCCCCCCGGGCGTCGAGCGCGGACGCCAACCTCGAGCCGAATGTCATCGAGCCACTGGGACCTTGCGCCGCGTCGCCCGTGCGAACTCGTCCAGATGCGCGAACCCGACGGCGTCGGACAGCGACGCGAACCCACGCTCGTCCAGTGCGGCTTCGAGCTCGGCGAGAACGCGGACCGGCGCCCCGGGGTCACCGAACACCGCCGTGCCCACCGAGACGGCGGACGCACCCGCGAGCACGAACTGCAGCACGTCGAGGCCGGAGCGGATACCGCCCATGCCCAGGATCGGCAGGTGCGGGAACGCCTGGCGCACTTGCCACACGCAGCGCACGGCCACCGGCCGGATCGCCGGCCCGGACAGCCCGCCCGTCATCCCACCGAGCGCGGGGGCGAGCGTGTCGCTGTCGATCACCATCCCGAGCAGGGTGTTGATCAGCGAGAAGCCGTCCGCGCCGGAGTCCGCGCAGGCCCGGGCGATGTGCACGATGTCGGTGACGTCGGGCGAGAGCTTCGCGAACACCGGCTGGGCCGGATCCGCCGCGCGCCGGACTGCCCCGATCACCCGCGCCGACGCGATGGCGTCACAGGCGAAGACCTGCCCGCGCGACTCGACGTTCGGGCAGGAGATGTTGACCTCGAGCATCGATACCGCGGGGTGGCCGTGCAGCTTGCGCGCGAGCGACACGTACTCGTCGGTGTGGCTCCCCGCGATCGACACCACAACCCGGGCGCCGTGCTCGGCGAGCCAGGCGAGATCGTTCTCGATGAACGAGTCGATGCCGGGGCCCTGCAGGCCGATCGAGTTCAGCATGCCGCTCGGCGTCTCCGCCATCCTCGGCGTCGCGCGTCCGGAGCGAGGAGCGGACATGATCGATTTGGTGACGACGGCGCCCAGCGCGGCCACGTCGAAGAATTGGTGCAGCTCGCGGCCGGCGGCCGCGCAGCCCGACGCCGTCAGGACCGGGTTCGGCAACGTGACACCGGCGAGCCGCGTGGTCATGTCCGCCATGTCAGTGACCGCCTCCCATCGCGTCGGCGCCGACGAGGTCGGGCGGCAGCTGTCCCACGTCGGTCCAGCGAACCCGACCGGCGTCGAACACCGGTCCCTCGACGCAGGAGCGGACGAAGCGAGAGCGCCCGTCGTCGCCCCGCACCGGCAGGACACACGTCATGCACACTCCGATGCCGCAGGCCATCGACTCCTCGACCGCCACCTGGGCGCGGATCGCCCGCTCCCGTGCGATCGCGCCCACGGCCTGCAGCATCGGCATGGGCCCACAGGCGTAGACGACCTCGGCGTTGATGCGCTCGATCGCGTCGGGCAGCGCGTCGGTGACCACGCCGCGCCGGCCCGCAGAACCGTCGTCCGTCGTCACGGTCACCTGCCCGACCATGCGCTTGGCCGTCATCTCGCCGTAGAGCCGCGACGCCGTCGACGCGCCGAGGACGAACTCGATCGGTGAACCGTTCGCGATCAGCAGCTGCGCCAGCGGGATCAGCGGCGCCGAGCCGTACCCGCCGCCGACCAGCACCGCGGGGGCCGGCCCGGAGGGAACCGGGAACGGGTTGCCGAGCGGTCCGACGAGGTCGAGGACGTCGCCGGGCTTGCGCTGCACCAGCCACCGGGTGCCCGGTCCGTGCTCGGCGACGACGAACTGGACGGTGCCCGCGAACGCACCCGACGGTGTGGCCGCGCACAGCGCGAACGCCCGGCGCAGGATCATCGCCGTGTCCCCGCCACCGACCGCGATCGCCACGAAGTGCCCAGGCTGGAATCCGGCCGCGACGCCGGGAGCGATGACCGTGAACTGGAAGTAGTCACCGACCTTCTGCACCGCAAAGATCTCGCACTGTTCCTGCGTCGGCCCGCCGGTCACTGCGACTCCCCCGCCCGCCAGGCGGCGAGTTCGGCGTGCAGGTGCTGCAGGGAGCGGACCCTGATCTCGCCCCGTGACATCTCCTCGATGCCCTGCACGGCCGCGGCCGCCGCCTGCACCGTGGTCAGGCACGGGATGCCCGCGGCGACCGCCGCCGTCCGGATCTCATAGCCGTCGATCCGCGGGCCGCCCGAACCCCACGGCGTGTTGAGCACAAGATCGACCTCGCCGGCGAGGATCTTCTCGACGATGTTGCCGGGACCGTCGCTGAACTTGCCGACATCCTCGGCATCGACGCCGTTGCGCCGCAGGACCTGCGCGGTCCCGACCGTGGCCAGCACCCGGAAGCCGAGGTCGTGCAGTCGTTTGACCGGGAAGATCGCCGCACGCTTGTCCCGGTTCGCGATGCTGACGAAGACGGTGCCCTTCATCGGCAACGAGCCGTAGGCGGCGGCCTGCGACTTCGCGAACGCCATTCCGAACGTCTCGTCGAAGCCCATCACCTCGCCCGTCGACTTCATCTCGGGACCGAGGATCGAGTCGACCTGGTCACCGCCCGACGTGCGGAAACGGTGGAAGGGCAAGACGGCTTCCTTCACCGCGATGGGTGCGTCGGCCGGGAGGTCGCCGCCGTCACCGCTGGCCGGCAGCAGACCCTCGGCCCGCAACTGCGGGATCGTCGCACCAAGGGCCACCCGGGCCGCGGCCTTCGCCAGTTGGACGGCGGTCGCCTTCGACACGAACGGGACGGTCCGGCTGGCCCGCGGATTGGCCTCGAGGACGTAGAGGACGTCCCCGGCGAGCGCGTACTGGACGTTCAGCAGGCCCTGGACGCCGACGCCTCGCGCGATCGCGAGGGTCGACGACCGCACCTTCGCGATGTCGGCCGCTCCCAGCGTGATCGGCGGCAGCGCGCACGCCGAGTCGCCGGAGTGGATGCCGGCCTCCTCGATGTGCTCCATCACGCCGCCGAGGTAGAGCTCGGTGCCGTCATAGAGCGCGTCGACGTCGATCTCGACCGCATCGTCGAGGAACCGGTCGACGAGCACGGGATGGCTGTCGGTGATCTCGGTGGCCCGGCTGATGTAGTCGGACAGGTGGGTCTCGTCGTAGACGATCTCCATGCCCCGCCCGCCCAGGACGTAGGACGGCCGAACCAGCACGGGATAGCCGATCGACTCGGCCACCACGCGGGCTTCTTCGAACGAGGTCGCCGTGCCGTGTTTGGGCGCGGGCAGGCCGGCCTCGAGCAGCACCCGCCCGAACGCGCCGCGGTGCTCGGCGAGGTCGATGGCCTCGGGCTGGGTGCCCAGCACCGGCACGCCGGCGTCCTTGAGCTTCTGCGCCAGGCCGAGCGGGGTCTGGCCCCCGAGCGTGCAGATCACGCCGGCGACCGGTCCGGACTGCTGTTCGGCGTGCACGACCTCGAGCACGTCCTCGAACGTCAGCGGCTCGAAGTACAGCCGGTCCGCCGTGTCGTAGTCCGTCGACACCGTCTCGGGATTGCAATTGATCATCACGGTCTCGTAGCCGGCATCGCGCAGCGCCATCACCGCATGCACGCACGAGTAGTCGAACTCGATGCCCTGACCGATCCGGTTCGGCCCGCTGCCGAGGATGATCACCTTCTGCCGGTCGGGCTGCGGTGCGACTTCGGTCTCCTCGTCGTAGGACGAGTAGTGATACGGCGTCGCCGCGGCGAACTCGGCCGCACAGGTGTCGACGGTCTTGAACACCGGACGGATGTCGAGCCGGTGCCGCAGCGCGCGCACGCCGTCCTCGCCGGCCAGCTCGGGCCGCATCGCGGCGACCTGCCGGTCGGACAGGCCGAACCGCTTGGCCCGCCGCAGCAGCTGCGGACTCAGCGTCGGCGCGTCGCGCACCTCGGCCCCGATCTCGACGATGAGGGCGATCTGGTCGAGGAACCACGGGTCGATTCCGGTCGCCTCGGCCACCTGCTCGACCGTCGCGCCGGCGCGCAGCGCCTGCTCGACCAGGTAGAGCCGGCCGTCGGTGGGAACCGCCGCGCGGGCGAGGATCTCGTCCACATCCCCGGGCGCATCCGGAGCCGTCCAGAATCCGGCGGCCTTGGTCTCCATCGACCGCAGCGCCTTGCCGAGCGCCTCGGTGAAGTTGCGTCCGATCGACATGGCCTCGCCGACGCTCTTCATGTGAGTGGTCAGCACCGGGTCGGCGCCCGGGAACTTCTCGAACGCGAACCGCGGCACCTTGACCACGACGTAGTCCAGCGTGGGCTCGAACGCGGCCGGGGTCTTCTTGGTGATGTCGTTCGGGATCTCGTCGAGGGTGTAGCCCACCGCAAGCTTGGCGGCGATCTTGGCGATCGGGAATCCGGTGGCCTTGGACGCGAGCGCGGA
>DATAQD010000174.1:0-7151 GCA_036264855.1 Jatrophihabitans sp. | reverse complement strand
GGCCGGCTACGCCCGGGCGCGGGATAGCGCACAAGATCGCGGGGCTCGCTGGACGTTGAGGCAGGACTCGCCGGATCTTGTGCGGCCAGCTGCGCCCGGGCGCGGGATAGCGCACCAGATCACAGGGCTCGCCGGATCTTGTGCGGCCGGCTGCGCCCGGGCGCGGGATAGCGCACAAGATCGCAGGACTCGCTGGAGGTTGAGGCAGGACTCGCTGGATCTTGTGCGGCCGGCTACGACCGGGCGCCGGATACCGCACAAGATCGCAAGGGCTCGGTGGACGTTGAGGCAGGAGCTCGCTGGATGTTGATGGCCGACCGGATCTTGTGCGGTCGGCCGGGCCAGGGTCCGCGGCCGCGCCAACGGTACAAGATCGGCTACTTGAGCAGCAGGTTCTGAATGAGCCACTTGCCGTCGCGGCGCACCAGGTTCATCTGCAGCCGATTGCGATCGACGCGCGGAGTGGTGGACTGCGAGGTCGTGACAGTCTGGTCGAGGAAGACGATCACGGTCGCCGCCGATTGGGTGGCCGAGGAGACTCCCACACCCTGAACCCGGGCCGTCGACTTGCCCTGGTACTGCACGATGGTCGGCTTCAGGCGGTCACTGCTCTTCGTGTAGTTCGCGGCGAAGCTCGGGGTCAGGTGCGAGGCGACCTTCTTGAAGTCGGCGTCCAGATGCCGGTAGTCGTACGAGCCGAAATCGATCGCGTACGTCGTGGCAACCGTGGCGACCGTGGCCCGGGTGTTCGCGGCGCTGCGCAGTGCTGCGAGCGCGCGTTGCGCCGAAGCCCGGTCGTCGCGAACCCGAAACAGGTAGACCGCGCCCAACACGAGGATGACCACGAGCGCGGCCGAGACCGCACCGAGGGCAGTGACCCATCCGCTGCGCGATCCGGCGGGCGCCGCGCCATTTGCGGCCCGTTCGGCCGCGACCGCCTCGGCCTCGCGCAGCCGGGCCAGCCTGGCCTCGAGGCGTTCGGCCTTGGTCAGCCGCACCTTTCCTGCGGCCGGCCCGTCCGCCGGTTCGGGTACGCGCTCGACCTCGTCGGCGTCTTCGGTCATCAGATCGGTGTCCTTACCTAGATGGGCCACGCGAGGCTAACCTCCGGTTACGGCGAGCAACATGGCCTGCCATGAGTTGGGACCGAGCAGAACGTCCTGGCCGCCGTTCGTGCCCAGCCGCAGGAGCGTGCCGTCACCGGTCGACAGCAGACCGGTGGACGCGTCGTAGCCGCCCACCTGTCCGTCGCCCGACGCGGTGGGGCGGGCCGAGGCGCCGAGCGGTGCGGCCCCCGCGGCGTTGGTGCCCGTGGACGACGAGGCCCGCGGCGCATTCGCGGCCCCGCGCACGAGTCCGGTGCCGCAGTTGACCGCGTAGATCCGGCTGCGCCGGCCCGAGATCGGGTTCGACAGCGGCACACCGGTGTTGCACAACGCCTGGTCCTGATTGATGTCGGCCGCCCCGACGAGCGCTCCGTCATGCACGACGGTCGGGGCCTTGCGACCGAACTCGGGCACGGCCACGAGCAGCGAACGCAGCGCCGGGATGCGCACGACCTGGATGTCGCTGAGGGTCGCCAGGTTGCTCAACAGGACGGTGAGCGCCGAGCCGTTGTCGGCGATGATCCGGTTGATGAGCCGGGTCGTTGGCGCGGCCTGGTCGAGGAACTTGGTCAACGTCGGCGTCGACTGCGCCAGCGTGGTGGTGATCTTGCGCAGGGAGGACGCGAACTGGTCGAAGTCACCGGAGTGCGCCGCCGCCCCGTGCAACAGGATCGATGCGTTGTGCAAGAGATCGATCGTGCTGTCGGCACTCCCTGATAGCTGGTCGATGATCTTCGTCGTGTCGGAAAGGATCGCCTTGAGTTGCGGGCCGGTGCCCTGGAACGCCGCGGCACCCTCGCGTCCGATGATCTGGACGTCAGTGGCGTTGATGCTGTCGATGAAGCGCTCGAGGTCGTAGAGCACCGAGGCGGTCTCCGGCGGGGTGGTCGTCCGGGTCGCCGGGATGACGCTCCCCCCGTGCAGGTAAGTGGAACTCGGCCCGGACGGGGTCAGATCGACGTACTGCTCGCCGACCGCGGACAGGTCATAGATATGGGCGATCGCGTTGTCGGGGATCCTCGTCCCATGATCGATCTCGAGCTTGATCGTGACGCCGGACGTTTCGAGCGTCATCGCCGACACCGTGCCGACCTGGACCCCGTGATAGGCGACCTCGGCGCCCTCGTAGATCCCGCCGGCCTGGTTGAGCTGGACCGTGACCGAGTACGGCGAGTTCGTCAGGTGCACGTCAAGCAGGCCGAAGACCGTGTAGGCGATGATCACGACGGAGATCACCGCGAACACGATCAACTGGGCGATGACCTGCCGGCGCCTCATTTCAGTCCTCCGGTCAGCAACTGGGTGATCGCGCCCGACGACCGGCTCGGGGCAGCCTCGCCCGACGTGGCGCCACCCGGGCTGGGCCGCTCGCCGGGATCGTTCAGCAGGACGTCGATGTTCACGCCGATGTTGAGGTAGTCCCCCGGGGCGGCCCGGTCGATCAGCCGGCCGAACTTGATCAGCGACTTCATCGTCGGGACGAGGTCCTGCTGCCGCGCCCGCAGGGAGTCCAGGGTCGGCCGCAGGTTGTCGAAGTTGGTGAGCAGCGCGTCCTGGCCACGTCGCAGCAGGCCGCTGATCGAGTCGCCCAGCTTCGCCACACGCGTCAGCAGGTCGCGAACCCGCGCGGTGTCCTGCGCGACCGACTGCAGGGCCGGCGGCAAGAGGGCGAGCGCCTGCTCGACCACGCCGGTGCCCTGGTTGAGCGAGGCCGCCATCCGGTTGAGCCCATCGAGCACCCGGTCGATGTCGTCCTTGTGTGCGTCGAGGTTCCCGACGACCTGCTGGAGCTTGATGAGGACGTCGCGCGCATTGCCGGTGCGGCCGTTGAGGGCGGCGTCCAGTTCGGTGGCGATGATCTGCAGCTTGCTCAGCCCGCCGCCGTTGAGCAGCGTCGACACGGCCGAGAATGTGTCCTCGATGCTGGGGGCATCGCTCGTCGCGCGCATGAGCACGAGTCCACCGGCGGTCAGGCGGCCGCGGTCGGGATGACCGCGGGAGGTGATCGAGATGTAGTCCTCGCCCAGCGGGGTCGTGAACCGGATCTGGAACCGAGCGTCCTTGCCGAGGACGAACTTGTCGGCGACGTCCATGGTGACCTCGGCGCGGTAGTCGTGGGTCGAGATCGATCTCACGGCCCCGATCACCACCCCGCCGAGCTTGACCTTGGCTCCCTCGGTGAGGTTCTGGACGTCGGCGAACTGGGCGGTGAGCCGATACGTCGGGCCGGACACGGGGGCGGGGGCGGGCAGGCTCTCGAGGTCGAGGCCGCACCCGGTGAGAACGGCCCCGGCCAGCGCGACCGCGAGCACCCGGCGGCACCGGGCGCCGCGCCGCGTCGTCATCGCGTCCCCAGGAAGCGCGAGAGGTCGAGGTTGGGGGTCTTTGGCGACCCAGGTGGGCCGGTGCGCTTGGCGAGCAACCCGATCTCCGCCCCGCAGGCGGTGTCGGTCGCCGACTTCTCGGCCAGGCCCGCGTTCGCGGCGAGGATGGGCAGCAGCGGGTAGAGCACGCTGTCCCCGCAGTAGCGCTGGACAAACGGCCAAGCGTCCACGGGCAGATCCAGCCGACCCCAGAGCACGGTGCAGTCGTGCGGGGCCCCGTCCGCCGACCTGCACGGGCCGCCCGGTTGGATCGTCCGGTTGAAGTTCTGGAACCCCAATGCGGCGGTGTCGAACGTCTGGATGAGCGCCTTCTGCTCGCTCATGACGGCGCTGATGGTCGTATTCAGGTTCTGGACCGCACCACCTAGGTGCTGCTCGTTCGTCCGAATGAATGATGCGACCTCGGCCAGGCCACGCTGCAGGTTCGAGATGGCGGCGGACAGGGTCTGCCGCTCGTCGGCCAGTTGGGTGGTGGCCGCGGCGAGGTCGCCGTAGAGCGCCTCGATCGTGGAGTCGTGCGCGGCGAGCTTGCGGGTCAGGGTGTCCAGGCCATCGATGAGGTTCTTGAGATCGTTCGGATGCGCGGTCAGGGCCGGCAGCGCGGCGGCGATCCTCTCGATGGCGCCGTGCAGGTCCGTGCCGTTGCCGTCGGCCAGTTGCGCGAACGCGTGCAGGACCGAGCTGAGCTCGCCGTTCTTGTTCGCCCCGCTCGGGCCCAGCAGCGTCGACAGGTCGGACACGCTGTCGTAGATCTGGTCGAGTTCGAGCGGGACGACGGTGCGCGCAAGCGGGATGACCGCCCCGTGCGCGAGCACCGTCCGCGTCTTGTCCGTGTAGGGCGGGGTGAGCTCGACGAACCGGTCGCTGACGGGGTTGGGCGCCATCAGCACTGCCTTCGCGTTCGCCGGCACCTTGACGTTCGTGGGCAGCGCCATCACGACCTCGACATAGGACGGGTGCGGCGTCACCGAGACGACGTGCCCGGTCGGCACGCCGAGGATGTCGACGCCGTTGTCCGGGTACAGCCCGGGCGTAGCTCGGAACTGGGCAGTGATGCGGTACTCGTCCGGGCCCGACCCGACCAGGGCGACGGCGGTCGCGCCCGCGGCCAGGACCACCACCGCGGCCGTCGCGAGCAGCACCGTGCCGCGCCCGAAGCGCTCGAAGCGCCGGGTGAGCGCGCCCGTCACTTGCCACACGGCTTGGACTCGGCGGCCGGATTCTTGCCGCACCCGACGAGTTGGTTGTCCGGGACGACGACGGTCGGGCTGAGCAGGTCGAGCCATGGGCCGGCGCCGCCTACGTTGGCGATGTTCAGCGAGAACTGACCCAGGTTCACGACCGCGCTCTGCAGCTGCGCCTTCTCCTTGGCCAGAACGCCGGTCACCGCGTCGAGATTGGCCAGCAACGCCTGCAGCTGCGGGCCGTTGCGCCCGATCAACTCAGACAGCTGGCTGCCCAGACGGGCCGTGTCGCGCAGCAGTTGCGAGATCAGTTCGTGCCGCTGCTCGACGAGCCTCAGGAACTGGTCGCCCTGGATCAGTAGACCGACCAGCGCCCCGGAGTTGGCGTTGAGCGTCGTCACGATGGCATCCGTGGACGAGAGAATGCTGGTGATCTCGTTCTGCTTGCTGGCCAGCGTGTTCGACACGTCCGACAGCCCGTGCAGCGCCGCCTTCACGTCCTTCGGGGCGACCCCGCTGATCGTCCGGGCGAGCGTCTTGAGCGATTGCTGCAGCGTCGGCAGATCGGTGCGGCGGGAGAAGTTGCCGAACGTGTTCAGCGCGCCGAGCAGCGAGTACGGCACGGTCGTGCGGGGGACCGGGATCGTGGCGCCCGCGGCCATCGGGCTCGGCCCGGCCGACTCGACCTGGAGGAACAGGTTGCCCAGGACCGTTGCGACCTCGATGGTGGCCGCGCTGGCGGCGCCGATCTTGATCCCCGACTGCACGGTGAAGCCGACGTGGACGTGGTCGCCCTCGACCTTGACCGATTCGACCTTCCCGACGCTGATGCCCTCGACCCGCACGTCGTCGCCGCTCTTCAGCCCTGCGGCATTGGCGAAATCGGCGTAGTAGGTGTTCGTCGAGTTGACGAAGGGCAGCTTGTCGAGGTTGATCGAGGTCAGCACGAGCGCCGCGGCGATCAGCGTTCCCCAGATGGCGACGGACACCTGGTTGCGTTCGCACATCGCCTTCATGAGCAGACCTGGGTCTGTGCGGAGGAGCCGCCGACCCGCCCGTTGGGGAGCTTGACTGGCAACGGCAGGGCCGCGCCGCCCAAGCCCAGGCCGTCGATGATGCCGCCCGTGAAGTCGGAGATGCTGCCGGCCAGCGGGCTCTTGATCAGCGACAGCAGCGCGTTCAGACCCTCCTTGCTCCTGACGCTGACGGTACCGAGCGTCCGGGCGTAGATGTTGCAGGCGTAGACGTTGATCCAGTTGCCGTTCTGGGTCACCCGCGAGAACGTCCCGAAGGCCTGCACGAAGCCGTCGACCAGGGTCGTGACGGTGTCGGTGTTCTTGGCGAGTACGCCGGTGACCGAGGCCGCGTCGGAGATGTCCGCGGGTAGGTGGTGGTCCTCGAGCTTGCCCAGCAGCCCGGCGACCGACCCGGTGAGCGCGTCGACCGAGCCCAGCGAGTCGAGGATCGCCGGACCGTCGGCGTGCAGGCGGGACGTCAGCTCGTGCAGGGTCGTGACGACCCGGGCCAGTTGGTTGTCGTGCTTGGCGACCGCGCCCAGCAGGGTGCTCAGGCTGTCGACCACTTGGGTGAAGGTCTGGTTGCGATCGGCGAGGTTCGACGTGAGGTCCGCGGTCTGGGCGATGAGGTCTTCGATCCGTCCGGTCTGGCCCTGCAGGACGTCGATGATGTCCTGCGACAACTGGTTGACCTGCTGCGGCGTCAGCGCCGAGAACAGCGGCCGGAAGCCGTTGAACAGATCGGTGAGTGACAGCGCCGGCTCGGTGCGCGCGTCCGGGATCGTCGCGCCCGGCGCCAGGGCCTTGCCGGGCGTGGAACCGGCCTGGCTCAGCGCGAGGTACCGCTGGCCGAGCAGGTTCGCGTAGCGCACCAACGCCCAGGTGCGCGAGGTGATCTTCTGGTTCCTGTTCGCGGTGAACGCGACCTTCGCGTGCGTCGCGTCCTCAAGTTCGACGCTCGTCACCTTGCCGACGGCCACGCCGGACACCCGCACCGGGTTGCCGGCCCGCAGCCCGGACACTCCGTCCGGGCCGCCGAACACGGCGTAGAAGGTCTGGGTCGAACCGACATGCGGCCCGGTCAGGGTGCCGAGTTCCATGACCGCGAGCAGGCCCGCCACGGCCAGAAAGGCGCCCAGCTTGACCAGGACGCGCGTCTTCATCGGATCACCGTCGCGGTCCCGCGCAGCAGCGGGCCGAGCAGCAGGTCCGTCGCGTCCGGGATCGCCGAGATCGGCAGTCCCGTGATCCGGCTCGCGGCCGCGCGGATCGTGCGCACCTCGCTGGCGCTGCCGACCGACGAACTGCTCCCGCCGTAGTCGCGACCGGTGGTGAGGACCTGCGCGTCCTGGCTCTGGGCGGCCGGCCCACTGCCCCTCGACGGGCAGTTCGGTCCGGACGCCCCCGCGTAGCGCGGGCAGTCGGCCTTCGTGTACTCCGGCGGATTGACGATGCTGTGGA
>DATAQD010000122.1:0-2212 GCA_036264855.1 Jatrophihabitans sp. | reverse complement strand
CGGCACGACGCCCTCTTCCTCGAGCTCGTAGACCGTGCGCAGATACATCTCGGTCGTGTCGATCAGATCGCTGTGATGACTCACGGAGCAATCCTAGGCGCCCGGCACGAGCGCTGAGCGCGCACGAGAGCGCGCCGGGGCGCGCTCGATCAGTTCTCGAGGTAGTCGCGCAGAACCTGGGACCGGGACGGGTGGCGCAGCTTGGCCATCGTCTCGCGCTCGATCTGACGGATCCGCTCGCGCGAGAGCTTGAACGCCCGACCGATCTCGTCCAGCGTCTTGGGCTGGCCACCGTCGAGGCCGTACCGCATCCGGACGACCGCCGCCTCGCGGGCATCCAGGGTGCCGAGCACGTCCTGGAGCTGCGCGCGCATGAGCCCGCCCTCGACGACGGTCTCGGCGGCGCTGGTAGCGCGCTCGTCGGCGATGAAGTCACCCAACGACGCGTCATCGTCCGTGCCGACCGTCTGGTCGAGACTGACCAGGTCGCGCGACAGGTCGATCAACTCGCGCACCCGCTCCTCGGTGATGTCCAGCTCGTGGGCGAGTTCGGCGTGGTTCGCCTCGCGGCCCAGCTCCTGGTTCATCTCCCGCCGGATGCGCTGCAGCTTGTTGACCTGCTCGACCAGGTGGACCGGCAGCCGGATCGTGCGGGACTGGTCGGCCATCGCCCGGCTGATCGCCTGCCGGATCCACCACGTGGCATAGGTCGAGAACTTGAAGCCCTTGGTGTAATCGAACTTCTCGACGGCACGAATCAGGCCGAGGTTGCCTTCCTGGATGAGGTCCAGGAACGGCATGCCGTGGCCGGTGTACCGCTTGGCCAGCGACACGACCAGGCGCAGGTTCGCGCGAAGGAGGTGGTCCTTGGCGCGCTCGCCGTCCATGACGAGGGCGCGCATCTCACGCTTGCGCGCGGCGGTGAAGCTGTTGGGCGAGGTGAGCAGGTGGTTCGCGTAGAGCCCGGCCTCGATCCGCTTGGCCAGCTCGACCTCGTCGGCGGCGCTCAGCAGCGCGACCTTGCCGATCTCGTTCAGGTAGACGCGGACCAGGTCGGCCGAGGCGGCGACCTCGTCGAGGTCGGCGACCGGAGTCGGGGCGATCGGCTCGTCGAATTCGATTCCGGGGGTGTTGACCGCGGCGCTCTCACCGGCCGGGGAGGCGCTGCGCTCGGGGACCGCGGTCGCGGCCTTGCGCCGGGTGGAACGGGGCGGCCGGGCCGGGGTGGTGTGCTCGACCTCGACCTGCTCGGGGGTGGCGGCCGGGTTGGCGGGGGCCTGCCCGGCGGTGCGGACGCTGCGATGACCGCGCGTCGTGACACGCGATTCGGCCGACGAAGCACGCGACGCGGCCCCGCTCGCACGGCGTGCGACGGGACGGGAGGTTGCGTTGCGAGAGGTTGTCACGATCTGCCAGACCACCTTGGGTGCGAGGTATGTTGCCCGAAACTGCCCTCACCCACCTCTTCGTCGGCGGGGGCCGTTTTGGTTCACCGAGTGAACGTATGAATAGGGGGTCAGTGTTCCCGGGTCGCCCCCCGGTCACTCGAGTGCTCAGAAAGTACTCATATTTCGAGGAGCAGCGTGACCGGCCCGTCGTTGACCAGGGACACCTGCATGTCGGCACCGAACAGCCCGGTCTGCACCGTCGCGCCGAGCTCGCGCAGTGCTTGCGCGAACTCATCCACGAGCGGTTCGGCGACCGGCCCCGGCGCGGCAGCGGCCCAGGTCGGCCGGCGGCCCTTGCGGGCGTCCCCGTAGAGGGTGAATTGGCTGACCACGAGAATCGCGGCCTCGCCGACGTCGGCGACGCTGCGCTCGTCGCGCAGGATCCGCAGTCCGTGCACCTTGCGGGCCAGGGCCGCGGCGGCGGCCGCGGTGTCGGTATGCGTCGCGCCGACCAGAACCAGCAGTCCCGACCCGATGGCCGCTACCGTCTCCCCGCCGACTTCGACCGACGCCCGGCTGACCCGCTGGACCACGGCTCTCATCGATGGCCCCCGGGCAGCAGGAACCCGCGCGAGATCAGATCCCGCACGACGGGCAGGAGCGCCTCGGTGATCTCGGATACCGGACGCCCCATTGCCGCCGCCAGCACGGTGACGGGCGCCAGCAGGGGAGCCGACCCGTCGCAGCCCGCGACGACGGCCGCGACGGCGTCGTCGGTCTCGAGTTCCCACCGCAGGCCGGCGGACTGTCGCAACCGAACCGCG
>DATAQD010000108.1:0-4672 GCA_036264855.1 Jatrophihabitans sp. | reverse complement strand
CAGCCAGGTCACGGCCGCCGACGTCACGCTCCCGACCGGGTCGACGCTCGTCACCGATGGCGAGATCCTGCTGCTGACCATCTCCGAGGCGCCGACCGAGGCCCAGCTCGAGGCCGAGACGGCCGAGGCCGCTGAGGAGCTCGGCATCGTCGAGGACGCGCCGGACAGCGAGACCGCCGAAGGTGGCGTGGGCAGCGAGGCCGCCGGGTCGAGCGCCGAGTAAGCCGAGCATTCCGCGCCCGACCTTCCTATCTCGACGCCGATGGCCGACGACAGACACCTTGTCGTCGGCCTCGGCAATCCCGGGCCGAAGTACGCCGGGACCCGGCACAACGTCGGATTTCTCGTGGTCGACCTGCTGGCCGAGCGCGTCGGCGGGCGATTCAAGGCCCACAAGGGACGCGCGGACGTCGTCGAGGGTCGCATCGGCGGCGTGCCCGTCGTCCTGGCCAAGCCGAAGTCGTACATGAACGAGTCGGGCGGTCCGGTCGTCGCGATCGCCCGCTTTTACAAGGTGCCGGTCGAGCTGATCACCGTCGTCCACGACGAACTGGATCTGCCCTTCGGCACGCTGCGACTCAAGCGCGGCGGCGGGGACGGCGGGCACAACGGGTTGCGATCGCTGACCTCGGCGCTCGGCAGCAAGGACTACACGCGGGTGAGACTGGGCATCGGCCGCCCGCCCGGCCGGCAGGACCCGGCCGACTACGTGCTGCGCGACTTCTCGGTGGCCGAGCGCAAGGATCTGGCCTTCCATGTGGACCGGGCCGCCGACGCCGTCGAGCAACTGGTGACCCAGGGCCTCGATGCCGCCCAAAACACCTTCCACCCCTGACGGCTTTGCACCTTTCAGCTCCCCTGGGACGCCGGAAAAGGGGAGCTGAAAGGTGCAAAGCGCGGGTCAAACAGGCCGGTGTGTTGCGCCTCGTGGCCGAGCAGCCAGCGCTTGGCCGGCAGGCCCCCGCCGTAGCCGGTCAGCGAACCGTTGGCGCCGATGACGCGGTGGCACGGGACGATGATCGAGATCGGGTTCTGCCCGTTGGCCAGGCCCACCGCCCGCGCGGCGCCGACCGCCCCGATGCGCTCGGCGATGGCGCCGTAGCTCGCCGTCTCTCCGCACGGGATCTCGAGCAGCGCCGCCCACACCCGCCGCTGGAACGCGCTGCCGATCAGGTGCAGCGGCAGGTCGAACGTCGTCCGCAAGCCCGCGAAGTACTCGCCCAGCTGAGCCCGCGCGTCGGCGAACGCGTCGTCGTCACGCACCCAACCCGCCGCCGGCTCGGCCTTGTGCCGCCCAGTCGGCAGGAGCAACGTCGTCAGCCCCGCGGCGTCGCGAGCGACGAGCAGAGGCCCGAGGGGCGAATCGATCGTGGTGTAGCTGGTCATGGTGTCACGGTCCAGAGGTCGGCGTAGAGATGGGCCCAGAGGTGATAAGTGGCGTAGGTGCGCCAGGGCGACCACGCGGGGCGTCCGTCGGTGAGGTCGATCCCGAGATCCCGGGCCGCCCGGCGCACGACGAGGTCGGATGCGAGCAGGACGTCGGGGTGGGCCACCGCCCGCATGCGCAGGTAGTCGGCGGTCCACGGACCCACGCCGGGCACGTCGAGCAGCACCGGGCGGACGTCGTCGCGATCGGCCCCAGGGTCCAGTTCGACCCGCCCGTCCGCGAACGCGGCGGCGAGCGCCTGGACCGACCGCTGACGGGCTCGCGGCATGGGCAGCGTCGTCGGATCCGCGACCGCAAGCGCGTCGGCCGACGGGAACAGCCGCCACGGCTCACCAGCGAAGGCCGGTTCCCCCAGCTGAGCGACTATCCGGCCTAGCACCGTCCGGGCTCCGGGCACCGATATCTGCTGCCCGACGATCGTGCGCACCGCGGTCTCGAAGCCGTCCACACTCCCCGGCGAGCGCAGCCCGGGACGCTTGCGCACCAGCGGCGCCAGCGCCGGGTCCCGGGCCAGCACCTCGTCGACGGCAGCGGGATCGGCGTCGAGGTCGAGCAGCCTCCGCACCCGCGCCACGACGCTGACGAGATCGCGGGTGTCGTGCAGCCGCACCCGGCAACGCACCGCCCCGTCACCCGCCGAGAGCGCGACGAGCGCCGGCCCGTGCGACGCCCGGAGCACGCGGGTGAACACCCCGGCCTCGTAGTGCTCGACCCCCGGCACGGCGTGCGCGCCGAGAAACTCGAGCGTTGCGGCCAGGTTCATCGGCTCGCGGTACGGCAGCCGCAGCGCGATCACGCCGGCCTGCCCGCCCCGAGGTGGCCGTCGCCGGGCCCGCAGCGCGCTCGGGGTGGTGGCGAACACGGCCCGGACGGTGTCGTTGAACTGCCGCACGCTGGAGAATCCGGCCGCGAACGCGACGTCGGTGACCGGCAGGTCGGTCGTCTCAAGCAGGACCCGGGAAGCCTGCGCCCGCTGCGAGCGGGCCAGTGCGAGCGGGCCGGCGCCGACCTCGGCCAGCAGCGTCCGGTGGATCTGACGCTCGGAATACCCGAGCCGGCGGGCCAGGCCGGGCACCCCGGCGCGATCGATGACACCGTCGTTGATCAGCCGCAGAGCGCGGCCGGCGAGATCGCCGCGCACGTTCCACTCCGGCGAGCCCGGCGAGGCGTCCGGGCGGCACCGCTTGCACGCCCGGTAGCCGGCCCGCTGCGCCGCGGCCGCGCTCGGGTGGAACGTGACGTTCTTGCGGTTCGGGGTGATCGCGGGGCAGGACGGGCGGCAGTAGATGCCGGTCGTGCGCACCGCGGTGAAGAACCAGCCGTCGAACCGGGGGTCGCGGGACTGCACCGCGCGGTAGCAAGTCTCGGGATCGGGGAGCAGCACGTGTCCAGTCTGCCTCCGGGCTCTGACATCCACTGGCGGTTTTCGGACGTCATCGTGCCCGGCGGCCCTCGCCGACAAGGGGCGCCCGGATCAGTTCAGCCGGATCGGGGCCAGCCATGGACCGCGGGCCCTGGCTAGCTTGCTGACCGGCTGATCCACCTGGCACGAGACCGGCAGCACGTGGCTGGTGCCGGACACGAACCGGGAACCGTAGCGGTAATCGTGCCGACCGGCGGACCCCGGCAGCCGGGACTACAGGATCGACAGGACGTCGCCGGCGCGCACCCGACGGCGACGGCGATCACCGCGATCAGCGACTGCCGTCAGCCGGTGTTGCGCAGCCCGGCGGCGACGCCGTTGATCGTCAGCAGCAGCGCTCGGCGCAACTCCGGCGAGACCTCCCCGTCGCCGGCGGCCCGGACCCGGGCGAGCAGATCCACCTGCAGGTAGGAGATCGGGTCGAGATAGGCGTCGCGCACGCCGAAGGTCCGCTTGAGCACGGGCGAGTCGTCGAGCAGCTCGGCCTCGCCGGTGACCCGCAGCAGCTCCCGGACGGTCCGGCCATGCTCCTCGCTGACGACGTCGAACAGCCGCTGCAACCCGGTCGGGACGAGCGTCCGCACGTAGTGCTCGGCGATGTCGAGGTCGGTCTTGGCCAGCGTCATCTCGACGTTGGAGACGAACGTCCGGAAGAAGTGCCACTCGGCGTGCATCTCGGCCAGCACGTCACCCAGCCCGGCCGCCCGAGCCGCCGCGAGACCCGTCCCCACGCCGAACCAGCCCGGCACGATCTGCCGGGACTGCGTCCAGCCGAAGACCCACGGGATCGCCCGCAGCCCCTCGATACCGCCGCCGCTGTCGGGGCGGCGGGCCGGCCGCGAGCCGATGTTGAGCAGACCGAGCTGCTCGACGGGCGTGGACGCGAGGAAGTACTCGGGTAGGTCGGGGTCGTCGACGAAAGCCCGGTAGGCCGCGTAGGCGGCGCCGCTGACGACGGACATGCACTCGTCCCACCTGTCCAGCTGGAGACTCGACTGCCGCGGTGAGCGGTGCAGCGAGGACGCCCGCAGCGTGGCGGCCAGGGTGAGCTGCAGGTTCTCGCGGGCCAGCTCCGGCAACGCGTACTTGTCGGAGATGACCTCGCCCTGCTCGGTGAACTTGATCTCGCCGTCGAGCACGCCCCACGGCTGCGCGAGGATCGAGTCGTACGTCGGACCACCGCCGCGCCCGACGGTTCCGCCTCGGCCGTGGAACAGCCGCAGCCGGACCCCGTGCCGGCCGGCGACGTCGCGCAACGTGCGCTGGGCGCGGTGGATCTCCCATTGGGACGTGGCGATCCCGGCCTGCTTGTTCGAGTCCGAGTAGCCGAGCATGACCTCTTGGACGTCCCCGCGCAGCCGCACGATCAGCCGGTAGGTCGGGTCGGCGAGCAGGTCGTTCAGGACGTCGCCGGCCCGGCGCAGCTCGTCCACGGTCTCGAGCAGCGGGACGAAGCCGATCCGCGCGTACGGCTCGCGGGACCCGCCCGCCCCGGCGCCGTGGACGTCGACGAGGCCGGCCTCGCGGGCCAGCACCACCGCCGCGAGCACGTCGTCGGCGCCCCGGGTCATCGACACGATGTAGCTCTCGACGACCTCGGGGCCGTAGGTGTCGAGTGCCTCGCGGATCGCGGTGAAGACCGCGAAGGTCTTGGCGCCGTCGGCGTCGAGCGGCGGGGGCGTGCCGGCGAGCGGGCGGCGCGACCGCAGCTCCTTCGACAGCAGGCCGAGCCGGTAATCGCGGGGCACGTCGGCGTAGAGCCAGGTCTCCTCGACGAGCCGATCGACCAACTGCCCAACCGC
>DATAQD010000046.1:0-21090 GCA_036264855.1 Jatrophihabitans sp. | reverse complement strand
GTTGACCTTCAGGTACGGGCCACTGGACAGGATCTTGTTGAAGGTGTCGGCGAAGGACTTGAATCCGCCGATCGTGTCGGCGAGTGCGTCCGGGTGATCGGCCAGGGCGGCGCCGACCGGCACCTGGTCCCGCAGGATCGTTACCACGTTGTCGACCGTGCGCCCGTTCAGCAGGCGAGCCGCGTTGTCCACCGCAGTGGGCGCGACGGTCAGCAGGTTCTCGACTGCCTGCCGCTCGTCGACGATCCCCTTGGCGAGCACAAGCGTGTTGCGCAGCGAGGACAGCAGCGAGGGGGCGTTCTTCGCGATCTCGTCGGTGACGGTCGCCAGGCTGGTGATGACGTCGTCGAGTTCGGGCAGGTGCGGAGCGAGCTTGCGCAGGTAGGCGTCGGCGCGGGCAATGAGCTTGTTGACGTTCGCACCCTGCCCCTGCAGGGCGGTCGCCAGCGCGGACAGCGCCGCGTCCAATTGGGCCGGATGCACCGACGTCAGCAGTGTGTACGCGTTCGCCAGCGCGGTCTGCAGGCTCTCGGCGGCGGGGCTGCGATCGGCGGCGACGATGCTGCCGTCGCGCAGCCGCGGCCCCTTCGTGTCCACACCAGGGAGCAGTTCGATCTTGGTGTTGCCGAACAGTGAGGCGGGTACGGCGACGGCGGTGACCTGGGCCGGAATCTGCCCGGCCGCAGCCGGGTCGAGGCTCAGCCGCGCGACCGCGCCGCCGCTGAGATTGCCGGTGGCCGAACTGACCTCGCCGACGATCACGTTGCGGTAGGTGACGATGTCGCCCGACTCGAGCGAGTCGCCGGCCTGGGACAGCTCGGCCGACACCGTCACCTTGGCCCCGAACGTGCCGCTGAACGACTCCCAGACGAGGACGACCACCGCGACGAGAGCGGCCGAGAGGAGCAGGCCGAGGAGGATCTCGAGACCGCGGTGTCGGATGCGCTCCATCAGCCGCCTCCGAGCCGCACGCCGTGCAGGCCCCAGAACAGCATGGTCATGAGCACGTCGCTCGACGCGATGATCACCGTTGTCGCCCGGATCGCGCGGGCCGTCGCCCGGCCCACGCCGGCGGGCCCGCCCGCCGCGTTGTAGCCGTAGTACGTGTGGATGATCGTGATGACGGCCGTGAAGACCATCACCTTGAGCACCGAGTAGAAGACGTCGATGTTGCGCAGGAACAGATGGAAGTAGTGCAGGTAGGTGCCCGAGGACTGGTGGAAGAAGAGCGTGACCGTGTACTGCGTCGCCAGATACGAACCGAACAGACCCACCAGATACAACGGGATGATCACCGTGAACGCGCCGATGATCCGCGTAGTGACCAGGTACGGGATGGACGGGATCGCCATCACCTCGAGCGCATCGATCTCCTCACTGATCCGCTGCGCGCCGAGCTGGGAGGTGAATTTGCAGCCGATCTGGGAGGCCACCGCGATCGCCGCGATCAGGGGCGCGATCTCGCGGGTATTGCCGTATGCGGAGACGAAGCCGGTCAGCGGCGCGATACCGATGATGTTGAGACTCTGGAAGCCTTCGACGCCGACTTCGATTCCGATGAACAGCGACTCGGCGACGACCACGCCGAGGGTGCCCGTGAAGGTGATGAACAGCCCGGTCCCGAGGGTGAGTTCGCCGATCTGGCGCTGCACCTCGGCCCGATAACGGCGCAGCACCATCGGGATCGCCCGGATCGCCTTCGCAGTGAAGATCACCATGTCGCCGAGGAAGCGGATGCTGTGCTCCAGCGCGCCCACCCGAGTGCCGATGCCGGCGAGCAGGTCCCTGGCCCGGCTGGGAACCAGATCCGCGACCGTAGCCACTCAGATCACCTGGGTCCGCGCGCGAGCGCGCTCGCCGGGATGCTCACTCATCAGAAGGTCCGCTGCGGGACGACGGCGAAGAAGATCTCGGTGATCACCAGATTGAAGCCGAACAACACGATCCCGGTGATGACGACCGACTGATTCACCGCCTCCCCGACTCCGGTCGGTCCCCGCTTGGCGTTCAGGCCCTTGAAGGCGGCGATGAGCACGGCCGTCAGCCCGAAGACCCCGGCCTTGATCTCGGAGGTCAGGAAGTCCGCGAGCGTGGCGAACTGGGTGAACGAACCGAAGAAGCTGCCCTTCGTGCCGTGCAAGGCGGCCAGGTCGAACAGGTAGGCGCTGGCGATGCTGACGAAGATCACGACGAAGTTGAGGAAGACGCTCACCACGACGCCGGCGACCATGAGCGGCGCCACCAGCCGGCGCAGCGGGTTCAGGCCGAGCACGATCATCGCGTCGATCTCCTCGCGGATCGCGCGGGACCCGAGTTCCGCGCAGACCGCGGAGCCGCCGACGCCCGCGAGCAGCAGGGCGGTCACGATCGGGGACGCCTCGCGCAGCACCCCGATCGCGTCGGCCGCCCCGACGAACGAGGTGGCCCCGATCTGCGCGGCCAGGGCACCGACCTGCAGGGCGATCGCGACGCCGAGCGGGATCGACACCAGGATCGCCGGCAGCAGCGCGACGCTCACCAGGAACCACGCTCGCTCGACGAATTCGGTGAACTGGAACTTGCGGCGGAGCAGATCCGAGCCGAGCCCATACAGCGAGGCGGCGAACATCGTGTACATCTCGCCGATCGCCTCGACCGAGGTCCGGATCGGCCCGGGCAGCATGCTGGCGACGCGCTCGCCCAGCGTCGTTGGGCTGCGGGGGTGCTCCGGCGCCACCCACCGTCGCTCGAGCGGCTGGGTTGGGGAGGTGGCCCTGGTGGCCGCCCGGGAAGCGTCCGGTTTCGGGCGGCCCAGGTGGCCGGGTCGGCCACCGCCGGGCTGGTCGTCCCCGTTCATGCCTGCGCCTGCTCCGTTCGTCCGCATTTTTGCGTGACACGGCGTCCCGGGTAAGTTACCTCGTTCTGACGATTTGTCCAGCTGGGTGGACGCGCCGAAGCGTACGGCGCCTGGGCGTCCGCGTCGCGGTGAGCGGCCTGGGTCGGGTGGCGCCCCGTCGCAGACATGAAACAGCCCCGGGCAGCTGCCCGGGGCCGTCCTCGACGTTCGGTGGTCAGTGCTTGAACGCGTCCTTGACCTTCTCGCCCGCGCCCTTGAGGTCGGCCTTGCTCTGGTCAGCCTTGCCCTCGTTCTGACGGGACTTGTCACCGGTCACGTTGCCGACCGCTTCTTTGGCCTTGCCCTCGACGTCCTGGATCTTGTTCTTGGCCTTGTCGGTGGTGCTCATATGAGACTCCTTCGGTCGATCTCGGTCCGTGCGCCGTACGCCTAGGAGGTACCCCGAAGCAGCGGATCGATAACCCGCGAAACGCGCTGACGACGCCGTTAGGCCAGCCGGGTGAGCTCCACGGTCACCGACAGTCCGGTCGTTCGGTGCGGGCCGGCGACGATGCCCTTGATCGGCGGGATGTCGGAGTAGTCGCGTCCGGTACCGATCATGACGTGCCGCTCGGCGACCATCGAGGCGTTCGTCGGGTCGTAGGCGGTCCACTCACCCAGCCACCACTCGACCCACGCGTGGCTCTCGCCTTCGACGGTCTCGCCGATCACCGGTTCGGCGGCCGGGTGCAGGTAGCCGGACACGTATCGCGCCGGTATGCCGACGTGGCGCAGCGCGCCGATCACCAGGTGGGCGTAGTCCTGGCACACGCCGCTGCGGGAATCCCAGGCCTCCGCGGCGACCGTGTGCACTTCGGTGGCACCCACGACGTAGGTCAGGGCGCCGTGCACGGCGTCGCTGATCAGTCGCGCGGCGGTGGCGGGCGGGTGGTCCGCGGCAATGGTTGCGGCGAGGTCGGCCAGCTCGCGCGGGGGCTCGGTGGCCGTGGTCGGCCGGAGGTACTCGACGAGGTCGTCGCGGACGACGTCCTGACGCACGTCGGCCCAGCCGAGATCCGACGGCGTCGGACGGCGGGATACATCGACCTCGACGAGGCTGGTGGCCCGGACGTCTAGCCAGCGGTGCGCGCCGCTGGCCTCGAACACCCGGACTTCGGTGCCCCAATAGTCGCTGTAGCGGTAGTTCCAGGTCATGGGCTCGATCACGATGCTCGACTCGAGCCGCATCTGCCACGGCGTTTGCATCGGGGTCAGGCGGGCCTCGTTGAACGACGCGGTCACGCTGCGGTCGTACTCGTAGCGCGACGCGTGCCGGATCCGGTACCGGGCGGTCATCCGGGGGCCCCACGAAATCGGGGAGCGCCAGTTCGTGGGCCGATCACGAGACCATCCAGGAGGTGACGACGCCGTGGGGGAAGTAACGCTGCGCGATCGAGTCGCTGGCCACCGAGCAGGCGCTCTGCACCCGCTCCATCACCTGATACACGTCCTCGAGCAATTCCGCGGGCGGCGCGAACTCCAGCTCGGAGCGGATCATGCCCAGCACCCGGTGCGCCTGCCGGGGCGCCATGCGATCGTCGAGCCCGTGCCGCACGGCGAGGTCGTCCAGGCACCTCTCGGCGACGACGAGCGCGCTCATCAACGAACGCGGGAACAGCGGATCGAGCAGCAGGAACTCGGCCGAGCGCCGCTCGTCGATCGCGCCCCGCGCGCTGCGCAGGAACGCCTGATAGGCGCCGCAACTCTGCAGCAGCGTGACCCAGGACGGGCCGGCCGTGCCGGCGAGTGCCCGGGCGGCGGCCAGCCGCGCGATCATGTCGGCGCGCTCGATGCTGCGACCGAGCACGAGGAAGTGGAACGCCTCGTCGCGCGACAGTGTCCCGTCGGCCACGCCGTTGAAGGCGGCCGTTCGCTCGCGGACCCAGCTCAGAAACGGGTGCGGGTACGCGCGTCGCCCCGGGCGTTGCGATTCGTGCCAGGTGACGTTGATGCTCTCCCAGAGCTCGGTCGAGATGACCTCGCGGGTGCGCCTGGCATTCTCGCGGGCCGCGGCGATCGCGCCCACCACCGACGCCGGCGTCGAGGTATCCCATACCAGCGCATCGAGGACCTCGCCCCGGCGCCCGGTCTCGGTCGGTTCGTGTCCCATCGCCGACAGAAGGGACGCGCAGACGACGTCTTCGGGTGCCCACGGGTCCTCGAGAAGCAAGCCGAGGTGGACGTCGACGATGCGGCTGGTGTCCTCGGCGCGCTCGACGTAGCGTCCGATCCAGTACAGCGACTCGGCGATCCGGGAGAGCATGCTTCTCAATCCGCCGTTCTCGGGTCGGCGCCTCGACCACTCGCTGCGCTCGACGTCCGCTGGAACCACGCCACTGGACGCAACCACGGACGCGATGAGCGCTCGCGCCCGGCGCTGGTGATCACACGCCTGGGGGTGACCACCAACGCGATGAGCGCTCGCGCGAAGAGCCGCCGGCCGCCACGCGGCCCGAGCGGAGCGAGGCGCAGCGAGAGGCACGCATCCCGAGACGAGCGAGGGGATGCTGTTGGAGCGACGCTGCCGGCGAGTGAGGATCGCGCTTGCTGTTGTTGTTGCTGTTGTTGGCGGATCTCTAGGTCAACGGCCGATTCGATCGCGGGTAGCGGGCCGTGGGCCACCGTGGTGACGCGCTCGGGGGCGCGGGCCGACCCCGGATTCCGCTCGCCGGCGAGCACCCAGGTGTCCTTCGACCCGCCGCCCTGGCTGGAGTTCACGACGAGCGAACCTTGCGGCAACGCCACCCGGGTCAACCCGCCCGGCAGCACCCACACGTCGTCGCCGTCGTTGACCGCGAACGGGCGCAGGTCGACGTGCCGTGGGGCGATCGTGTCGCCGATCAGGGTCGGCACGGTCGAGAGCTGGACGACCGGTTGGGCGATCCAGCCGCGAGGATCGGCGATCAACCGGTTGCGCAGCGCCTCGAGTTCGTTCGCATCGGCCTGCGGACCCATCACCAGGCCCTGGCCGCCGGAGCCGTCGACCGGCTTGACCACCAGCTCGGGCAGCCGGTCCAGCACTTCCTCCAGCGCTGCGGGATCCTCGAGGCGCCACGTGTCGACGTTGGCGAGCACCGGCTCCTCGTTGAGGTAGTAGCGCACCAGGTCGGGCAGATAGGTGTAGATCAGCTTGTCGTCGGCCACGCCGTTGCCGACAGCATTCGCCACCGTGACATTGCCGGCGCGGGCGGCGATGAGCAGTCCCGGGCACCCGAGGGTGGAGTCGGCGCGGAATTGCACCGGGTCGAGGTACTCGTCGTCGACGCGGCGATAGATCACGTCGACTCGCCGTTCCCCGGACGTGTCGCGCATCCGCACGACGCCGCCCGAGCACAGCAGGTCGCGTCCCTCGACGAGCTCCACGCCCATGGCGCGGGCCAGCCAGGCATGCTCGAAGTACGCGCTGTTGTAGACCCCCGGGGTCAGCACGACCACGCACGGGTCGGCGACCCCGGCGGGCGCGGCCGCGCGCAGCGCCGCGAGCAGCCGCTGCGGATAGTGCGATACGGGACGCAGCCGGACCCGGCCGAGCACCTCGGCCCATTGCTGGCGCATGGCCGCCCGGTTCGCGAGCACATAGCTGACGCCCGAAGGCACCCGGACGTTGTCCTCGAGCACCCGGAAGCCGCCGTCCTCGCCGCGGATGAGGTCGATGCCGGACACGTGCACCCGCACGCCGTTCGGGGGCTCGATGCCGTGCGCGGCGCGGTGGAAGTGCTTGGACGTCGTGATCACGGTGCGCGGGACGACCCCGTCGGCCACGACCCGGCAGTTGCCGTAGACGTCGGCAAGGAACGCCTCGAGCGTCGCGACCCGCTGCCGGACACCGCGCTCGATGAGCTGCCAGCTTTCGTCGTCGATCACGCGGGGCACGATGTCGAGGGGGAACGGGCGCTCCTCGCCCCCGACGTCGAAGGTCACGCCCTGGTCCAGGTAGGCCCGGGCCAACGCGTCGACGCCGGCGCGCAGCTCCTGCGCACCGCTGCGCTGGATGGATTCGTGCAGCAACCGGTAGGGCGCGCGGGCGGTCCCGTCGCGCGCGATCATCTCGTCCCACGCCGCGCCGAGCTCGTACCCGTCGAACAGGTCTGCCATCGACGGCATGTTAGGGCGCTCCTGTGTCCGGTTCGTTACGCGTTGACTCGGGCGGCGGCCAGTTCGATGCGCTCGTCGGGTTGGACTGCGGCAACCCGGAAGTGTCCGGCGCCGTGCGGCCCGTAGAACTCCCCCGGTGAGACCACTATGCCCGCCTTGCGGGCCAGGACGCGCGCGGCCTCCCACGCGTCGCCGTCCGGTGCCGGGACCCAGAGGTAGAACGCCCCGTCCGGGAGTTCGGCGGGGTAACCGGCTTGGCCGAGCACCTCGACGAGGCGTCGCAACCGGTGCAGGTAGCGCGCGCGCTGCGCCTCGACGTGCTCGTCGTCGCCGAGCGCCACGACGGCGGCAGTCTGCACCGGCCCGGGCGGCATCAGCCCGGCATGCTTGCGGACCTCGCGCAGGTAGTGGACGAGGCGGGCGTCGCCGGCGTAGAAGCCGATACGGGCACCGGCGAAGTTGTCGCGCTTGGACAGCGAGTGCAGCGCCAGGACGCCGTCCGTGCCCGCCCGCAGGATCGTGGTGCGGGCCGTGGACCAAGTGAACTCGGCGTAGCACTCGTCGGAGGCGACGAGCACGCCGCGCTCGCGTCCCCAGGCGGCCGCCGCGGCGAGGTCGTGCAACTCCCCGGTGGGATTCGCCGGCGAGTTGACCCAGACGCACAACGCTCGATCCACGTCCGCGCCCGCGATCGCATCGAGGGACAGGTACGGGACCGCGCGGCAGCCGGCGAGGGTCGCGCCCATCTCATAGGTCGGATAGCTGATCGCGGGATAGAGCACGGTGTCGCGCGCCGGATCGCGCAGGTGAAGGTACTGCGGCAGGGACGCCACGAACTCCTTGGTCCCCACGCAGGCGGCGAGCTCGGTGGCGGGATCGACGGGTGCCCCGAGACGTCGCTCGATCCATTCGGCGGCGGCCGTGCGGAAGGCGGTCGTGCCGATCGAAGGCGGATAACCCCGCGCGGTGTCGCCGGCCGAGAGCGCGGCCAGGACCGCCGGCGGGGACGGGTCGCACGGCGTCCCGATCGACAGATCCACCGCGCCGCCGTCATGGTCGTTCGCAAGGGCGATGATCTCGTCGAGCCGGTCATACGGGTACGGCGGCGGCTGGAAGCCGGTGGGCAACGAATCGGTCATGAGTCCGGCTCCCCATCGCTCATCGCCTCGTCCAGGAGTTGGGCGAGGTGTTTGCTCTGCGCGTGGGCGAGCTGCTCGATCTGGGTGCGGCAGGAGAAGCCGTCGGCCAGGATCACCGCATCGTGCGGAGCCTCCCGCACGGCGGGCAGCAACGCGGTCTCGGCGACGGCTTGGGACACCTCGTAGTGGCCGCGCTCGACGCCGAAGTTGCCGGCCAAGCCGCAGCAGCCACCCACCGCGCGGACCGAGGCACCCGCCTGGCCCAGCAGCGCCGCGTCGGCCTGCCAGCCCATCACCGCGTGCTGGTGGCAGTGCGGCTGCGCCACCGCGTGGACGCCGTCCAGGCTCGGTGGTGTCCAGTCCCTCGTGCCGCTGAGCAGCTCGGCCAGGGTTCGGGTGGACGCCGCGACCTGCGCCGAGCGCGGATCGTCGGGCAGCAGTTCCGGCAGCTCGTGGCGGAGCACCGCCGTGCAGGACGGCTCGAGGCCCACGATCGGAGTGCCGAAGCGCAGCGCCTGGTCGAGGGCGGACAGGCTGCGCCGCAACTGGTTGCGGGCGCCGTCCAGTTGACCGGTGGAGATCCAGGTCAGGCCGCAGCACACCGGCTTCTCGGTGATCTGCACGTCGTAGCCGGCCGCCCGCAGCACTCGCGCCGCGGCCTGGCCGACCTCGGGGCTGAAGTGGTCGGTGAACGTGTCGACCCAGAGCAGGACGGGCGTGCCGCTGCGATGTGGCCATTCGGCGTGCCAGTCGCGGAACGTCCGCGTCGCGAACTGCGGCAGCGGGCGGCGGTGGTCGATGCCACCGGCCCGCTTGGCGACCGCGGCCAGCAGCTCGTTGCGCAGCGTGGCGTTGGCGAGGCGGGGCGCCCTGGACGCGAGCCGGGCCCAGCGCGGCAGCCAGCCCAGCGCGTAGTGCGATGCCGGCCGCAGCCGGTGCCGGTACCGCTGGTGCAGCACCTCGGACTTGTAGGTCGCCATGTCCACGCCGGCCGGGCAGTCGGCCGAGCAGCCCTTGCACGACAGGCACAGATCCAGCGCCTCGTCCAGCGCCTGCGACTTGTAGCCCTTGACCAGCGAGCCGTTCGCGAGTTCCTGCAGCACGCGGGCCCGGCCGCGGGTGGAGTCCTTCTCGTCCCGGGTGGCCAGATAGGACGGGCACATCACGCCCCCGGCGGCCGTGGTGTCGGCGCGGCACTTGCCGACGCCGACGCACCGGTGGACGGCCGTCGACAGGTCCCCGCCGTCCTTGGAGTACGCGAACCCGAGGTGCTTGCGCAACGCCTTGGCGGCCGGCACCCGCAGGTCGGCGTCGACGGGGGCCGGCTCGACGATCACCCCGGGGTTGAGCAGGTTGACCGGGTCGAAGATCCGCTTGACGTCGGCGAAGGCGCGGATGGCCGCGGCGGAGTACATGTAGGGCAACAACTCGCCGCGGGCCCGGCCGTCGCCGTGCTCGCCGGACATCGAGCCGCCGTGCGAGCCGACGAGCTTCGCCGCCGCGACGACGAACTCGCGCAACGTCGCCGGTGCCGTCGAGAACGGAAAGTCGATGCGAGTGTGCACGCATCCGTCGCCGAAATGTCCGTAGACGAGGCCGTCCAGCGCGTGCTCGCGCAGCAGCGTCTGGAACTCGCGCAGGTAGGCGCCGAGGTGCTGCGGCGGGACGGCGGCGTCCTCCCAGCCGGGCCAGGCCGGGGCACCGGCCGGGGTGCGGCCGCCGAGCCCAGCGCCGTCCTCGCGGATGCGCCACAGGGCCTGCGCCACCACCCCGGTGACGATCGTCGAGTCGAGGCCGCCGGCGTCCGCGATGAGCTTCTCGGCCGCGGCTCGGGCCTCGGCGTCGGTCTCGCCGGCGGTCTCGACGAACAACCAACCGTCACCGCGCGGGAGGTCGGGCACGGCCGCGGCGCCGCGGCGGTTGCGCACCACCTCGACCAGCCGGGCGTCCAGACCTTCGAGCGCGACCACGTTGTGCGGCAGCAGCGCGGGCACGGCGTCGGCGGCCGCGGCCATGTCCGGATACCCGAGCACGGTCAGAGCGACCGCCTTCGGAGACTCGACCAGGCGCACCGTCGCTTCCAGGATCACGGCGAGCGTGCCCTCCGTACCGACCAGGAACTTGGCGAGATCGGCGCCGTTCTCGGGCAGCAGGTGCTCGAGGGAGTAGCCGGACACCTGCCGGGTGAACCGGCCGAACTCGGTGCGGATCGTGGCGAGGTTGCCGCGGACCACGCCGTCCAGGTCGGCGAACAGCGTCGCGGCTGCGTCGCCCGGATCGACGGACCGGCGGCCGGCGGTGAAGCGGGTACCAGCGGCGGTCACGACGTCGAGCTCGATGACGTTGTCGGCGGTGCGCCCGTACTTCAGCGCCCGGGCCCCGCACGCGTTGTTGCCGATGGAGCCGCCGATCGTGGCGCGGGCGTGCGTCGAGGGATCGGGGCCGTATCGCAACCCGTAGGGGATGGCCGCGGCGGTGATGGTGTCGAGGACGGCGCCGGGTTCGACGCGGGCGCGGCGGCCGTCCGCGTCCACGTCGAGCACCCGGTTCAGGTGTCGCGAGAACTCCAGGATCAGACCCGTCCCGACGCAGTTTCCGGCCGTCGACGTGCCACCCCCGCGTGAGGTGACGGGGACGCCGAGCCGCTGCGCGACGCCCAGGGCCAGGGCCACCTCGTCGACGTGCCGCGGGAACGCGACGACGGCCGGCACGAGGCGGTAGTTGGACGCGTCGGAGGAGTACTCCGCACGGCGCCGGGTGCCGGCGTCGACGTCGGTGAGGCCGGCCCGAGTGAGCGCAGCCGCCAGCTCACGCGGGTCGACGGAGGTCACCGGGACATTGTTCCGTACCGCGAGAAACGCGCGGGTTCGGCGGGCGTCCGGGAGCGACCGACACCCGCGCGCCGCGCCGTTCGCACCATTTGTTCGCCCCGAAGGGTCCGGTGACGCGCGAAAGCGGGGGCTTCAGACAGGAGCCCGTCGACCCGTTAGCGAACGAGCAGCTCGTCGAGGCGCTCGTAGCCCTCGCGCACGCCGACTTCCATGCCGCTGGCAAGGAACGCGTCGCGGTCGGCGAACGAGTCGACCAGCGAGGTCGACGCCAGCCGGGTGCGCCCGTCCCCCAGGTCCTCGAACACCATGCGCTCCAAGGCCACGCCGTCCGGTTGACCTTCGAACGTGAAGGTCTGGACGATGAGTTGCCCGGGGCGTACCTCGTGGAAGCAGCCGTAGAAGCCGTACTCGTTGCCGTCGCTCGTCATCACGTAGCGGTACGAACCGCCGGTGCGGCAGTCGTAGCGCTCGATCTTGGCCTCGTGACGGCGCGGGCCGAGCCATTGGGCGACCAGTTCGGGATCGGAGTGGGCGCGGAAGACCTTGTCCGGCGGGGCGTCGAAGTCGCGGGTGATGCGGATGAGCGGGACCTGTGGGTCGGCGACGATCTGGGTCTCGTGGGTACGCGCGGTGGTCATGACGGTTCTCCTGTCTTGATGGGTGGGGTAGGGGCGACGTCGTCCGGCATCGACCGGAGCACGTCATCGAGGCGGCGGTAACGCTCCTCGGCCTGGCGGCGGTAACGCTCGATCCACTTGGTCATCAGCTCGAACACCTCCGCTTCGAGATGCACCGGGCGGCGCTGGGCGTCGCGGGTGCGGCTGACCAGGCCGGCGTCCTCGAGCACCCTGAGGTGCTTCGAGACGGCCTGGACGGTCACGTCGTAGGGCTGCGCGAGTTCGTTCACGGTGGCATCGGCCACCGCGAGCCTGGCGATCATGTCGCGGCGCGTCGGATCGGCCAGGGCCGCGAACACCCGCGACAACGAATCGGCGGCCACCGAACCTCCCCTTGTTCAATCAATCGGTTGAACAAGAAGCTACAATGCGATCGCGCTGTTGTCAACCAGTTGGTTGAAGACGGCTACGGGCCCGGCCGCGATCATGGGCTGCCCGCGGCGTCGCGGCCCGATTCTCGGCCCACGATCGACGCAGGCCGGCCGCGATGAGCTCAGAGCCGGCCGGCGTCGATGATCCGGCGCAAGAACTGCCGAGTCCGGGCCTCGAGCGGATCAGCCAGCACCTGCTCGGGCGGACCCTCCTCCAGCACCCGTCCCCCGTCGAGGAAGCACACTCGGTCCGCGACCTCACGGGCGAAGCCCATCTCGTGCGTCGCCAACAGCATGGTCATGCCGTCTGCGCGCAGCTCCCGCACCAGCGACAACACCTCACCGACGAGTTCCGGATCCAGCGCGCTGGTGACTTCGTCGAAGAGCATCAGCCGTGGCTTGCTGACCAGCGCTCGGGCGATCGCGACGCGCTGCTGCTGGCCCCCGGACAGTTCGTCGGGTCGCGCGCCCGCCCGCGCCCGCAGCCCGACCCGGTCGAGCATGGCGAGACCGGCCTCCTCGGCCGGCCCGCGCGGCACCTTGTGCACCCGCCGCAGCGCGAGCGTCACGTTGTCGATCACGCGCAGGTGCGGGAAGAGGTTGAAGGACTGGAACACGATGCCGATGCGGGTCCGGACCTTGTTGCCGTCGGCGCGCGGGTCGGTGATGTCCTCGCCGTCGAGTTCGACGACGCCGTCGTCGACGACCTCGAGCAGGTCGATGCACCGCAGCAGCGTCGACTTGCCCGAGCCGGACGCGCCGATGAGCGCAGTGCACGAGTGCTCGACCGCCGTGAGGTCGAGATCGTCCAGCACCACGGTCGAGCCGTAGACCTTGCGCAGGCCGCGGACTTTCAGCACCGGCGTGGTCATATCACCGAGCCGGGATTGATCCAGCCCTGCCGCCGCGCGATCCAGTCGGTCAGCCGAGTCAGCGGGACCGTGAGCGCGACGAAGATCAACGCGGCAAACACGAGGTGGACGAACTTGAAGTCCTGCGACTGCAGGTTCTCGGCCGTGAGGACGATCTCGGTGACGCCCAGGAACGAGACGAGCGAGGTGTCCTTCTGCAGGCTGACGAAATCGTTGAGCAGCGGCGGCAGCACCCGGCGTACCGCCTGTGGAAAGACCACGTGCCGCATGGACTGGGCATAGCTGAGTCCGAGGGCCCGGGCGCTGGCCGCCTGACTCGGATGTACCGACTCGATGCCGGCGCGGAACACCTCGGCGACATAGGACGTGTACGTCAGGGTGAGCGCAATGATGCAGAGCACGAACGGGCTCGACGGTGCCCCTTGCAGGCGAAGCGACGGGATACCGAAACCGACGAGCAGCAGCACGATCAGCAAGGGCAGCCCGCGGAACAGGTCGACGTAGAGCGTGGCGAGGAAGCGCACCGGGAAGAACACCGGCCCGCGCAGCGTGCGCATGATGGCGATCAGGGCCGCGAACACCAGGATGAACGCCTCGCTGATCAGCATGATCTGCAGGTTTATCCACAGTGCCCGCAACAGCGCTGGCAGGTCGTGCCAGCCCGTTCGCAGATCGAAGAAGCTGTCTCGGGTCCGCGGCCAACCGCTGCTGTGGCCGACGACCAGCACGACGACGGCCACCACGACGGCCGAACTCACCACTGCGACCAGCAGCGAGCGGCGGGTCCGGGCCCGCCGGTACGCGTCGCGCTCGCGCTGGCGTGGCGACGGCCGCCAGGGCGGCGAGGACGTCGCGGTCACGGCGGCGCTACGAGAGTTCCGGGGCACCGGCCGCCGTCGTCAGCCACTTCTGCTGCAGCGCCTTGAGCGTGCCGTTCGCCCGCAGGGCGTCCACCGCCTTGGAGACGCAGGACGTCAGCGGGCTGGCGTGATCGAGGACCAGCCCGAACTGTTCCGGATGCCCCGTCACGGCCAGCTGCCCGACGATCGTCGACCCCTCGATCTCGGCGGCGGTGATGTAGAGACCGGTGGGCAGGTCCACCACCAGGCCGTCGACCGTACCGTTCTTGAGGGCCTGGACGGCGAGGTCGTTCGTCGGGTACTCGCGCGGCGTCGCGACCGGCTTGATGACGTTGTTGATCGCGTCCAGGCTCGTCGTGCCCTTCTGCGCGGCGAGCCGGGCGCCATGCAGGCCGGAGATGCTCGTCGCCTTGCTGTACTTGTTGTTCTTGAGGGCCACGACCGCCTGGGCGACGTCGTAGTAGCCGCTCGAGAAGTCGACGATCTTGGCCCGCTTGGCGGTGATCGACACCTCGTTGATGTCGAAGTCGAACTTCTTCGGAGTCGGGGCGATCACGCTGGTGAATGGCGCGACGACCCATTTGACGGTGTCGTACCCGAGCTGTTTGGCGACGGCGTAGGCGACCGCCGATTCGAAGCCCTTGCCGTTGGCCGGCTTGTTGTCGACGAACCACGGCTCATAGGCCGGCGAATCGGTGGCGACCGTCAGGACACCGGCGGTCTGCGTCGGCATCGACTCGGGGGTGCACGCCGCCTGCGCACTCGTCGACCCCGACGGCGGCGCGGTGTTCTGGTTACCCGAGCCGCCGCTGCTGGCCGCGCAGGCCGATGCAGTGAGCAGGGCGGCGCCGGCGATCGACAGGAGGGCGAGACGTCGGTACATGAGCTCCTCCGGAGGTTTCAGCGGGCGTCGGCCGGACGGCGAAGTGTATCCACCGGTGGGATTCACCCGGCGAGATATCGGGGTGGTGCCGTTGCGTCGAGGGCGAGAGCCACCGCCGCGCGGGCGGCGACCGGGCCGACGAGGTTGCCCGTCCCGTTGTACCCGCCGACCGCCACGACCCCCTCGTCGACGAGGGTGCACAACGGACGGGCGTCAGCGGTGAAGCCGACCGAGGCGCCCCACCGGTGCGTCACCTCGACCGGTCGGCCGGCCATCCGGGCCGCCACGCCCTCGATGTAGCGCTGCACCTGCCGGCTCGGGTCGGTCGACCCCGTCCACTCCGCCTTGACGAACCGATCCCGGCCCCCGCCGACGTAGAGGCGTCCGTCGATCCCCTGCTGCGCGTAGTCGTAACCCCACCGCCCGTAGATGGGGCAGGGCAGCCGGCCGGGCGGCACCGGGGCGGTGGCCAACATCTGCAGCCGGGCGGTGCGCAGTCGCCGCGCCACCTTGGGCACGACCCGGCCCAGCTTGCCGTCGATCGCGACGATCACCACGCCCGCCTCGATGGCTCCGCAGTCCGTCAGGACCCGGCCGGCCCGTACCCGCTGCACGTGGGTGCGTTCATGCAGGAGCGCGCGGTGCTCGAGCCGTCCGGCGATCTCGATGACGCGCTGCGCCGGGTTCACCGCCGCGTCGTCGGGCAGGAAGATCCCCCGGCCGAGCGGGCCGTCGTAGTCCTCGACCGCGATGCCGTGCTGCCGCAGCGTGGCCGCGTGCGCGGCGCAGTCCTTGATCTCGGCGTCGCGGTCGGCCTGCTCGTCGTCGTCGACGGGATCGCCGGGCAACCCGGCCAGCCGGATCGAACCGACGCGGCGCACGATGCCCGGACGCATGGTGGCGACGATCCGGTCGAGCTCGGCCAGCGTCTCGCGGTACAGATCCACGGCGCACTCGCCCCACAGGTCGATCGCTTCGTGCAGGGACGGCGCCGGGCCGGCGACCAGGAATCCGCCGTTGCGACCCGCCGCGCCGGCCGCCACCCGACCGGCGTCGACCCCGATGACCGACAGCCCGCGCTCGACGAGAGACTCCACCGCGGCCAGCCCGGACGCGCCCAGACCGACCACACATGCGTCGGCGCGCCTGTCCCCGGGGAGTTGAGGTAGACCCGGCCATCCCGCGACCGATGCCGCGTCGTCCCAACCGACGGTCATAGGACCTTGGACAGGAAGGCCTTGGTCCGTTCGTGTTGCGGGTTGGCGAGCACCGCGCGGGGGTCGCCGGCCTCGACGACGACGCCGCCGTCCATGAACACCAATTGGTCGGCGACCTCGCGGGCGAAGCCCATCTCGTGCGTGACGACGACCATCGTCATGCCCTCGTTGGCGAGTTCCTTCATCGCGTCGAGCACCTCGCCGACGAGCTCCGGGTCCAGCGCCGAGGTCGGTTCGTCGAAGAGCATCAGCTTGGGCTTCATGGCCAGCGCACGGGCGATCGCAACCCGCTGTTGCTGCCCGCCGGACAGCTGGGCCGGGTAGGCCTTCTCCTTGCCGTCCAGACCGACGCGGGACAGCAGGCTGCGCGCGGTCTCGACGGCTTCGGCCTTGCTGACCTTCCGGACCCGCGTCGGCGCCTCGATGATGTTCTGCAGCGCGGTCATGTGCGGGAACAGGTTGAAGTGCTGGAACACCATGCCGATGTCGCGCCGCTGCTTGGCGGCGTCGCGCGGATGCAGTTCGTGCAACTTGTCGCCGCGCTCGCGGTAGCCCATCAGGACGCCGTCCACGTAAAGCCGGCCCCCGGTGATCTGTTCCAGGTGGTTCACGCAGCGCAGGAAGGTCGTCTTTCCCGACCCGGACGGCCCGACGAGGCAGGTGACCTCGCCCCGGCCGATCGTCAGATCGATGCTCTTGAGCACCTGCAGGCCCCCGAAGCTCTTCTCGACCGCCACCGCGCGCACCATCGGGGCGCCGTCGGCCGAGGGGTCCTTGGCCACGCTGGTCACGTCGGCCCTCCCGCCGCGTGGCCGGGGCCTATGGCGTCGGCCAGCGCTTGCAACTGGCGCCCGGTCAGCTTGCGAGAGGCGCCACGGGCGAAGCGCTTCTCGAGGAAGTACTGCCCGACCATCAGCACGCTGGTGATCGCCAGGTACCAGGTGGCCGCGATCATCAGCAGCGGGATCGGGCGGAAGATGACGCCCGAGATCTGCGCCTGCTGGTTGTACAGGTCGGTGCTCAGCGGGATGGCGACGACGAGCGACGTCGTCTTGAGCATGCTGATCAACTCGTTGCCCGTCGGCGGGATGATCACCCGCATCGCCTGTGGCAGGACGACGCGCCGCATGGTCTGTCCCCACGACATCCCCAGCGCGGTAGCCGCCTCGTTCTGGCCCTCACCCACCGACTGGATCCCGGCGCGGACGATCTCGGCCATGTAGCCCGCCTCGTTCAGGCCGAGCCCGAGGCACGCGAAGAAGAACGCGGCCTCGACACCCTGGATGTCGAGGTGGATGAACTGCGGCCCGAACGGCACCCCGATGGCCATGTGCGGGTACAGGGATGTGAAGAGGCCCCAGAACACCAGCTGCACATACACGGGCGTGCCGCGGAAGATCCACAAGTACAGCCAGGACACCCCTTGCAGCACCGGGTTCGGGGTCAACCGCATGACCGCCAGGATCACGCCGAGGACGATGCCCAGCAGCATCGACCAGAACGTCACCTGGATCGTGACCCAGGCGCCCTCGGAGATGCGTCGATCGAAGATGTACTTGCGGTAGGTGTCCCACTGGTAGTTGTCGTTGGTCGCGGCGCCATAGACAAACAGGACAAGCAGCGCGAGGACCACGACTGCGGCGATCCAGCGCCCAGGACGGCGCAGGGGGACGGCCTCGATCCTGCCGCGCCCCGTACCGGCTGGGTTGTGGGTCAGCTCTTCGCTCCGTTCATCGTCGCGGTCTTGATCTCGCCCGACTGGACGCCCCACTTCGTGCAGATCTGGTCGTACGTGCCATCGTCAATGAGCGACTGCAGCGCCTTCTGCATTGCCTCGGCGAGCGAGGAACCCTTCTTCACCGGCCAGCCGTACGGGGCGGCCTCGCGGATCGCACCGGCCTGGACGAGCTTGCCGCCGCTCTGCTTGATCGCGTACGCCGTGACCGGTGAGTCGGCCGACATCGCGTCGGACTTGCCGAGGATCACGGCGTTCGTCGCGTCGTCCTGGCTCGTGTAGGCGAGGATCTTGATGGCCTTCTTGCCGGCCTTCGTGCACGCCTTGCTCAGCGCCGGCAGCTCCTCGAGCTGCTCGGTCGTGGTCGACTGCACCGAGACCGTCAGGCCGCAGGCGTTCGTCGGGTCGACGGTCTTGCCCTTGGGCGCCGCCCAGAGGATGCCGGCGTTGAAATAGTCGACGAAGTCGTCGGTCTTCTCGCGTTCCAAGGTGTCGGTGAACGACGACATGCCGATGTCGAAGGTGCCGGCTTTCACCGAGGGGACGATCTTCTCGAACGCCGCCTGGCGGTACTCGGTGGTGAGGCCGAGCACCTTGGCGGTCGCGTCCATGAGGTCGACGTCGAAGCCGACGACCTTGCCGTTCTGGATGTACTCGTTCGGCGAGTACGGGACGTTGACGCCGACGATCAGCTTGCCGGTCGACTTGATGTTGGCCGGGACGAGCGACGCCAGGTTCTCCTGCTTACCCACCGTGTTGCTGACCGTGCCCGTCGGGCCGCTGCCCTCGCTGTTGCTGGCACACCCGCTGAGGGCGAGCCCCGAAGCGACCGCGATCGAAATGATGGATACCGCGAGACGGGGACGTGACGACAATCTGACCTCCGAGGGAGCGGGCTTGCGCTGCAGCCTAATCAGCCCCGACCTAGACCGCAGACAGGCCGAAATCCGCCACGCCCAAGTCGTCCGTTGTGCCGCTTGTTACGGCAGCGCGAGCTGGCTCTTGCCGAGCACGACCACTCCGCCTTCGGACATGTGGTAGCGGGCGCGGTCGAGATCGGGTTCGAGGCCGATGTGTGCGCCCTCGGGCACGACGACATCCTTGTCCAAAATCGCCTTGCGCACCACCGCTCCCCGTCCGATCTGCACGCCGTCCATCAGGACGGAACCCTCGACGTAGGAGCCCGCGTGCAACCGGACGTTGGGGGCGAGCACGCTGTGCCGCACGGTGGCCCCGGCGATGATCGCGCCGGCCCCGACCATGGACTCCTGGGCGATCCCGCCCTCGACGAACTTCGCCGGCGGCAACTGCGGGTGGAAGGTGTAGATCGGCCACTGCTGGTTGTACAGGTTGAAGATCGGGTGCACGGCGACGAGGTCGACGTGGGCGTCGTAGTAGGCGTCGATCGTCCCGACGTCGCGCCAGTAGCCGTGGTCGCGGTCCTCGGCGCCGGGCACGTCGTTGGCGGCGAAGTCGTACACGTACGCGTCGCCCTTCTTGACCATCATCGGCATGATGTTGGTGCCCATGTCGTGCACCGACTGCTCGTCGTCGGCGTCCTCGCGCAGCGCCTCGAGCAGGGCGTCGGTGGTGAAGACGTAGTTGCCCATCGAGGCGTAGGTCTGGTCGGGGTTGTCGTGCAGCGCCGGGGCGTCGGCCGGCTTCTCGAGGAACTCGACGATGCGACCGTCGGGGTCGGCGTCGATGATCCCGAAGCTGCTGCCTTCGGCCCGGGGCACCCGGATGCCCGCGACCGTGGCGCCGACGCCGGAGTCGATGTGCCGGGCCACCATCTGGCGTGGGTCCATGCGGTACACGTGGTCGGCCCCGAACACGATGATGTAGTCCGGCTTGTCGTCGTAGATCAGGTTGGCTGATTGCAGGATCGCGTCGGCGCTGCCGGTGTACCAGCGCGGGCCAAGGCGCTGCTGGGCCGGCACCGGGGTGATGTAGTTGCCCAGCACGGTCGACATCCGCCACGTCTGGGTGATGTGCCGGTCCAGCGAGTGGGACTTGTACTGGGTCAGCACGCAGATGCGCAGATACCCCGCATTGACCAGGTTCGACAGGACGAAGTCGATCAGTCGGTAGTTGCCCCCGAACGGGACCGCCGGCTTCGCGCGGTCCGCGGTGAGCGGCCAGAGTCGCTTGCCCTCCCCGCCTGCGAGGACGATGCCGAGCACCCGCGGCTCCCGAGCCATGCCTCAGACCCTAGTCCCACTCGTGGATACGGTGATGCCATGCGAGTCGCCGTCTTGTCGCGCGAGTACCCCCCCGAGGTGTACGGGGGGGCCGGGGTCCACGTCGAGTTCCTCGTGCGGGAACTTCGCAAACTCATCGAGGTGGAGGTTCACTGCTTCGGCGCTGCTCGCGCCGAGGCGGGTACCCACGCCTATGCGACCCCATCCGGCCTGGCCGAGGCGAACAGCGCCCTGCGCACGCTCGGGGTCGATCTCGAGATGGCCGCGGCCGTGGCCGGGGCCGACGTCCTGCACTCCCATACGTGGTACGCCAACGTGGCCGGCGTGCTGGGTGCGCAGCTGCACGGCGTACCGCACGTGCTGACCGCGCACTCGCTCGAACCCCAGCGGCCCTGGAAGGCTGAGCAGCTCGGCGGCGGCTACCTGGTGTCCTCGTGGGCCGAGCGGCAGGCCTACGAGACGGCGAACGCGATCGTGGCGGTGTCCTACGGCATGCGCGCGGACGTCCTGGACGCCTACCCCTTCGTCGATCCGGCCAAGGTGCACGTCATCCACAATGGCATCGACACCACGCTCTACGCCCCGAACCGCGACGATGCGGCGCTCGTGCGTTACGGCATCGCTCCAGACCGTCCCACGGCGATCTTCGTCGGCCGGATCACGCGGCAGAAGGGGCTGATGCACCTGCTGCGCGCGGCCGAGCAGTTCGACCCTGACATCCAGCTCGTGCTCTGCGCCGGTGCCCCGGACACCCCCGAGATCGCCGCCGAGGCCGAGGCCGCGTTCGCGCACCTGGCCACCACCCGCTCCGGTGTCGTGTGGCTGCGCGAGATGCTGCCCCGCGATCAGGTCACCCAGCTGTTGACGCAGGCGACCGTGTTCGTGTGCCCGTCGGTGTACGAGCCACTCGGCATCGTCAACCTCGAGGCCATGTCGTGCGAGACGGCCGTGGTGGCCAGCGCCGTGGGCGGCATTCCTGAGGTCGTCGCCGACGGCCGCACCGGGACGCTGGTCCCCTATCACGCCGTCTCGGCCGAGGAGTTCGAGGCCGGACTGGCCGAGGCCGTCAACGTGCTGTGCGCCGATCCGGCCCGCGCCGCCATGATGGGGCTGGCCGGCCGCGAGCGCGCGATCCACGAGTTCGGCTGGGAGACCATCGCCCACCGAACCGTCGAGCTCTACGAATCGCTGCTCTGACCACCCCCTGCCCCGCCCCGCCGCCCCGCCGCCCCGCCGCCGCGCCGCCGCGCCGCCCCGCGCCGCCCCGCCGCCCCGCCGCGCCGCGCTTTGCACCTTTCAGCGCCCCAAATCGGTCCGATTTGGGGCGCTGAAAG